>JBBROG010000032.1:0-42493 GCA_038229635.1 Gemmatales bacterium
TCCACTGTCAGTCGGGCCTCGCCGTGGCCGAGGCGGGACATGCCGAAAACCACGGGCGTTTTCAGCCACCCGCCAAGGGAAGAATACGGTACAACTACTGAACATGTTGGAAGCCCTGCCCCTTCGGGGTAAAATGCCCCCAGCCCTACCCCGAAGGGGTTACATCCCACAGCCGGGGGTCGCGCAGCGCACCCCCGGACTCCCACGCCGGGGCGCCTACCCGCGCAACGACGACGCCCACCCTCTCAACGACGACGCCCCCTCCCGGAACGCGCTTGCTGACGCCGTCGGCCCCTCTTATACTCAATCTGTAGGCCGGAATCGAGCAGTACCCTCCCCCGCTTACCCCGCCTCGTCCCCCCTACCCGCCGTCCGCTTGCCCGAGGAGAAATCCACTCGTGAAATGCCGCGCCTCGTGTCTCCTTGTCTTGCTGGCCGGCCACGCCCTGGCCGGCGAGAATAACGTCAACGCGCCCAAGCCGTTCGACTGGCCGCAGTGGCAAGGCCCCGAGCGCACCGCCGTGTCGCGCGAGAAGGGCCTGCTGCCGACCTGGCCCAAGGACGGCCCGGCGCTCGCGTGGAAGGCGCGCGGCATCGGCGGCGGCTACAGCACGCCGTCGGTCGCCGCCAGCCGCGTCTTCGGCATGGGCTACCGCGACAACGACGAGATCGTCTGGGCGCTCGACGAGGCCAGCGGCAAGGAACTGTGGTTCGCCCGCGTCACCACCGCCAACCGCCGCATCGGCTACGGCGAAGGCTCGCGCAGCACGCCGGCCGTCGACGGCGAATTCGTGTACGCCCTCGGCACGGCCGGCGACCTCGTTTGCCTGGAGACGGCCGCCGGCAAGGAGGTCTGGCGCAAGAACCTGCCGAAGGACTTCGGCGGCAAGATGATGAGCGGCTGGGGCTACAGCGAGTCGCCGCTCGTCGACGGCGACCGCCTGATCTGCACGCCCGGCGGCAAGGACGCGACCCTCGTCGCCCTGAACAAGAAGACCGGCGAGACGATCTGGCGGGCCAAGGTGCCCGAGGGCGACTCGGCCGCCTACGCCTCGGCCATCGCCGCCGAGTTCGACGGCCGCAAGGAGTACGTCCAGTACCTGCGCAACGGCATCGTCGGCGTATCCGCGGCCGACGGCAAGTTCCTGTGGCGCTACAACAAGGTGGCCAACGGCACCGCCAACTGCTCGACACCGCTCTACCAGGACGGCCACGTCTTCGCCGCTTCGGCCTACGGCGTCGGCGGCGGACTCGTCAAGCTCGTCAAGGACGGCGCCGACGGCGTCCGTGCGGAAGAGGTCTACTTCACCAAGAAGATGATGAACCAGCACGGCGGCATGGTCGTCGTCGACGGCTACCTCTACGGCGCCAACGGCGGCAACGAGGGCGGCTATCTGGTGTGCCTGGAACTGAAGACGGGCAAGGTGATGTGGGACGAGCGGAAGGCACCCAAGGGCTCGATCGCCTGCGCCGACGGCCGCCTCTACTACCGCACTGAGCGCGGCACCATGCTGCTGATCGAGTCGAGTCCGAAGGGCTATGTCGAACGCGGCCGCTTCGAGCAGCCGGAGCGCAGCCGCTCCAACGCCTGGCCGCACCCGGTCCTCGCGAACGGCAAGCTGTATCTGCGCGATCAGGACGTGCTGCTGTGTTACGACGTGAAGGCGAAGTGATTAACACGCCGCTCGCGGCTTCGCGGATTGCGAAGCCGCCAGCGGCTCATTATCAGGGCTCCGGACGCGGCACCGGCGCCGTCTCCTGCACTTCGAGGTCGTTGCGGACCTCGCGCACGCCCGGCGTGAGTCGCACGACCGCCTCGGCCATGCGGCGCTCGTAGTCGTCGGCGACGCTGCCGCTCAGCACGACGGCGCCCCCATCCAGGCCGACGCGAATGGTGTCCCGCGACGGCAGCCGGGTCGACTGAGCCAGAACCTGCTGCACGTCGGTGAGAAAGCGACTGGCCGCCGGGGAGAGTTGCGCGACGCCGATCGCACCGCTCCCCGTACCGGAACTCGTCGTGCGGCCCGCCCCGGTCGTACCAGTACCTGTCGTGCCCGTCCGGCCGCCTGTGCCGCCCATTCCGCCGCCGGTCGTGCCGCCGATCCGGCCCGTCGAGCCCAGGCCGCCGACGCCGCCCGTCGCGCCGCCGAGGGTGCCTCCCGTGCGACCCGCCGTGGAGCCGAAGCCACCTGCACCGCTTGCGCCGCCGAAGCCCGAGGAGCCGAAGTTGGTTCCACCACCGCCGCGGTTGCCGGTCGAGCCGAAGCCCCCCGACCCGCCCGAGCCGCCGAAACCACTTGAGCCGCCCGAACTTCCGAAGCCGCTCGTCCCGCTGGAACTGCTGCCCGTGCGGCTTCCCGAAGTTCCGAAGCCGCTTCCCGTCGAGCCGAAGCTGCTGCCCGACGTGCCGAAGCCGCCCGTGCGTCCGGCCGACGAGCCGAAGGTGCCGCTGCCGAGGCTCAGCCCCCCCGACGTATTCTGGTAAAGGGGAGCCCCGAAGCCGGCGTTGCTCCCGCCGGGAAGTCCCGCGGCCATCGGGTTGGAGTAATAGGCCGCGAAGGGATTCGACGACGAGATGGCGGAGCTGCGGCCGGTGCCTCCCAGGGTGCCGCCGCCGAGCGAGATAGTATTGCCGAGCGTGAAGCCGCTGCTGGAATTGTTGCTCCCCAAACCGCCGCCGCCGCTGAGGCCGCTGCCCCCGCCGCCCAGGCCGCCGCCGCCGCCCAGGCCACTCCCGCCGCTGAGGCCGGTACCCCCGCCGCCGCTGCTGAGGCCGGTGCCGCCGCCGCGGGTTTGCGCGGTCGCCGCAGCCGTGCCGGCGAGGAGGGCGGCGCCTGCCGCACCGCACACGACGAGCCACTTGCGGCCGAACCGTTTACGCCAACGCATGGGAAGGCCCTCTTTCGTCCAAAGCGCCACCGGCCCTCGGGCCGGGCGGCGCGGAATGCGCCGAAGATATTGTTGACTTTGGCCGCGCCGCCTGCAATCACAAAAGACGATTCGTCGGCGCCGGCGTACCTTCAGTTTGAACACCGCTGCCGTCCGAAGGACTTGCGCCACCCGCGCCTTTCCCGGAGGGAAGACCCATGCCCGCGTTCCACCTCGCGACCTTCACCTGTGACGTCACCCCGCCGCCCGGACATCCTCTCTGCGGCGGCTGGATCGAGCCCGTTCGCGGCGTCGACGACCCGCTCTCCGCCCTCGGCGTCGTCCTGCTCGGCATGGGGCAACCCGTCGTCCTCTGTGCCGTCGATTGGTGCGGCCTCCGCAACGACGCCCACCTCGCCTGGCGCAAGGCCCTCGCGGAGGCGACGCACACCGTCTCCGCCAACGTCGCCGTGCAGTGCGTCCACCCCCACAACACCCCCTTCGCCGACACCGAGGCCGAACGCCTCATCCAGTCGGCGCCCGAGCCGAACACCTCGCTCGACTTGAAGTTCTTCGACCGCGCCGTCGCCGGGGTCGCCGCGGCGGCGAAAGCGGCCCTCGCCAAGACCGTCCCCGTCTCTCACTTCGGCATCGGCAAGGCGAAAGTCGAGCACGTGGCGTCGAACCGGCGCGTCCTCGGCCCCGACGGCAAGGTCAAGTACACGCGCACCAGCGCCACCAAGGACCCGGTCGCCCGCGCCGAGCCGGAAGGGCTGATCGACCCCTGGCTGCGTACCCTGAACTTCTGGAACGGCGACAAGCCCGTCGCGGCGCTGCACTACTACGCGACACACCCGATGAGCTATTACGGCGACGGCCGCGTCAGCGCCGACTTCTGCGGCCTCGCCCGCCGCAAGCGCCGCGACGAGACGAACGTCTTCCAGGTCTACTTCACCGGCTGCGCCGGCAACGTGACCGCCGGCAAGTACAACGACGGCTCGAAGGAGAACCGCGTCGTCCTCCGCGACCGCATCGCCGAGGGGATGAAAGCGGCGTCGGCGGCGACGGAGCGGCACCCGCTGACCGGCTGGGCGTGGCGCGTCGAGCCGGTGACGATGCCGCCGCGCAAGGAGAAATCGTTCGGCGAGGAGGAGAGTCGTAAAATCCTCATGGACCCCAAGAAGGCGAAGGCGGCGCGCAACAACGCGGCGTACCAGATCGCCTGGCTGAAGCGGCGGGAGCGGCCCATCGAGTTCACTTGCCTCGACCTCGGCAAGGCGGTCGTGCTGCACCTGCCGGGCGAGCCGTTCGTCGAGTACCAGCGGAAGGCGCAGGAGCTGCGCGACGACCTGTTCGTGTGCGCGGCCGGCTACGGCGACGACGGCCCCGGCTACATCCCGACGAACAAGGCGTTTCTGGAAGGCGGTTACGAGCCGACCGTCGCCCTGGCGGCGCCGAGCGAGGAATTGATGGTAAAGACGGTCGCGAAACTACTCAAGGCGAAGGGATAGGCCGGCGGAAGGAGAGGGACTTTTTCCTTCCGAGAGTGGGCGCTACTGGATTTGAACCAGTGACTTCTACCGTGTGAGGATAGCACTCTAGCCGCTGAGTTAAGCGCCCGAGATCCTGTACCCGTTCGCCGGGCACCCGAAGGATTCTAATCGGGTGCCCGGCGGGTGACAACCCTTCTTTCTCACGCCTGGGCGCGCGGCGGCGTGATGGCGCCGGCGTTGTCCTCGAACTTCGGCGCCGACGTCTGGACGCGCTGCGGCGGCCGCGGCGCCTCCAGCGCCGGGGCGGCCGGCTCGGAGCGGGCGACGCTGCCGACGTCCAGCTCGTCCTCCAGGCCCTTCATGCCCTTCTTGAACTCGACGATGCCCTTGCCCAGGTAGCGGCCGACTTCCGGCAGCTTGCGCCCGAACAGCAGCACGCCGATCAGCAGCAGCAGCACGATTTCCTGGGTGCCCAGGCCAAAGACGGCAAAGAGCGGAGTCATCTTCATTCCTCTCGGTGCGAGCGACGGTGAGCGGACCCGGCCCGGTCAGGAGCCAACGCCAAGTCGACGGACGTCACGACAGGCGAGGGCGGCAAGAAGGCGCGCGGCCTCGAAAGAAGGAGGCGGTGGCGGGTCGCGTTGAGGGGCCGGAACAACGGCGCCCTGTGGGGTGTCCGACGGAGGACATGAGGAAGTATACCAGGCGGCCCCCGCGCCGTTCAAGGAGGAAGTGCGAAAAATCGCGGCGGCATTCGCTTTGCTCCTTACCCGCCGTCCGGCGTCACCACCCCGCGAACGAGGCAAGCCGATGAACATGACCGTCCTCACCCACGTCGAGCGCGAAGGCGCCAGGGAACACGACGTCGTCGTCGACCAGGTCGCCCGCGCCCTGCGCAAGGCGGGACACAAGACGTCCGTCCTCGGCGGCCACGGCGACGTCAAGAAACTCATCACCGGCCTCGGGCGCCGCAAGCCGGACCTCGTCTTCAACCTGATGGAGACGTTCGGCGACAGCCAGCTGGGCGCCGTCGGCGTCGTCGGCCTGCTCGACCTGCTCGGCCTGCCCTACACCGGCGGCGGGCCGGGCGAGTTCTACCTGCAAGAGGACAAGGGCCTCGCCAAGAAATTGCTCGCCTACGAAAAGGTGCTCTGCCCCGACTTCGCCGTCTTCTCCCGCGACGCCGACTTCGAGACCGGCGGCAACCTGCGCCCGCCCTTCTTCGTCAAGCCGCTGCGCATGGACGCCTCCATCGGCATCGACGCCAAGTCGCTCGTCCACACCGTGCGCGAACTCATGGAGCGCGTCGCCTTCATCCACGAACAGGTCCACGACTCGGCGCTGGCGGAGGAGTACGTCGAGGGGCGCGAGTTTTACGTCGGCGTCCTCGGCAACCAGGAGCCGACCGCGTTTCCCCCCATCGAGATGGATTTCTCCGGGATGCCCGACGGGGCGCCGCACGTCCTCGACGCCAAGGCCAAGTGGGACGAGGAGAGCGCCGAGTACAAGGGGTCGAAGGCGGTCCTCGCCGACGTACCCGACGAGTTGCGGGCGCGGCTCAAGAAGGTCGCGCTCGACGCTTACCGCGCCTTGCGCGTGCGCGACTACGGCCGCGTCGACCTGCGGCTGACGGAAGCGGGCGAGATCTACGTCATCGAGGTGAACGCCAGCTGCTACCTGGAGCAGTCGGGCGAGTTCGCCACCGCCGCGAAGGCCGGCGGGCTCGACTACCCGGCCCTGGTCAACCGCATCGCCGAGCTGGCGCTGGAGCGCCGCGCCGAGCCAGCGGTGGCCTGAGTCCGGCTTGCCGTTTCGCGCCCGCGCGGCGTCGCGCCCACGCGAGGCGGTCCGCTGACGCTTTCACATAAGGCTCCACGCGTCAGTCATCTATCCAGGGGCCGCCCCCAGTCACCGGTGAGCATGAACTGGGCCCACAACCTCGGCGGGGTCCGGTTCTCGCGGGAAAGAGGGGCTGTTCCTTCCGGCTTGCGGTGGCTCCCGTCGTTCCAGTTGTAGTAGTCCCGCATTGTCCGCTGCGCGACTCGTAGCGCCTCGACCTTGGTGAGCCCCTTCTCCCAAAGGTTGGTGTAGAACAGCGTCATGAGTTCCGCCGTGGCCCGTTCGTCGACCTCCCACAGGGAGCCGACGACGGACCGGGCCTCGGCCAACAGGAAGGCGCGCTGCAGGCTCAGGGTCCCTTCCCCGACCAGCGTCGGCCCCAGATTGGTTTCGCAGGCCGACAGCACCACCAGGTCGGTCCCGCGGAGGTTGAGGGAGGCGATCACCTCGCCGCTCAGTACGTCGGCCTCGTCCCAAGGGGTGCGTCGGCCGGTTGCCCGCGACATGGTCAGGGCGCCACAGGACAGCGGGGACTCTCCCAAGACGAGGCCGGCCGCCGCGTCGGCGGGGGCAGCCCAGAGTAGTTTCTGGCCCGCGCGGCGGGCGGCCAAGTCGTGGAGCTTCTCTCGGAACAGCAAGTCCGGGTCGAACGGGGGGTTGTACTCACAGTTCAGGACTTAGTCGGGGGTGAAGGCGGAAGCGAATAGGCGGGTGGCATACTTTCCGTGGGTGGATAAGTGGACGACCCGACGTTTCCCCATCTCTTCAATCACCCGGGAGGGGCGAGCCTCGTCATCGCGCAGCCACGTGTGAGGCCTTGGTGCCGCTTTCAGACCCATGATGTCCGGCACCTCTTGCCCGCTCGTAACGAACGGGTGCCCCCGGCCCTCTCCGTATTGCAGATCGCTGACAAACAGACACCCCTGGGACCGGGCCGCTCGGTTGTCGATGGGCGGTGCCTTGCGCGGCGGCCCCCCGGCCGAACGCCGGACCATCGCCACCAGGTGTTCGCCGTTGAGGGCGGTACAGATCGCGTAGTCGTCGATGAGGTCGGTGTCAACTTTCTTGCCCGGCAGGGCGTACCACGGCAGGCGATCAAAGTCCACGTCCGGGAGGATCACCACCGTTTCGATCCCGGCGAGGTGGGGCTCGATCTTGTCCCAGACGGCCTGACGTAGCCGGGCGCCCAACCCCCGGTAAGCGATGTCGTCCGGCATGGCCGCGAGCCGCTCAACAGAATCGGCGTCGGGGGGGAGTCGCCCCTCGGGCGTCACGGCCGCCGTGTAGTTCTGTTTGCGGGAGACGCCCTCACGCCAACGGAGCAGGGTAGGGCCGAGCGCGCGTTGCGTCCCGAGTTCGACGCGATTCACCTCCAGCCGGCGGCCCCCATCCCGGGACCGCAACACGTACGCCTCGTAAAAGATCTTCTCCCGGGCGATTCGGGTCCGGTCCTTCGACGGCTCGAACTGACTCGTCACGATGAAATCGACGACCGCCATGCCGGGCGGCAGTAGCTTCGCCAGGTCTTGGGGTGAGGCCGGCGGCGCCTCCGGCTCCCCCGCTGCCTTCGGGCGAAAGGCCAGGCGGGACTCGAGCAACTTCTTCTCCCCGGACAGCTTCGTCAGGGTCTTGCGAGCCTCCTCGGGCGTGGCGGGGGGAGAGCCCCACAAGAGGTTGGAGAGTTCGACCTTGACTTCGCGCAACCGGTTCAGATCCTTGTCGAGACGGGGATCCTCGGCGGCGCGACCGAAGCGGCCCATGGAGTGCCTCGTCAGGAGGCCTTTCGACCGCCAGACGTGCTCGTAGAGTGCGGACGCTGGCAGGCATTTTTCTGACCGCATCGCCGACAGGAGGGCGTCCCGGGCGGTGTTGATCCGGGCCAGGCGCCGGACGGCCTCGGATTCCGCCACCAGCCGGAGGGAGTCTGTGGCCTCGACGAGTCCCCCGAACGCCTCTGCCAGACTGGCCCTCGCGGCCGCCTTGTCCCCGCGCTGCAACTGGAGTAGTCCGAGCTCGTATTGCATGTCCAGCGTGGCAGGGTGGCGCTTGCCCATCCGTTCGACGCAGAGTTTCCGCCCGGCCTCAAGCTGCTTCAGGGCCTCCGCCGGGTCGCCGAGTCCGAGTTCGGCGTCCGCCAACAGCCGGTGGGCCTCCGCCAGCAAGGGGGCGGTGATGGTCACCGTACCGTCCGGCGCCGCCGCGAGCGCGGCCTTCAAGGCCGACCGGGCTCCCTTCCAGTCCTTGTCAGCCAGGAGGAGCCGACCGCGCTCGAGGTGCAGCGTGAGGCCTTCGATCGATCGGCCCGCTGTGGCACCGCGGATACGGTCCGCCGCGTCGAGGGACTCCCGCGCGTCTTTTATGTTCCCGGTCTTCCGATGGCAGAACGCGAGGGGGACCAGACAGGACACCACGTCCGACCGGGCGCCGGGTATCTTCTCGAACCGCCCACAGGCGTCTTTCAACGTCTTGATGGCCTCAGCGAAATTGCCGGCTCCCGCTTGAATTTGCCCCAGGACGAGCTTGGCCTCCGCCTCGCCCCGTTCCTCGCCGAGCGCCCGTTGAATGCCGCCCAGCTCGCGGTAAGCCTCCTCGGCCACCGGCAAGTTGCCGCTCGCCTGGGCGGATTGGCCCAGCAGTTCTGTCGCCGGGATCCACCGCCGCGGCTCCCCGGGGAACCCTTGGCGGAGGGCGGTCGCGAGGCGCTGGGCGTAAACCATCGCCAGGTCCGGCCGGCCGGCCGCCGAGCACCGAAGGGCCGCGGCTTCGACATGGTCCAAGGTCTGTTTCGCATGCGGGCCGAGGGTGCGCTCGAAAACCGCCACGACTTCGCCGTCATGGGCGATCGCCTCACCCATGCGGGGGTCGGGCCGCATCGGGTCTGAGATGACCAGCGCCAGCATCGCGCGCGTCTGAGCGGTTTGCGGGTGCACTTCCCCGTAGAGGGTGATTCGCGTGTCGAGCGCCGCGGCAAACTCCGTTTCGGCGCGCTTCCATTCCCGGTTGTGCAGCAGTGCTAGTCCCAACATTTCGCGAATGTCGGCCACGAGGACGGATGGCGTCTTCTCACCGAGAATCCTGTGCACGGCTTCCAACTCCCCGTCGAGCAGGGTCCGCGTCTTCTCGGCCCGCGCCAGGTCCACCTTGGACGGGTCACCCTCGGGCTGGGGGTCGGCCTCGGCGGCGCGCAGCCGACCGCGGGCCAGCGCTAGGCGCTTCCGGTCGGGCCCCTTCAGCTTCGCCAACTGGTCGACATCGCTCAACTCCGCGGTCACCGTGCGGACCGTCCAGTCCGGAAAGTCCTTTCCGTTGCCCCGCATCGTCCGGACGACGCCGCGGAGGGTCGCGGCCGCGTCGCCGGGCTGATCCGCCTCCACCTGCAGCTCGGCGAGCGCCCGCGTCACGCCGACCAGTTCCGGGACCGGCACCCGCTGCCGATTGGCGTCGACCCAGCGTTTCGTCACCTCGACCGCGTCCGAGACCTTGCCCTGGGTCCGGAGTTGGTTAATCCGTGCCTCCAACTCGGTGGCCGATTCCTTCGCCGGCGGTCCTTGCCGGGGCTGTGACCAGCCGACGGTCCCGCCGGTTTGGAACACGGTCGCCCCAACCAGGACGACAAGCCAAGAAGCCCGTCGATGCCGAGACTCCCGCAAACGGGACGCCGTAGGCTGCCCAATCCGGAGTGGATTCGTGATGCCCATCAGATCCTCCTCGAACGCAGGGCCGACGTGAAGCCGTCACGGGCGGGACGCCCGTCCCGGCGGCGGCACAGCCGGCGACAGGCGACCGCCCCGCCACGAGAACGGCTCACTGGAATCGGGCCGTTATTTTTCGCTCAACAACTTCTGGACGCGTTTCCGCAGTTCGAGCAGTTCCGGATCCTCGCTGGCGCTCTTGGTTGTCTGCTGGCGGATCTCACCCTGGACCGCCCGGTCGACCGTCGCGAGGGCGTCCATCGCGTCGAGGCGCAGGAACCTCCCGTCGGTGTGCTTGACGTTGTCGTACTCGCCGAGCTTGCCGGTTTTTTTGTCCTTCGTTTGGGGGGGGTCGGTGATCGCCACCGAACTGCTCCGGAGCCACGCCTCCAGGTCGTCGACCGAGGGGAGTTGGCGATGCGGGCTTTCCCGGCGGTAGTACTGCTGCATCAGCAGGACTACGCCGGCGACCACGGGGCACGCCTGACTCGTACCCGACAGCGACTCGCCGCGGTCGGTCATGATACCGGACGACAGGATCGGCGCCCCCGGCGCGAACACCGTCGTGCGGTAGCCCAGGTCGGTCGGGAGCAGCCGTTGGGAGAACGGGGTCAGCTGGTCGCGGCCGGTCCGGTAGGCCTCCGCCCCGTCGTGGTAGGCCTGTTTCCCCCAGTCGCCGTCGAAAACGGCACCGACGCTGATCACCTCCCGGCAAATGGCGGGGAAGGCCATCCCCTGCTTCGATTCGGCTTTGAAGTACGAGTTTCCCGCGGCCACCACCACCGCCACGCGCTTCGCGCGAAGCTCACGGATTCGGTCCCGCACCCGCGCCCGGGCGGTGCCCGGCGCAATGTCCCGGTCGTCCTGCCAGTTGCTGCTATCGCCGAGCGACATGTTCACCACGCTGATCCGGTGCTTCTCGTGGTTGTCCAGAACCCACTGGAGTGCCTTCTCGAGCTCGTCCCAACTGCCCCCGTTCTTGCCGAGGACCTTGAGCGGTATCACCCGGGCCTTGGGGGCCATGCCGGTATGGTCGCCGCCGGCAGCGACGATGCCGGCGACGTGAGTGCCGTGCCCGTCCAGATCGGTCGCGTCGTCAGCCCTGCCCTCGTTTTCCGTGGCGAAGTTGAGTTGCGCCGGGACGCGGCCCGTGAAGTCCTTGTGCGTCTTTCGGAGGCCCGTGTCCAGTACGGCGACGGTCATGCCATCGCCGGTCACCTTGAAATTGTCCCGGGCTTCGCCAACGCGAATGAATTCGCTGGCCTTGGCGAGGAGGGCGGCCGCCCTTGGTTCCTCGTACTGCTTGGGAGGCGGCGACGGCAGAATATCCTTCGCCCCCTTCGCAGGGGCGCCGGGCTCTTGCCCCGATGCTCCACCCGGCATGGCCAGGGAGAGCGACCATGCGAGCAACAACGACCATCGTGTAAATACTTGATTAATCGTCATGATAACTCCTTTGTCGTGTCGTGTCGTCTGCGACTTGCTGCCGGCTTTATCTACGGCATGTAGCTCCCCCGTTGGACGTGATTCATCGCCAGCGCCGTCACCAGCGTCGTCAGCGCTACCGCCACACTCAGCTCGCGCCCCTCGGGGTAGACCTGCCCCAGCGCCTCGGCTCGCCCCGCCAGGTGGCGCACCAGCGGCCGCGTCCGTTCCGGGAAGTGTCCCGTCCAGCGATACACGTCGGCCAGCACGTCGCGCTCGACCCGGCGAATCAGGTCGGCCGCGGGGCGGCGCGGCGCCGGCGTCGCGTCCTCCGGGGCGCCGACGTCCTCGAAGATCGTCCGCAGGGCGCCGTCCAGCCCCGGCGGAAACTCCGCCGCGCCGCCCGGCTCCGCCCGGTAAAACTCCTCCAGCGAGTACGGCAACTCGCCGACGTCCTCGTCCAGTTCCTCCAGCGTCACCGGCGGGTCGACGTCGCGCAACCGCAACATCGTGCGCTCGCAATACTCCAGCTTCGCGAGCGCCACCGGCCACGCGGCGTACTCGTCGCGCCAGGCCGCGCCGGGCGTCATCCAGACGCCGAACGTCTCGGCCCAGTCCTCGTCGGGGTGCTTCTGGGCGTACCAGCCGGGCAGGTGGCGGACGTGGCGACGGCTGAACGGCTCGGGGGTGTACTCCTCGACGTAAGGCTGCGTGATGGCGCCGAACAGCTTCACCCACTCCTCCAACTCGTACAACTCGTAGGCGTAGTTGACGACGTGCCCCATCTCGTGGCGCAGGTAGCGGAGGACGTCGCGGCGGTTGAAGCCCTCGACGTGGCCGACGCGCTCGGCGTGCAGCTCGGTCAGGTCGGGGCGGGCCAGGTAAAACGGGAGGGCGATGGCGACCGTGCCGAAGGGGACGCCCCACTCGGTCGACAGGTAGAAGCGCGGCCGCACCCGCGTCACACCGGCCGCCTCCAGCTCGCGGCGGAACTCGTCGAGGGTCGGCTCCAGCGGGGTGCCGGCGATGGCCAGGCGCAGGTCGCGGATGGGCGTCGCGGTCAGGTTGGCTTCGCGGAACGGGGCCGCGGTCGTCGTCATGGTCCACCTCGTGGCTCGGCAAGGGGCAACGGGCGTGCCGGGACGTCGGGGGAAGGCCGCTTCAGCGTGAGGCGGACGGCGCGGCGGCCGGCCTCGTCGACGAAGAACGTCACATCATCGACGACTTGGCGGATCAGGTAAAGGCCGAAACCGTGCTCGCGGCTGCCGTCGAAGGCGGGCGGCGCGACGGCGTCGGGGTCGAAGTCGCGGCCGGTGTGGTAGAGCGTCACGCGGGCCTGCGCGGCGTCGGCCTCGACCGCCAACTCGACGGCCCGGCCCGACTCGCCCTCGTAGGCGTGCCGGATGACGTTGCACGCCGCCTCGTGGACCGCCAGCGCCAGGCGGCCGGCCGCCTCGTCGTCGCCGCCCCACGCGCGGCGGCAGACGTCGGCGACCAGGGCGCGCATTCGCGCCAACTCGCTCAGGTCGCCGGCATACCGCTCGCGCGTCTGGACCATGACGGGCCTCCTTGGCGCATTCTACCCCCCCGCGATCCGTTCAGTCCAGGACTTCGACGGCGAGGTCCGCGACGACACTCTCTGTCGCACGTCGCGTGCCGACTTCGCGCGTCTGGCGCAACTCCAACGTGTTGCCGCCCCGGCGCACGCCGCCTCGGGGGAAGGGGACCGTCACGCGCACCGGGTCGCCGACCGTGCCGGCGTGGCGGTCGAGGTCGTCGACGCGCTCCCCGTTCAGCAGAACCTCCGTGCGCGTGCCGCGCCCGCCGAGGCGCCCGACGGTCAGCACGAGCCGCGCCTCGGCGGGGAGCGTGTCGACTCGGAAGCCGCGCGTCAGGCTCGGCCCCGCCCCCAGGACGTGGACGCCGTTGTCGACCTCGATGAGGCCGCCGTGGAACAGCGGCCGTAGCCGCAGGAGACGGTCGCGCGGAATGTCGAGGTCGCCGAGGGCCGCGTGGCGCAGCGTCAGGCGGCGCTCGTCCAGGGCGAAGGCGACGCCTTCCAGCTCGTCCGGCACCGAGCCCGACGCCGGGCGCAGCCAGACGCGCACCTGCTCGCCCGCCGTGGCGCGCGGCGGCCGCGCGACCCGCGCGGGGAAGACGCCGCGCGCCTCGGTCCAGGAGAAGTGACGCTTGCCGGAGCGCCCCTCCCAGTCGAAGCCGCGCCGGTCGGCGCGGAGCAACCGGCCGAAGAGTTGATCGCCGGCCGCCAGCCACGCCTCGTCGTGCGTCGGGATCGTGGGCGGACGCCGCGCCTCGTCGACGCTCCGGGCCAGCGTCACCTCGTCGAACGCGACGGCGCCGCGCGCCTCGCCCCCGGCTCCGTCGGCGTCGCACGACAGGCGCAGCCGGCGCAGCGGACCGCCGGGGCCGCGCTCCCGGCCGAACCAGAGGAGGCGGTCGTCGACGGTCAACAGGAGCGACGTGGGGGTGAAGTCGACGGCGAGGCGGTGCCAGCCCGGCGCGCGCGGGACGCGGACGCCCTCGTCCTTCGGGGTCGGCGCTGCCACCGCGTAAGCGTCTCCCGCGCCGGCGACCGTCACGCGCGCCGCCGACTCGTTCGTCCCCGCGAACTCCGCCGTGACGTCCCAGCGTCCACCGGATACCGCCTCCGGGACGTGGAAATTGACACCGACGTGTCCCGCGTCGAGCGGCGCGGCCAGTTCATACGTCGCCGACTGCCCCGGCCGCTCCAGGAGCAGGGCGAACTTGCCGGAGGTCCGCAACCGAGCGGTCGTGGCGGGCGCGCCGGCGAGTTGCCACGCCTTCAAGCCCTCCTCGAAATCCTCATCCAGGAGGGTCAATTGCACCGGCGGTTGAACTACCCCTTCCAGGGCGCCGCGCGGCGCGACGAGGCGATCCCGCCAGGGCGTGCGCAGGGTGGCGCCGTCCGCGTCGAACGCCAGCAATTCGCCGCCGAGTCGCTGGCCGCCAGGGAGGAGGGCGACGTGCGTCACGCCGGCGAGAAAGGGGGCGGGCGCGGGCGCAGAAAAGCGGAAAGAAACGATTCGGCCGACGGCGACGGGCTGCGCGGGCTCGCCGGCGCTGAGGCGCAGGCGTCCGCCGACGAGGGTGAGCGATCCGGGTAGGCGCTTCCCGTCGGCGAGGAGGGCGTCGTAGCCGCGCGCGAGGGCGGCCGGCAGGAAGGCCGCGGCGGCGGCGACGGTCAGCAGCGTCCGCATAGATGGTCCCCGGTCCGTGTCGAGACCATTCTATACCCCCGGCAAAGGCGGGGAAATCGGCGAGAAGGGCGAGGAAGGCGGGGGAAGCCGGGGGACGCCCGGACCCGTGCCTTGTAGGAGACCGGCGTAAACTTTATAATTTCCGGTAGGATGTCGGGTTCGCGTGCCCACAGAGGGGTGGAGTGGCCGTGACGGAACAACCGCGTATTCTCGTTCTCGACGGCTCCGGCGCGTCGGCCGGCCCGTCGCAGCCTTGCTTGCCGGGCTACGAGGTGGTCCGCGCCGACTCCCTCGCCCGAGCGCTGGAGTTGCTGCGCGCGCAGCCCTTCGCGGCCCTCCTCGTCGACCCGCGCGACCCGGCGACGCGGGACGCCTTCACCGAACTCACCCGCCGCGGCCGCCTGCTCGACGCCCTCGCCGACGGCGTGGCCGTCGTCGACGCCGACCTCCGCGTCGTGTGGGCCAACGCCGCCTTCGAGGCGTATTGCGGCGCCCCGGCCCGCGGCCGCGGCTTCTACGAGGCCCTCGGCTCGCCGGTCACCGTCGGCCCCGACCCTTCGCCCTTTCTCGCGGCGTTCGCCGGCCGCCCCGCCACCAGCCGCCTGCACTGCTCCCAGGCCGACCGCACCCTCGAGTTGGACGTCGCTCCCCTGGGCGAGCCCGGCGCGAAGCCGACGCAGGTCGTCGTCCTCGCCCGCGACGTGACCGCCCAGGTGCGTCAGCAGCAGCAGCTCGACGCCCTGCACCGCGCCGGCGAGGAGTTGGCGCCGCTCAGCTCCGACCAGCTCGCCGACGTCAGCGTCGAGGAACGCATCGAGGCCCTCAAGCAGAACATCAAGCGGCTGACGCACGACCTGCTGCACTACGACGTCATCGAGATCCGCCTGCTAGACCGCCAGACGGGCCGGCTGGAGCCGCTGCTGGAGGAGGGGATGACGCCGCAGGCCGCGGGCCGCCTCCTCTACGCCCGGCCGGAGGGGAACGGCGTCACCGGCTTCGTGGCCGCCACGGGCCGGAGCTATCTCTGCTCCGACACCTGCAACGACCCGCACTACATCGAAGGGAGCGCCGGCGCCCGCTCGTCGCTGACGGTCCCGCTGCTGAACGAGGACCAGGTCATCGGCACCTTCAACGTCGAGAGCCCGGCCGCCGGCGGCTTCGGCGAGCGCGACCAGCAGTTCGCCGAGATCTTCTGCCGCGAGATCGCCTCGGCGCTGCACACGCTGGAACTGCTCTCCGCCGAGAAGCACACCACGGCGACGCGCTCCGTGGAGGCGATCAGCCGTGAGGTCGCCTTGCCGGTCGACGAGATCCTGAACGCCGCCACGGCGCTGCTGGACCGCTACATCGGCCACGACCCGGAGATGGGCACGAAGCTGAAGCAGGTCCTCGCCGGCGCCCGTGCCATCAAGCAGACGATCCAGAAAGTCGGCGAAGACCTGCTGCCGGCGAAGACGCCTCCGGGGTGCGAGGACAGCGTGCGGCCGCGGCTCAAGGGGAAGCGCGTCCTGGTCGCCGACAACGACGACCGCGTGCGCCGCTCGGCGCACAGCCTCCTGGGCCGCTGGGGCTGCGTCGTCGAGACGGCGCGCGACGGCCGCGAGGCGATCGCGATGGCGCGCCTCGGCGGCTACGACTTCATCCTCGCCGACATTCGCCTGCCCGACGTCGACGGCTACGACGTCTACTGCCAGCTGCGCCAGGCCCAGCCGGAGGCGCACGTCGTGCTGATGACGGCCTTCGGTTACGACCCGTCGCACGCGCTCGTGAAGGCGCGCCAGGACGGGTTGCGCGACATCCTGTACAAGCCGTTCCGCGTCGATCAGCTCCTTAACGCCCTGGAGAAGGCGGCGCGGCCGGAGGCGTGTGCCCTCGAGGGACAGGGACCCGCGCGATGAGCATGACGCAGCTGGCGCTTTCGCCGCCTCCGGCCGACACGTTATTCGTCCCCCTCCTCTTCGCGGCCGCCTGCCTGGGGCACTTCGCGCTCGTCGTCGCCGGCCACAACTTCTGGTACGGCTCGGGCCTCGGCCGCCGAGCCATCGACCTCCTCCAGTTCGCGCACGGCCTGCTCTTCCTCGCCGGCCCGCCCGTCTTCTGGCTCGCGTTCGGCTTCGACCTGCGCGGCGCGACGGCGCGGGGGCACGTCGTCCTCGGCGCTTACGTCTACGTCTGCTGGCTGGTCGGCTTCGTCGTCTTCCCGGCGCTGACGCTGTGGCGCCGCTTCCGCCCGCGGCCGGCGGCGCTGGAGAGCAACCATACGCACACCGTCGACGTGGCGAAGGCGCTGGGCTACCGGCCGTTCGGCCGGGGGTCGTGGCGTCCCCTGGCGTTATTGCCGTGGAACGAGGTCTTCACGGTCGATTTTACGGAGAAGACGCTGCGCTTGCCGCGCCTGGCGCCGGAGTGGGAGGGGCTGAGCGTCCTGCACCTGACCGACTTCCACTTCTGCGGCACGCCGGACAAGGCGTTCTACCGCGACGTGCTGGACCGCTGCGCCGCCTGGGAGCCGGACGTCGTCGCTTTCACCGGCGACCTGGTCGACACGGACGGCCACTACCGCTGGATCGTGCCGCTGTTGGGGCGGCTGCGCTGGCGCGAGCAGGCGTTCGCGATTCTCGGCAACCACGACTTCTACTTCGAGCCGGCGCGGGTGCGGCGCCGCCTGGGCAAGATCGGGATGCAGGTCCTGGGCAACTCGTGGAAGCGGGTCGAGCTGCGCGGCCGTCCGCTGGTGGTGATCGGCCACGAGGGGCCGTGGTTCGGCCCTCCTCCGGACCTGTCGGCGTGTCCGTCCGGCGTGTTCAAGCTCTGCCTGAGTCACACGCCGGACCACGTCGGCTGGGGGCGGCGCCACGGCGTCGATTTGATGCTGTCGGGGCACGTCCACGGCGGGCAGGTGTGCTTGCCGCTCGTCGGGCCGATCCTGCTGCCGAGCCGCTACGGACGGCGTTACGCCGGCGGCACGTTTCAGGAAGGGCCGACGGTCCTGCACGTCAGCCGCGGCCTCGGCGGCGAGCAGCCGCTGCGCTACAACTGCCGGCCGGAAGTGACGAAACTGATCCTGCGCCGCGCTTCGGGCTCGTCAGAGATCGATGGCGGCGCGGAAGGCGGCGAGTGACTCGGCCGTTTGCGTGAACTGTCCCTGTCCTCCCTAGCCAGCGGGCTTATCTATCCCGAATGCCTCAAATGGGTTTTCGCAGACCCGGATGACGCGAATTTCCCGGTTATTCTCCACGTCCCATTCACGCCACGAGTAAGTGACGTGCATGGCACCGGCGAGATCCCGCGGCCCCTCTTCGCCGATCTGGAGGAGGGCGTGACTGGTATCGGGGTCGAAGGATTGAATGTTACTGATCCATCGCCGTCTTTGGGCACCCTTTTGAAAATCGGCGCGAGAAATAACTGCCTTTTCAATCCACTTATCGCCATGCTGAACTTCCCAGGCCAAGGAATAAAAGTCGTATGCCTTGCCTCCACCTTTGATGGGCCGATCAACTTCCACATACCGCAGCACGAGTTGGTACTTGCCGGTTTCGTCGGCCACTTTTCCGAATACATCGACCTGCTGGTTCGGCGACATGGCGCAACCCCACAGAATCAGACAACCAAAGAGAAATGTCTTCTTCAAGTCAGAAAAGGGGTCAGGTTCATTTATCCAATAAATGAACCTGACCCCTTTTCTTGTCTTCTTCAAGGACGGCGACTACCAAGCGTTCCTCAAGGCGATGCACCACGCCTGTGTCGAAGTCCCCCTGCGCGTCCTCGCCTGGTGCCTGATGCCCAACCACTTTCACCTCGTCGTCTGGACCCACGACGACGGCGACCTGAGCCGCTGGATGCACTGGCTACAGAACACTCACGTCCGCCGCTACCACCAGCACTACCACTCCCAGGGACATCTCTGGCAGGGCCGTTTCAAGGCGTTTCCCATCCAGCACGACGAGCACCTGCTGACCGTCCTCCGCTACGTCGAGCGCAATCCGCTGCGTGCCGGGTTGTGCGCGGGGGCGGAGGAGTATCCGTGGGGCAGTGCCGCCCTGGTGAAGTCCGACACGCCACGACCCGCCTTCTGGCACCCGGGTCCGGTCGTGCGGCCGGAGCCGTGGGGCGCCTGGGTCCAGGAGCTGGCCTCGCCCTCCGAAGAGGCGGCGGTGCGAACGAGCGTGCGACGCGGTCGGCCCTATGGCGGCGTGGGCTGGAGCCAGGCAATCGCGACCACGCTCGGGCTGGGGGCGACGCTGCGTCCGAGGGGGCGGCCTCGGAAAGTGCCAGCCGGAGGGGACGAAAAAGAGGGGGCAAAATAAACGTGCCCGTCCCCTTTTCCGGCCGTCCCCTTTTCCGGCCGTCCCCTTTTCCGGCCCCCCTTTTCCGGCCCGTCCCCTTTTCCGGCCGACCTAAGGTTGCTCGGCGGCATCATACAAGAGTGTCATGCTGTTTTCAGGGATTTCAAAAAGCACCTTGCCTGTCTTTGTCTTCGCGACAAGCTTGTTGCCGCCAATCTCGATGCTCACCGATCCTGTATTTGTCCTCCGGAGAAGTAATAATCGGTATTCGCCCCCTTCCAGCACATACACGAAGACGTCTAGCCTACAGGTGCCGGAGCCGCTGTCGCCGGTAAGAACAGCTATGCTCATCTCGTTGATCTTATACTCGGCAACACTTCCCAGGCCGTACTTGGCGTCCCCATAGTTCTTTATGGCATCAATCGATTTGCTTGAGTACAGAATGTTCACGTCAGCGCTCCTTTTGTTGTCGCCGCATCCCGCGGACACTTGCGTACTCAAGACCGCGACGCAAATGAGTAAGAAATTGGAGCGGTTAGCCCACCGCCCTTCAGAATGGTCAACAGTCGTGATCCCAGGTCGTTTCGTCCTGCTCCAAGGCATGTCAAGAACTCCGATGTCGTGTCTCGCGATTGATTCTTTTCCCGGCAAGCACTCATATTCTCTCGCCGGCTAATACAGCACAGATTCGCCAGTTGCCCCACTTTCAGCCGCTGGGATACTCCTCAACGGCTGAGCAATAAGTGGGTCAGAAAAGGGGTCAGGTTCATTTATCTAATAAATAAACCTGACCCCTTTTCTCCTTTTCTTGTCCAATAAATGAACCTGACCCCTTTTCTTGTCGGTAAAAAGCGTGTAACCGTTCACCGCGTTTTTCCTGGATTTTCCAAGTCAGACGCTACGTCTGATACATGAAACGGCCCCGAAACAATCATCAGGCAGAATGTCTGGGCCTGGAAAACAAGGGCGAAACCGGATGAACGGTTACGTCCTTTCTTCCAACTCCCGCGCACTCGGTTATTTGTCTTTGCCAGCCTCGCGGCCGTTGTCGGGCTTTATTCCACCAACGATGACGTCCCCCGCAGCCGTTTGGTCGCGAAATCGCTTGGCCTCTTCGTTGGTGCCAATGAAGTCGTAGAGCATTCTACCCGGTCGGCTCCCTCCGTCCCAGAATGCGACAACCCCATCCGGAACGAAGCGCATCTGGGATGCCATCGGTATACTTTCACCGTTGTCAAATGCCGCAGTCGTTCCGTGCCATTTGTAAAATGGACCCTTGCCCTTCACATGCAGAATTCCAGACGGGGGGATGACGCACATATGCGTAGTTTCGGGCGAGTCGTCTATTGTGATCCCGTCCGCCTTGCTCGTATAAATGATGAAGGCGCCCCTATACCCAGCCGTGAAGACGAAGTGAACCGTTCCCGATTCGCGAGAACATCCCGCGAGACATAAGATTAATGCGGACAGCATTGGTGATATATTTTTCATGACGTCTCCTTCTCGTCATCCCAACTCAGATGTGTACACGGAGTTCTTTCTGACCGAGTCCCTCAGTCAAGGACAACTGGTTTCGGCCTGAATCGGGTCAGAAAAGGGGTCAGGTTCATTTATCCAATAAATGAACCTGACCCCTTTTCTTGTTCAATAAATGAACCTGACCCCTTTTCTTCTCTCGTCCCCTTTTCCGGCTCGGTCTCCCAAATCATGCGAATACTGCTTCCAATTCCACAAGTAGTGAAAGGATTAGTCGATCTAAATCGAGTTTGGCGATAAAATACTTAGCTTGCCCATCTGCCGTGAGAAGCCCCGCCTGGCAATACACATTTTCGCCGTCTTCGCTCATAGCCAGTGCCGATATCAACCAACAAGATTGCCAACCGCTAGGCGGTATTAGGGACTCCCGCGTAATAATCGGTTCACAGCGATGAGAACTCAAGTCAAACCGATAGAGAGCTTCCCATGTGCCTGCCGCGACCTGACTCAGTTCCCTCCATTCATTCGTGACAAGGTAAAGAGCCGGGCGACACTGGTCAACCAGGTAACTGTCAACGGAAACTGCCTCTCGAAATTCTCCGATAGGCTGATACCCGGGAGTGACAGATGAGCGAAAGAACATTCGCCGCTTAGGAAGAGTACAATTCAACCGTTCTGTGTGAACGATGACTGTTCCGGTTAGGTGATGATAGGCCACGCCAAGAACTTCACTACCGTCATCCAGCCCAAGCTCTGCGAACGTCAAAACCATCACACACCTATTTTCGTCAGTGGAGTATGGGTAAAAAAAGTCGCCAGAAGCGATTCTCCGATGCGGCCTCGTCAAACTCTACACGGCGAGCGGGTTGATGACGATGTTCGGACACGGGAGAACTCCATTGTGCCTGAGTTCGAAGTGGGTTCCATCCGTACATTGGTAGAAACAAAAGGCCGCATTCCAATGGAGCAAACGACAGCGCTGACGCTCGATAAGTCTTGGAACGTCGATCGGCGGCGGCGGGGGGTTGAACGGGCGTACAAACGGTTGGGAGTACATCCAATCATACAACCCCTCGGCCAAGGGGACGGTAGTGTATGGTGCAATGGCAGTTCCGAGGTAGTAACCTGCTACTCCGTCCACGACAAAGATGGCAACTACGATCGCTCCTGCTATCTCTACAATATCGTCCACGCCTACGAACAATCCCGACGGATCGTTTAGTGTTGTGGCGCGATTGCCGATATATCGGTACAGGTCCGCGTCGCCGGCCTTGAACTGAAGCGGGTCCGGCTCCAGCCATCGGCCCAGCGTTCCCGAGAAGTCGCGCGCCCGGAAGTCGTAGAGTCCGCTCGCCGTGTCGAGACGACCGCCCTGGTGGAAGTAGACCCAGCCGTAGCCGCTGGCGCTAAGAGTCGCCCAACTCGCACTGAGGACCGTGGCCGTACCGTAGGCGTCGTAGGCGTCGCGCTCGACGACCGTCGCCGACCCGTTCGCGAGCCCCGTCACGTTCCCGTTCGCGTCCTGCTGGACCCAAAGCCGTTCTTCCAGCCCGTTCCCGGAGTTGCCGTCAGCATCCCTGTCACGCAGTACCAGCGCGTCGACGTAAACCGGACTCCAGACCTGCTGAGCTTGCGCCGCCCCGCCGACGCGCTCCTCCAGCACCTGCCACGCCGACGAGTAGTACAGGTCGCGCGCCGTCCCCGAGTTCTCGACGATACGCCGACCCAGGCCGTCGACCTTGTAGCTGGTGAGCGTGGTGCCGCCGCTCTTGACCGTCACGAGGCGGTTCCAGGCGTCGTAGACGAACTGCTTGCCCGTCTCGTCCGTCGTCAGGTTACCGTTGGCGTCGAACGTCAGCGTGTTGCTCCCGACGCCGGTCACCTCGTTCTGCTTGTTGTGCGTGCGCGACTGCGCCGTGCCGTCACTCGTCACGCTGCTGAAGTTGCCCAGGCCGTCCACGGTCCAACTCTGGCCGCGTGACGCCGTTGTGACCGTGTCGGGGACGCCGTCGCTATTCGCGTCCGACAGCGTGCCGCGCGCGAAGGCGGCCAGCTGGTTGAGGCCGTCGTAGCCGTTGGAGGCGCCGTTGGCGTGGTACAACTCGTCGAAACTGTGGTTGATTTCGTTGGTGCGGTAGAGGCGGTTGCCGTCGCGGTCGTACCCGTACTTGAAGCGGTCGGTGCTGCTGCCGTCGCTCGACTTCCGCCAGCGCTCGTCCACGACGCGGCCGAAGCGGTCCAGACCGATATACGGATCGCCCGCGTCGCCGTTGCTCTCCCCGGACTGCTTGACGTAGGTGAGGTCGACGCCCGGCTGCGAATGCGCGCGTACCACCACCGTACCCAGTCCCAGATAGCTGTAGCTCTCCAAAGTCCCCGACGTGTCGGACAGGGACGACAGGCGACTGATGCTACTATCCAGACCGGAGGCGTAGGTGTACGTCAGCACCTTGCCGTTGGGGTAGGTGACGCTCGTCAAGCGGCTGTGGTTGGCGCCGCCTGCCATCTCGGTGTAGGCGTACTGCACCTTCGGCGTCGTCGACGTGTTCACCGAACCCGAATGGGACTGGTACTCGGTGATGAGCTGTCCGAGGCCGTTGAAGGCGCGCTGCACCTGGTTGACGACGCTGCCGCCCGACGAGGCGTCGTAACTCGTGAACAGGTACGCATTGCCCTGCGTGTCGTAGGCCGTCTCGATCCGCCGCACGGCGCCGTCCACGCCACTGCCCAGCGTCGTCACCGCGTCCGAAGTTTGCCGGCCCACGACGTCGAACGAATACGTGTGGACGTTACCGTTGCGGTCCTGTGCCGTGATCCGTTCGCCCAGCGCGTTGACGGTGTAGGTCTCCTTCTCCGAAGTGCTGGCGGCGCCCGTACTCTTGTCGGGCCATTTGGTGTTGACGAGCAGGTCGTTGGAGTTGACGCCGCTGCCGGTCCCGGTGGTCACGCCGTAGACGTAGGCGGTCTGCTCGTAAGCGCCGCCGGGGAGGTCCGCCTGGAGCGTCAGCAGGTGGCCGGCGCCGTCGTAAGTGAATTCCGTCGTCTTGTTGGTCGTCGTGGTCTGCGCGCCGCCGTCGTAAGCCTCGACCGTCTTCGTCACCCGGCGGAGGCTGTCATAGATCATCTTCGCCGCCAGACCGCGCGGGTCGGTCGTCGTGTCTTGCCAGCCGGCGGCGTTGTAGGTCATGTCCGTCACCAGGACGGTGTCGGAACGACTCGGCACGCTCGACGGCCGCGTGTAGGCGCTGCCGCCGTTGGTACCGACGTCCGCCGTCGCCGTCGGCCGGTTGGCGAGGTCGTAGTAGCGCGCGGCGTAGGAGACGCGCGCCTTGGGCGCTGTCGAGGCGTCGCCGAGCGCCCCCGTGGCCGTCTCGTCGTGGAAGCGCTGCCGCGTCGTCACGAGCAGGACGTTGCCTGCGGCGTCGTAGGAGGTTTCCACCTGACGGAGGACGGCGTCGCCGGTGACATTGCCGGCGTCGGTCCAACTCGTATCGCCGCCGCCGTCGGTGGTGAAGGACTTCACCATTCGCCGGACGCCGTCGTACTGCGTCTTCGTCACCTGCCCGCCGGGCTGCGCCGTCTTGAGCGTGTTGCCGCGGTGGTCGCGCCAGACGTCGGTCGTCAGCGCGTAGGTGGAGACAGAGCCGCTGCTCTGGTCGACACTGAAGACCTGCGTGCGGAAGACACGGCCCCGGTCGTCGTAGGACGTGTCCGTCTGCGCCCGCAGCAATGAGGACGACGGGGCCTGCGGCACGCCGCCGCTGCTGGTGATTGACACGCCGTCGCCGTCGTAGCGCTGGACGCGCGTCGCCTCGCCCAGGTTGTCGAACGTCGTGTAGGTGATCGGCCGATGGACGCTCGTGCTCTCCGAAGATTCGACGCCGTCCTTACGCGCCACGGCCCGGTCGCGCCAGTCGTAGAAGGACTGGTTGACGCGGTTACTCGCCCCGCCGCCGGGGTAGCGCGTGACCTGCGTGAGGTTGCCGTCGCCCACGCCGCCGCCGTCGTAGACGTTCTCGGTCACCTTCACCATGTTCGACGGCGCGCCGTTGTTCGTCGGCGACCAGTCGCCGCTCGAGGGGCTGTCGTTCGTCCCCACCCAGGTGCTGACGACACGGCCCTGGCCGTCGTAGACCGTGCGCGAGATGGTCCCCGTCGGGCTCTGCACGCGCGCCTGCCGGCCGCGCACGTCGTAGCCGAGGCGCGTCCGGTAATAGTTGGTGTTCTCGGTCCCCAGCGTCGTCGAGGTCGAGTAGGTCAGTCCCGACAGGTTGAAGTAACCGTCGCGGCTGACGACCTGACCGAGACTGTTCGTGGTGCTGCGCGCCAGCGTCTGGAGGCCGCTCACCGATTCGGTGCCGTCGGGCCGGCCGCCCGTCAGGTGCGGCGCCGCCGACATGGTGAGCGACTCCATGTAACTGCCGGGCCGGTCCTCGCGGCGCACTTGCGTCGGACCCGTCGGCGCCCCCGTGCCGCTATTCCAGCCGGCGTAGACGCGGACCTCGTAGTTGGAGTCAAGGAAGACCGTGT
Source organism: Gemmatales bacterium (assembly GCA_038229635.1). Classification (GTDB taxonomy): domain Bacteria; phylum Planctomycetota; class Planctomycetia; order Gemmatales; family Gemmataceae; genus DATFNV01. The sequence continues at coordinate 24,849 of JBBROG010000032.1, forward strand.
AGGTGATGTTTCCCAACGGGTCGGTTAGCTTCGTGTCGCGGCCGAGGCCGTCGACCTCGTGCTGCGTGATCAGGTGCAGGCCGCCGCCCGACGGCGTACTCCACCCCGACGGCAGGCCGGTGAAGTCGCTCGTATGCGTCGTATCGACGTCCGCGATCATCTTCGTCACGGCTCCCGTCGCCTGGTCGTAGGCGACGTAGGAGAGGAAGCCGTCGGCGTCCTTCGCCCAAACGGTGCGGCCATAGGCGTCGAGGGAGACCGTCGACGTGTCCGCCGTGCCCGGCCCGTCCTGCGACGAGGAGACGACCGGCCTTGTCGTCGTCACGGTCTGCGGCTCGGCCGTCGTCCCCTGCCAGGTGTAGGTGGTACTCGTCGTCCGCCCGCCGGTGCCGTCGGTGTTCTTGTACGCCGTCTCGCTCGCCGAGGGATAGATGGTGCGCGCCGACGCGGAGCGGGCGATGTACTGCTCCGACCTCACGGTGATCGCCGTGCCCGTCTCGCCCTGGCGGACCTTGGCGTCTTGCTGGTAGCCGCTGGCGTCGCCCGCCGTCGTGCTTGTCGCCGTGGTGGTCGTCGCGTAATCGGTGACGCGGATCAACCCCGTCGAGTCGTTGAGATATTGGTAGTTTCCGGAGACGCTGTTGAGCAGGTCGGCCTTGGTGTCGTCGTAGCCGCTCACCGCCGACGGCTCCGCCTGGAGGGTGACGTGGCCGAGGCTGTCGTACTGGTAGAAGTGGTCCCAGTCGGCGCTCGCGGCCGCGTCGTGGTAGTCGAGGAGCATCACCTGGCCGGCGGCGTTCGTGTAGACCGTGTTCGTGTTGCCGTCGGGCAGCGTCTCGACCGTCTTCACCTTCCAGCTATTCATCCCGTCCGCATTGGTGCTGGACGTGTAGGCGTAGGTGAACGTGCCCACCCCGCCGACGCAGGCGCAACCGCCCGCCGCCGCGGCGACTTCCTTCGTCACGCGCTGCGAGGTGTCGTACTCGAAGTAGTTGTCGGCGTAGGGGGCGACCTGCGTGTCGGTCAGCGACGACAGGCCCGTGCCCAGCGCGGCCACGAGGCGGGCGTAGGACGCCGGGCGGAAGACGAACTTCAGCCCGTCCACGTAGCCGCCGGTTTCGCCGGTGTAGTAGCGGTAGTAGGTGGTGTCCAGAACGTTGCCCGAGCCGTCCTTGACGACCGCCGTCTTCAGGTCGAGGAGGCTGCCATGCGCCTCGACGCCGTCGTAGTAGGCGTACTCCGCCTTGCGCACCGTCGACCACGACCCGCTGTCCACCTTCCGCCGCAGCGTCGCCGAGATCATCAGGCCGCTGTCGGTCTCGGTCTGGCCGTAGGCGTACAGGAACGACTCGGTGACGGTGCTGCCGCCGGTCGTGTTGCTCCGCTGGATCTCGGCAGGGTAGCCCTCGACGGTGTACGACGTGACCGACGTGACGTTGCCGGCCGCGTCGCTGTAACTCTTGAAGGTGCCGCGCTCGAACAACGGCACCGACGTCGAGAAGTCGTTGAAACGAATCCGGGCGCCGGTGGTGTCGGTCAGCATGTACTCGGACGAGGAAGTGTTGGCGACGAGCTGGTCCTGGGCGTAGTAGCGCTCGACATAGCTGCCGCTGACGGTGTCGAAGTAGCGCGTCGTGGTGCCGTTGGCGACCTCGGCGAGGGTGCCGCCGCCGTCGTTACGCAGGTGCGGTAGCTGGGTGACGACCATGCCCGTGCCGTTGATGCCGAGGGCGGTGCTGGCGGCGTTGGTCCAGGAGCGGGTGACGCCCCAAGGCGTGCCGAAGCCGTTCGACTGCAGGTCGGCGAACGAGAGGTTGACGACACCGTCGAAGTAGCGCACCGGGTACGCGGAAAAGCCCGAAGGGTGGGCGCCGGCGACGCCGGGGGCCATGTGCGCCAGGTCGTTGGTGCCGTCCGCCTCCGGGGCGAGGCCGCCGGGGAACGCCTTCACCGTCGTGTTTTGTTCCGGGGGACTGCTGGAGGGGGCCACCAGTCCGATCAGGCCGCCCGTGGGGCGGCCGGGGCCGCCGGACGGCACGGCCAGGGGGCCGGCGCTGAGGCGGCTGACGAACTCGGGGGCGGAGGCCAGGGCGCCGACGAGTTGGCCGGGCGAAAGGCCGTGGTCCAGCTTGTCGCGCCAGAAGCCGAGCCCGGCGTCTTCGGGGGGGCGTCCCAGGAGGGCCTGGTAGCCCGTCTTGACCGCGAAGGTGTGGCCCTCGGGACTGCCCAGAACGCCATCGGCGACGGCGCGGCGGTCCGTGGCGGCCAGGGTGTGCGTCCAGAAGGCCAGGCCGTTGCCGTCCGCGGTGCGGCCGAGCAGGTCGTGGTACAGCGACGACACCCAGGCGCCGGTGTTTGACCCGTGGCGGGCGAAATACTCGTCGGAGGAGAGCAGGCCGGCGCAGAACTGGTCGTCGCTCAACCCCTGGTTCAGGCGCCCCAGCCAGTAGGCCGCGCCGCCGCCGTCCGGGTCGCGGCCAAGCATGGCGCGGTAGCCGTCGCGGACCATTTGCGTCAGGTATTCGGAACTAGCGAGGAAGTCGCGCGACACCGCAGCGGGCGTCGCGCCGGACTGGAGGCGGTCGACCCAGTTCCCGACCTCGGCGGCGGCGGGCGTGCGCCGCAGCAGGAGGTGGTAGAGGTTGTCGACGAAGTTATGGCTGGCCTCCGGCATGAGGGGAACCCCTATTTCCCCCCCCCCGGCATCCATTAATATCCGGTCTTCGAGCAGCTCCGGGCCGGTGACGTGCCGGGCGGCGCGCGGCGGCGTGGGGCGGGCGCCGCTCCGCAGGGAGCGGAAGCGGCTCTTGCGAGAGGTCGCGCGAAGGGGACTCATGGGGCCGTCCTCGCGTGCGGGGTCACGAGCGTGGAACGAAGCGCCTCAAGATCGAGGATGAGCCTAACACCGCGCGCCGCCGCTGTCAAATGAAAAATCGGCAAAATCGGCGCGGCGAGGCCCGTCCCGCTTTCTTCGGATCGAACACGCCCTTGACGGCCTCGGGTCGTCTCACCACTCGATCGTGCGGCCCAGTCCCGCCGCCTGCGCCTTCGCGTACACCTTCGCCGCCACCGCGATGTCCTCGATGGCGATGCCCAACGACTTGAAGAGCGTCACGTCCTGCGGGTGCGCCCGGCCGGCGTAACGGCCGACGATCACCTGGCCCAGCTCATGCACGTCGGCCCAGTGGATCGAGCCGTCCTCCAGCGCCTGCTGGAAGTCGCCCGCTTCGAGGCGCGCCTGGTCCTTACTGTCGACGACGATCGACTCGCAGCGGCGCACGGTGACGGCGTCGATTTCGGCCTTGCCCAGGAAGTTCGAGCCGACGGCGTTAATGTGCGTCCCCTCGGCGAGCCAGTGGCCGTTGAACACCGGCTCGCGGCTGCTCGTCGCCGTGAGGACGATGTCCTTGTCCTCGGCCGCCATCTCCGGCCGCGGCACCGGCTCGACCTCGACGCCGCACACCTTGCTCATCTCGGCGGCGAAGGCGCGGCGGCGCTCGTCGTTGGGGCTGTAGACCTGCGCGCGGCTGATTTTGCGCACTTTGCAGACCGCCTGGAGCTGCGTCCGGGCCTGCTTGCCGCTGCCGAACAGGCCGACCTCGCTCGCCTCGGGGCGGGCCATGTACTGCGTCGCCACGCCGCTCGCCGCCCCGGTACGCATCTGCCCCAAGTAGTCGGCCTGCATCAGCGACAGCAGCGACCCGGTCTTGCCGTCGAACAGGGCGAGGTGGAACTGCGCCCCTTTGCGCGTCGTGCTGTACGCCTTGTAGCCCATGACGCCGAGCGTCTTGGCCGACGCCGACAGGACGTGCAGCATGGCGTGGTCGGTCTGGCTGCGGCTGCGGGGCACGTTCTGCGCCTCGTCCAGCGCCAATTTGCGCAGCCCCGCCTCGACCGCCTCCAGGGCGAGGTCCATCGTCAGGACCTGGCGGACGTCGTCTTCGCTCAGCAGCAGAATCGGCGGCATGGGTCACCTCGTCCCGTACTCAGTACGCGGTACTCAGCCCTTCAACAGTTGCTCCAGCCGGTCCACCCCGCCGTTGATCTGCTCGCGGCTCGCGGCGAACGACAGCCGGACGTAGCCCTCGGCGCCGAAGGCCGACCCCGGCACGACGCTGACGTGCGCCGCCTCCAGCGCCGCCTTGCAGAAGCCCGCGGAGTCCGTCACCTTGACGCCGCCGAGCGTGCGGCCGAAGTGCGCCGCCACGTTGAAGAAGGCGTAGAACGCCCCGCCCGGCGTCGGACATTTCACGCCCGGCAACGCCGACAGCCGCTTGCACACCAGGTCGCGCCGGGCCTCGAACTCGCGGCGCATCTTCTCGACGCACTCCTGGTCGCCCTCGAGAGCCGCCAGGGCGGCGTACTGGCTGACGCTGCACGGGCAGCCCGCCTCCTGACTCTGCACATTCGCGATCGCCTTGATGACGTGAGCCGGGCCGCACGTCCAGCCCATGCGCCAGCCGGTCATCGCGTAGGTTTTGCTCGCCCCGCTGATGGTGAGCGTCCGCTCCGCCAACTCCGGCCGCAGCGCCGCGAAGCAGGTCGCCTTGGCGTCGCCGAAGACGAGCCGCTCGTAGATCTCGTCGCTCAACACCGCGAGATTCGAGCCGAGGACGACGTCGGCCAGCGCTTCCAACTCGCGGCGCGTGTAGACGGTGCCGGTCGGGTTCGACGGCGAGTTGAGCATGAGCAGCTTGCTCCGCGGCGTGAGCGCGGCCTTGAGCTGCTCGGGCGTCATCTTGAAGCCGTTCTCGTGCGTCGTCGGCACGAGGACGTAGTCGGCTCCGGTCATCCGCACGAGGTCGCTGTAGCTGACCCAGTAGGGCGTCGGGATGATGACCTCGTCGCCGGGGCCGACGGTGGCGGCGAGGGCGTTGTGCAGCGAGTGCTTGGCGCCCGAGGAGACGACGACCTGCTCGGGCGCGTACTTGATGCCGTAGGCGCGGGCGTACCAGCGCGCGACGGCGGCGCGCAGCTCGGGGATGCCGGCGGCGGCGGTGTAGCGGGTGTGGCCGTCGCGCACCGCCTTGGCCGCCGCCTGGCCGATGTGCTCCGGCGTCGGGAAGTCGGGCTCGCCGAGGCTGAAGTCGAAGACGTTGACGCCCTCGGCCTTCATCTGCTTCGCCTTGGCGCCGGCGGCCAGGGTGGCGGACGGCTGCACGGCGGCGGCCATTTTCGAGATCGCGATCTGCATCGATGTCCTTCCTCGGTGTGCTGCCCCTCGGTCGGCGTGTATTGTATCCAACGGACGCTCCCGGAGGGAGAGATTCTCGCGGAGGAGACGCAGCCCCATGCGCGTGGCCCACTTCGTGCAACGCTACCCCCCCGCGCTCGGCGGCTCCGAGGCGTATTTCGCGCGGCTGTCGCGCCACCTCGCGGACGCCGGCGACGACGTCACCGTGTTCACCACGGCGGCGCACGACCTCGAAGCATTCTGGTCGCCGGGCGCCCGCCGCCTGCGCCCCGGCGTCACGCACGAGGACGGCGTCGAGGTGCGCCGCTACGCCTTGTGGTACTGCCCGTTTCAGCGCCGCGTCCTCAAGGCGCTGTCCTTCCTTCCCGCGCGCCGCTGGCAGTGCCTGACGCTGTCATGCAACCCCATCGCCTGGGGCATGGCACGCGACGCGGGGCGAGCCGAGCCGCGCTTCGACCTCGTCCACGCGACGGCGTTTCCTTACGGCTGGGTGGTGATGTGCGGCCTGCGGCTGGCGCGGCGGCTGAAGGTGCCGTTCGTCGTGACGCCGTTCCTGCACCTCGGCGACCCGCACGACTCGCGCGACCGCACGCGGCGCGCCTACCTGTCGCCGGCTCTGATGTGGCTGCTGCGCCAGGCCGACCGCGTCTTCGTGCAGACCGATGTCGAGAGGTCGGCGCTCCTCGAACGCGGCTTTTCTCCGGAGAAATTAGTCCTTCAAGGGATGGGCGTTGACCTGCCTGGCTGCACCGGCGGCGACCGTGAGCGGGCGCGCGCGGCCTGGGGCGTGGCACAGGGCGAGGTCGTCGTCGGGCACCTGGCGAACAACAGTGTCGAGAAGGGGACCGTCGATCTGCTGCGGGCGGCTCGGCGCGCCTGGGGACAGGGACACCGCTTTCGCCTCCTCCTTGCCGGGCCGGAAATGCCGAACTTCCGCGCGTTCTGGCGCAATTACCCGTTGAAAGAGCGGGTGTCGCGCCTCGGCTCGCTGAGCGCCGATCAGAAGCGCGACTTCTTCGCGGGGATCGACGTCTTCGCGATGCCGAGCCGGTCGGACTCGTTCGGCCTGGTCTTCCCCGAGGCGTGGGCCAACGGAATGCCGAACCTCGCCTACGAGGCCGGCGGCGTGCCGGGAGTGATTCGCGACGGCGAGGACGGGTTGCTGGTGCGCTGCGGCGACGTCGTCGAGTTGGCGCGGTCGCTGGGGCGGCTGGTCGACGACGGGGAGTTGCGCCGCAAGCTCGGCGAGTCGGGGCGGGCAAGGCTGGCGCGCGACTTTTGCTGGGACGACAAGCTGGCGCTGGTGAGCCAGGTCTATCGCGACCTGTTGAACGGCGGGCGTTGACGCGCGGCGGCGACTCGCGGATACTGGCGCGTCAGGAGAGCCGCGTGTCTCGGACCGTAGGAGGCATCATGAGCCTGGAAGAAGAAAGTCCCTCGACCTCGGCGCCGGCGGCGGAACCCGAGCCGGAGCCTGAACCGGCGCCGACACCGCGTGTGCCGGAAATTCCTGCCTGGGCGATCCCGAGTGTCGAACACCTCATCGTATCGGACGGCGAACCCGTGGAAGGCTCCTACTTTGAAAAGCTGATGCGCCTGCTGGTCGGCGTGCTGTACGCCTCGTGGTCCGGTCCGGGGGAGGGGCGCAACTGGGTCGCCTTCTCGAACGTCGGCATTTTCCCCGAGCCGAAGCAGACGCCGATCGTCCCCGACGTCCTGGTCAGCCTCGACGTGAGCGTCAAGCTGGACCGGAACCGGAAGGAAACCCAATCGTACTTCGTCTGGGTGATGGGCAAGCCGCCCGACGTGGCCATCGAACTCGTGTCCGACAAGCGCGGCGACGAGGCGACGTACAAGATGCGCCGCTACGCCCAGATCGGCGTCGCCTATTACGCCATCTTCGACCCCTATAACCACCTCAAGAGCGGCCTACTGCGCGTGTTCGAGCTGCGCGGGCGGGAGTACCACCCGATCGACCCGAAGTGGCTGCCGGCCGTCGGGCTGGGGCTGACGCTGTGGAAAGGCGAGTTCGAGGATCTGCACGACGAGAATTGGCTCCGCTGGTGCGACCGCGACGGCAACGTGATCCCGACGCCCCAGGAGCGCGCCGCGCAGGCCGAGGGCCGCGCCGCGCAGGCCGAGGGCCGCGCCGAAAAGGCCGAGGGCCGCGCCGAAAAGGCGGAACGGCGGGCCGAGCGCCTGGCGGAGAAACTGCGGGCGCTGGGCCTCGACCCGACTACGCTCAACGGGCCTTGACTCGGGGCGTTTCGTTCGCGGCAGGGGCTCGACTCACTCACCGACGCGGACGAAGACGACGGCGACGTCGTCCTCATAGGCCACGCGGAAGTGTTGGTCGAGGCGCAACAGCGACGTCAGCGGCAGGGCCGGGCCGGCGATCACGAGGCGAGCCGACGCCAGGTCGGGGTCGGACGACCAGTCGGGCAAGCCGTTCCAGGTCGCGTGAGCGCGGGCGAGGCGGGCGTCGCCGTGGACGTTGGCGCGGCCGTCCATCGACACCGGCAGCTCGGGCAGATTCCACATCAGGTAGCCGCCCCAGTCGTAAGGGTTGAACAGGGGGCCGGGCAAGCCGCCGTCGCGCACGAAGGCGGTCGCCCGCGCCGGGTACGACGCCTCCAGCGCCTTGGCGAAGTCCGGGCCGGACGCCGCGCGGGCGAAGTACGCCGCCAAGGCGCAGGCCACAAGCGCGGCCACGGCGGCTGCCTGGCGCGGGCGGGGCAGGAACGCCGTCGCTCCGGCGCCGGACTGCGCCGGGGCGACGACCGCGACCGCCGCCAGCACCAAAAACCAGACGTCGCGACGCGCCCGGAAGGCGAGCCAGCCGACCGTCAGCAGAAGCAGCACGTCGAAGGCGCTCGGGCGGCGCCGCCCGAGGGCGAACGCGGCCAGACCGCCGAGCGCCAACGCACAGTAGTCGCCCAGGTGGCGGAACCCCATCGCCTGCATCTCGACCACGACCCGCAGCGGCACGCGCTGCGAGGCGTACTCGCGCACCACCGCGTAGAGCGTAAAGCCGTAAGGCGTTGCCAGCGTCGCCGCCGCGCACGCTCCCGTCAGCGGCAGCAGGAGCCGCGCCTGGCGCACTCCCTCGCCGTCGTCCGCCCGGAACAGTCGGTCGAGGAGGGGCGCCACGCCGGCGAGGCCGAGGAGGAAGAGTCCGTAGATAAACTGGATGTGCAAGTTGGCCCAGAGGGCGAACAGGAACGGCAGGAGCCACAGCCCGGCCGGGCGCTTGCCGGCGCGAACGTCGAGGATCAGGTCGAGCAGAATGGCGCTGAAGAGGATCGTGAACAGCCAGGGCCGCTCGGTGAGCATGGGCTGGAGGGTGAGCAGGCCGAGTGTGGTGACGAGGGCGGCGAGGCCGAAGGAGTCGTTCCCGAACGCCGCCCGCTTGCCGACGAGGCGGTGCAGCGCCGCCACGACGGCCAGGGCCAGCGCGCAGCGGCCGAGGACGAGGGCGGGGAAACCGCCTACTTCGTAGAGAGCATAAGTGCCGACCTCGAACAGCCAGCTGTACGCCTGCCACGGGGTGCCCTGCTCCCGGCCGTAGCGCGAGAACGGGTCGGTCGCGGGGACGGCGCGGTGGGCGACGATCCAGCGGCCGGCACTCAGGTGCCACCAGAGGTCCTCGTCGAGAGTCGGCTGGGGGGGAACTCCGGCGGCGAGGGCGTAGAGCCCGAACCAGAGGAGAAAGCGGAGGGAGGATTCGCCGCGGCCGACGTCGTTCGGCGTGCTGGGCATCACTTGGCCTCCCCGGAATCCGGACAGACAGCGTAGGGCGACGCAACCCCGCCGCGCGCCACGGGAGGCGTGCGGCGGGGTCCATCGACGTCATTTCGCCGGCGCCGCCGCCTTGAGCAGCACGTAGCTCGTGCCGCCCCGCGGCACCTGCACTTGCAGCAGGATGCCCTTCTCCAGCGAGCCCTTGTCGACGGCGGCCTTGAACGCCTCCGCCGACTTCACCGGCTGCTTGTCGACCTTGGCGACCACCACGCCGCGGCCGAGGCCGGCGTCGTCGGCGACGCCGTCCGGGTCCACCTTGACGACCAGCGCCCCGGCGCCTTCCTTGAAGCCGAGCCGCTCGGCGGCGTCGGCCGTCACGTCGGCGACCTCGACGCCGATCTTCTCGACGCTCACGCCCTCCGGGCCGCGACGCGGCGCCCGTGGGGTCGGGGTGCGCTGCTCGCTGCCGTACTCCTGGGGCTGTTCCTCGATGGTCACTTGCAGCGCCAGCGGCCGCGTGTCGCGGACGACGCTGAGGTCGACCGGCTTGCCGAGGGGCAGCGAAGCGACCGCCAGTTGCAGCTCGCGGCCGTCGCGGACCGGCTTGCCGCCGAGGCTGGTGATGACATCGCCGTCCTTCAGCCCGGCCTTGGCGCCCGGCGTCTTGTCCATCACGCGCCGCACCAAAACGCCGCCGTCCTTGACGACGCCGAGCTGGATGGCGAGGTCGCGGTTGGTGAGGTCCTCGATGCTCACGCCCAGGTAGCCGCGCCGCACCACGCCGTCGCGGACGAGCTGACTCATGACGGTCTTCGCCAGGTTGCTGGCGATGGCGAGGCCGATGCCCTGGGAACCGCCGGTGCGGCTCTTGATCGCCGAGTTGATGCCGATCACCTGGCCTTCCAGGTTGACGAGCGGCCCGCCGCTGTTGCCGGGGTTGATGGCGGCGTCGGTCTGCAAGAAGTCCTCGTACATGTTCATCTTCAGGCTGCGGCCCTTCGAGCTGACGATGCCGGCCGTCACCGTGCCTGCCAGCCCGAACGGCGCCCCGACCGCCAATACGCGGTCGCCGATCTCCATCGTGTCCGAATCGCCGAGTCCGAGGTAGGGCAGGGCGTCGCTCGTGTCGACGCGGACGATGGCGAGGTCGGTCTTCGGGTCGGTCTTGATGTCCTTCGAGGTGAACTTGCGGCCGTCCTGGAGGATGACGACCACCTGGTCGGCGCCTTCGACGACGTGGTTGTTGGTCAGGATGACGCCCTTGGGGTCGACGACGAAGCCGGAGCCGAAGCCCAGGCGCGGCTGGGGCTCGCGGTCGGAGCCGTCGCCGAAGTCGAAGAAGCGGCGAAAGTCTTCGGGCACCTGCTCGTCGGCGGGCGCGCGGCGGCGCGGCGCCTTGGCCTTATCGGCGACGGAGCGCGATTTCGCCTCGATGCTGACCACGCCGGGCAGCACCTTCTTGACGACGTCGCGGTAGGACGTCAACTCGCGGGGCACGGCCGTGGCGATCGGCGCCTGCCCTTTGAGCAGCGAGCGGCCGGCGGCTCCGCCGAGCAGCAGGCCGGCAATCAGACAGACGGCGGCGATGGGCCATCGTTTCATGTGCAACAGACCTCCTCTTTGTAGATTGCGGCGCCGTTGACCTTCGTCCGCGGCGGCCGAATGATTTTCCACGAGCGGTCGGGGGAGCGACGGGCCTCCCTACCTTTCATAATACGCAGCCTGGATAGGGAGAGGGTTGCTTCCGGAAGCAATTCGGTAAAGTCCCCGAGCCGTCGGAAAGCGCCTAAGATGACCGGATGCCAACGGACCAACAACTGACGCTGACGGCACGCTGGGTCCTCCCCGTCGGCGTACCGCCCCTGGAAGGCGGCACCGTCACCGTCGCGGGAGACACGATCGTCGCCGTCGAGCCGCGCGGCGCGCGCGCCGCCGACGTCGACCTCGGCAACGTCGCCCTCCTTCCCGGACTCGTCAACGCGCACACGCACCTCGACCTGAGCGGGTTGCGCGGCCAGTGTCCGCCGTCGCCGGACTTCACGGGCTGGCTACGTCGGGTGATCGCCCACCGCCGCGGCACGACACCGGAGCAGACGCAAGCCGACGTCCGCGCCGGCATCGCCGAGTGCCTGCGTTACGGGACGACGCTGGTCGGCGACATCGCGTCCGGCGGGGCGAGTTGGGACGCGCTGGCGCAAGCGCCGCTGCGAGCCGTCGTGTTCCACGAACTGCTCGGGCTGTCGCGCGAGCGCGCGGAAGTCGCCTGCCTCGGGATGGGTCGTTGGCTGGGAGAGTTGCGCCCGTCGCCGAACCTGCGGCCGGGAGCCTCCCCACACGCGCCCTATAGCGTGAGATCTTCTTTATTCTTTACGGCGACGTCGTGGGGCGTGCCGGTCACGACCCACCTCGCCGAGACCGCCGCGGAGCTGGAATTGCTCCTGCATCGCCGCGGGCCGTTCGTCGCCTTCCTCCGGGAGATGGGTGTTTGGGATCCGGAGGGCCTGGCGGAAGACCCCGAACACGTCCTGCGGTTGACCAACGCCCGCGTCCCGGTGCTTTACGCCCACGGGAACTACCTGCGGGCCGAGGCGTCCATCCCCGCGAACGGCACGATCGTCTACTGCCCGCGCACGCACGCCGCCTTCGGCCACCCGCCGCACCCGTTCCGCGACTTCCTGGCGCGCGGCGTCCGCGTCGCCCTCGGCACCGACGGCCTCGCCTCCAACCCCGACCTCGACCTCCTCGCCGAGGCGCACTTCATTCACCGGAAATATCCCGATTTCCCCGGCGCCGGCCTGCTGCGTATGGCGACGCTCGCCGGGGCCGAGGCGCTCGGCTGGGACGGCGCGACCGGCAGCCTGACGCCGGGGAAGTCGGCCGACCTCGTCACGGTGCCGCTGCCCGACGAGGACGACGTCGACCCGCATCGGTTGCTTTTCGGCTCGGCGGCGCCGGTTCGAGGCGTCATGTTTCGCGGCGACTGGCTCTCACCCCATCTATAATGGCGGCATGAACCTCCCCGCAGACAGCGCTTCGTCGCGCCGCACCGCTTACGTCCTGCTGATCGTCGTCGCCGTCGCCGGGGTCGCCGGCCGCGTCGTCGGCGTCGGCCGCGTCTACGAGCCGTGGCTGACGCGCCCCGCCGACGCCCCGGACGACCCGCGCGGCCCCTGGCGCGCCACGCGCCCCGAGCCGATGCCGACTCACAGCGACAACGACCGCTCGCGCTGGGCCACTGTCCGCGCCCTCGCCCACGACGGCACCTACGTCATCGGCCGCCGCGACGGCGTCGGCGCGGACGGCAAGCCCATCGACCGCGGCATCGTCACCGAGGACGGCTGGGGCACCATCGACAAGGTTCTCAATCCCGACACGCAAGACTTCTACTCCAGCAAGCCGCCACTCTTGCCCACGCTCGTCGCCGGCGAATACCGGCTCCTGCGCGACGTCTTCGGCTGGGACATCACCGACCCGAAATACCGCTGGGTCGTCGTCCCGGTCGTCCTGCTGACGTTCAACGTCTTCCCGTGGGCCGTTTCCCTTTGGCTGCTGGCGCGCGTCGCGGAGCGGCACGGCTCCACGGACTGGGGCCGGCTCTACGTCGTGACCGCCGCCTGCTTCGGCACGTTTCTCACGACCTTCGCCGCCACGCTGAACAACCACAACGTCGCGGCGTGGTCGGCGATGTTCGCGCTTTACCCGGCGCTGCGGGTCTGGTCGGAGGAGGAGGCGCCGGCGTGGCTCTTCGCCGTCGCCGGCTTCTTCGCCGCCTTCACCGCCGCCAACGAGCTGCCGGCGACGGCGTTCGCGGCGGCGCTGTTCGTGCTGCTGTTGTGGCGCTCCCCGGCACGCACGCTGACGCTCTTCGTGCCGGCAGCGCTGATTCCCGCGGCGGCGTTCTTCGGGACGAACTACGCCGCGCTCGGCGAGTGGCTGCCGGCCTACGAGAAGTTCGGCGGGCCGTGGTACGACTATGTCGGCAGTTACTGGCGGCGCTTGCAGGAGAACCCGACCGGCATCGACGCGGCCGGCGTGAAGGAGAGCCGCGCCGTCTACGCTTTCCACCTGCTGCTCGGGCATCACGGCGTCTTCGCGCTGACGCCGATTTTCCTCCTGGCGCTGGCGGGGATGGTCGTCGGGCTGCGTCACTTGCGCGGCAAGGCAAGCACGCAGCGCGGCCTGGCGCTGGCGTCGCTGTTGGCGCTCGCCGTGACGGCGGTCGTGCTCGGGTTCTACGTCTTCGTGCTCGGCGACCGCAGCCGCAACTACGGCGGTTGGACGAGCGGGCCGCGCTGGCTCTTCTGGCTGACGCCGCTGTGGCTGGTGGTCCTGCTGCCGGCGGCCGACGGGTTGGGGCGAAGCCGTTGGGGGCGCGCGCTCGGGTATCTGCTCCTGGCGGTGTCGGTCCTGTCGGTTTCGTACCCGCAGTACAGCCCCTGGCGTCATCCCTGGATCTATAATTTGCTCGAAGCCACGGGGCTGGTAAAGTATTAACGCCGCTCGCGGCTTAGCGCCCGCGCGTCCCGGAGAAGCCATGTCACCCGACCTCCCCCCGCCCGAGCCGGCGGACGTCCCGCCCCCGTCCCCGATTACGCGCACGCCGCCCGTGCCCCCCGGCGCGATCCGGTCCGAGCCGCGCCCGCTCCCGGACCTCCGGCCGGACGACGACGTCGCCGACGCCCTGCCGCCGGACGACTTCGACTGGCTGCGGCAGAAGCGCGAGTCCGAGCCGCCGCGCGTGCCGCACCCCGGCTTCTGGTGGGCGGTCCTGTGGTGTCTCCTCATGCTCCTCGTGGCGCAGGTGATCCCGGCGGTCGTCGTGGCCGTCGTCGTGATCGCCTGGAAAATGGTCCTGGCGGGAAGCGTGCTGGACGGCCTGCAGGAGGGGATGGACCTCCAGGGCTCGCGGGCGTATCTGATGGGCGCTTTCGCGGGGGCACAGATTGCCCTGACCGCGTTCTCGTTGCTGGTGCTTCGCCTGGCGGCCGGCCGCGCGTGGCGGCGCGAGGTGGCGCTGCGCCTGCCGGGACTGGGCCACCTTGTTCTCGCGGTCCTCGGCTGGCCGGCCTTGTCGCTGGCGTCGTCCGGGTTGTACGCGCTGGTCCAGCAGATGCTCCCCGGCCTGGTCGAATTGCCTTCCTATTTCGTGACGGGGCTCCTCACGGCCGTGGCAGGCACCGGCTACTACTTGACGTTCCGCGCCGTCACCGGCCGCGACTGGGGGCGGCGTCTGGCGGACAGCGGCCCCGCGGCTCAGGTCGGCGCCGGCGGCACCACACTTCTTGTCCTGTTGGCGCTGGCCTTCGGCGTTTTTCAGTTGGTGCGGCCCTACCTGCCGCAATTCACGATGCTCGGCGACAAGGGGATGATGGAAGGGGTCGTCAAGCAGGTGCGGGAGTGGCCGGTCGGGCTCGCGGTCCTCATCATCGGCCTGGGGCCGGGCCTCGGCGAGGAACTGTGGTGCCGCGCCTTCCTCGGCCGCGGACTCGTCGGGCGCCACGGCGTCGTCATGGGCGTCCTCCTGACCTCGATGTTCTTCGGCGCCATCCACCTGGACCCGCACCAGGGGACGATGGCGGCGCTCATGGGCGTCGCCCTGCACTTCGCCTACCTGACGACGCGCTCGCTGTGGATCCCGATGCTGCTGCACACCCTCAACAACTCGCTGGCGGTGATCGCCGACAAGCTGCCGGACGTCCTGAAGAAAAAACTGGAAGACGCGGAAACCGACCCGACGCGGATCGAGCCGCTGCTTTACGCGGCGGCGGCGCTCCTCCTCGTGTCCGTCGGTTGGGCCTTGTACGCGAGTCGGGCGCGCCTGGCGCGCGTCGACGGCAGCAGCCTGCCGCCGTGGCAACCGCCGTTCCCCGGCGTGGTCTATCCGCCCGAGGGGAGCGGCACGGCGGTCGTGCGCCCCTGGCCCGGCCTGCTGCCGACCCTCGCCGTCGCGATCAGCTTTGCGAGCCTCGTCGGCGTCATCGCGTGGCGCTGAGGCGCGCACGGCTGGCGAGGCACTCCTTCTCCGGAGCGCCTCAAAGAACTCACCGCGGAGAAAGAGCGCCTGGAAAGACTCCTCGCCGAGCGGCTGCGCGTCACCCGGCCCGACGCGGGCGACGCGGCCCCGACGCCCGACGACCTCAGCCGGCAGTTCGCGGCACCTCATGGCCCATGATGAAGTCCGCATTTTCTTGGCCCAACGCCTGGTGGCGTGAGGGAAGAGAGGGAACTCAGGGTAGGGCTTGCTCGGCTTGGGAGATTTGCCGGGCTTGACGGGTTCGGCGGGCGTAGTAAGATGTGAATCGGACATGGTGACGGCGCTTTGACCCGGGTGTCACTGGATTCACGGCTGCGACATCGTTACCGCCCCGGCTACTTCTCCAGGGCCGGTAGGTGTCAGAGCGAGTGTCCAGGGAAATCGGGAGGAGAGGAATGAATTGACTTGAACTCAACAGTCTCAGTTATTTGCCCCCATCGTCTAGCGGCCTAGGACATAGCCCTCTCACGGCTAAGACAGGGGTTCGAGTCCCCTTGGGGGTATTTTTTAGAGGTTGCGATTTCTCGCAACCTCTTTTCATTTCCAGACTTACAGCAAACAGGCAAAAAGGCAGCATCCGTAAATTCGTTGCCTTTTTGTTGCCTCTCCGGTCCTTGACGTTGCCTATCCTGGCGCTAGAATGGTGGTGTGAGGAGTTATCCTCTGTTGCCTGGGGGGAGGTTGCAACTATCGCCTTGGGCATCGTTGCGAAGAAGGAAGAGTTGAGCGTTGACCACCGGGGCCAGTACAACCGGCGTATTGGCCGTATACCTGGCGACCCGAACCAACCCCGGTTCACGTTTGGCCGGATCGAAAAGTGGGAAGCCCTGCGGCGCAAGACCCAGGTGGAAGAAATCTGCTCCACTGACGGCGGCGTGTGGAACGGCACCACCAAAGGTGGCAACCCCAAAGGCAACATCGCCAACGCCTGGAACAAGCTGCTGGAACGTGTCGAGAAGGACCATTCCGATTTCCAGAACTTGAGTTTCAACAAGCTGCGCAAGACCGCTGGCGGCCTGGTGAAGAAGGAGAGCGACGGCGAAACCGCCAAAGTGTTCTACTCCAGGGGCCAAACCAACTCCGATCCGTCCGGAGACGTATACACCAACCGGGATTTTGAGACGGTCTTCGCCGCCCTCGAAAAAGTGTGGGACAAACTGGCCCCGGTGGTCTTCGCCCCGGTGGCCGACCCCTTCCCCACCGATTTCCGCAAGAGTCATCCCAGCATTTCGCTCGGCACCATCCGGCGCATCCAACGTCTTCGCCAACAGGGCCGCAAGCTGCCCTGGATTGCCAAGGAAGTGGGCTTGCCGGTCGAAACCGTGCGGTATTGGGCCAAGAAGAAATGAGACAGCCTGAAACGCAAAAAGCTTGGTGACTTCACCAGGCTTTTTCTTTGTGGCGGCCGTGGCCCGCTCTCAACTCCGTGGATGCACGCCGAACAACTCCCGGCCCTGGCCTACGCCGTGGGTGGCATGGCGCTGGTGCAAATCACAGGATAGCTCATGGGCCTTGACGATGTACCACCACGAACCACGCCTTCGGCCCGCCTTCGCTGAACGATAAGTCCTTCAAGTCGGGCCGGACCTCATACCGGGATGGCTCGATGGACTCGATGACCCAGCCCTCGGCGAAGGCGTCGTGCAGTTCCTGATCGAGCAGGAAGTCATGGGCCTCGTCGCCCGCCTCCTCGGCGGGGGCCAGCGCCAGGACAGTCAGCCGACCGAAGCCCCTGCCCCGGAGCGCCTCGCAACAAAGGAGCCGGTGAGGAAGCCCGTGACGCTCAAGGTCGGCAGGGAGACGGCAGGCCGGCGAGGGAAGGGCGTCACGACGGTATTCGACGTGCCCCTGGACGAGAGCGGCTTGCAACAACTGGCCGCAACCCTCAAGCAGCGGTGCGGCACTGGAGGGACGGTCAAAGACGGGCGGATCGAGATTCAGGGCGACCAGCGGGAACGCATCGTCGCTGAGTTGGAGAAGCTGGGCTACAAGGTCAAGCGTGTGGGTGGCTGAGACGACCCCCTACAAGAACCGCCGAAATGGCCCACGGAGAGGCATCATGGCGAAAGCAAACGAAGCGAAGTATGCCGACTACATGGCCGGGACGCAGCGGGATGACGAGTCCGTTGCCTGTGCCGACCTGATCGCCGCCTACGAGCGGGAGATCGAAGACCTGCGTACCGCCGTGGCCGGCATGACGGCAGAGCAGATTCTCGCCCGCCCGATCCCCGGCAAGTGGAGTACGCTGGAGGTCGTCGCCCACCTGGCCGACACCGAGATTTACTACACGGATCGCATCGAGCGGACCATCGCCCTGGAACGACCGCTACTGAGAGCTAGTCCGGAAAGGCCCTCCTCCCTATAACTGCTGCCACAGGCATCAGTTAAGGAGGATTCCGTCGTGTTCATGACCGGCTATCAGGACTCCGTCAAGGCGTTGTCTTACCGCAGGGATCTCACGCCCCGCCAAGGGGAGATTGTCAAACCTCTCCTCCCCAGCTCCGACACCGGACGCCCTACCGAATGGCCCCGCAAAGATATTCTCGACGGCATCTTCTACAAGATCGCCAACGGCTGCAAGTGGCGCGACCTGCCCCACGACTTTCCCCCCTACCGGCGCGTCCACGAATGGTTCAGCACGTGGCGGGCCGACGGCACCTGGGATCGCCTGCTGGA
>JBBROG010000033.1:0-42123 GCA_038229635.1 Gemmatales bacterium
ACTGTCAGTCGGGCCTCGCCGTGGCCGAGGCGGGACATGCCGAAAACCACGGGCGTTTTCAGCCACCCGCCAAGGGAAGAATACGGTACAACTACTGAACATGTTGGAAGCCCTGCCCCGAAGGGGTTACATCACAAAGCCCAGGGTCGCGTACTCGCGCACCCTGGGACTGTCTCCGAGGGAGTCCGTTCGCGCCGGGTCGTGAGCGTTCGGGGCCGCGCTGATGAATGACGTCACCCGCATCCTGGCGAATCTCGCGCGGGGCGACGCCCACGCCGCCGGGCAATTGCTACCGCTGGTCTACGAGGAGTTGCGCCAGCTGGCGGCGCGGAAACTCAGCCAGGAGGCGGCGGGCCAGACGCTCCAGCCCACGGCCCTGGTGCATGAAGCCTATCTGCGGTTAGTGGGCGCGACGCCGCAAGCCGCGTCTTGGGACGGCCGGGGCCACTTCTTCGCCGCCGCCGCCGAGGCCATGCGCCGCATCCTCGTCGAGAATGCCCGCCGCAAGCGCCGCATACACGGCGGGGGTCGGCGGCGGCTGGAACTGGACGAGGCTCACCGCCAGACCGAACCGCCCGACGACGACCTCCTGGCCGTCGATGAAGCGTTGCGGGCGTTGGAGCAGGTCGATCCGCCGGTCGCCGCCCTGGTGAAGCTGCATTTTTTCGCCGGGCTGCCCCTCCGGGAGGCCGCCGAGGTCCTGGGGATCTCGGAGCGCACGGCCTATCGCGACTGGGCTTACGCGCGGGCCTGGCTGGCGCGGTTCCTGGGTCGGCCGGAGCCCGCCGCCGAGAAAACCTGAAAAAGTTGGCAGTTGCCGCCCCCGGACGTCGCATGGAGGAAAAGAGGCCCCGCTGTGGCCCACCCCCCGGCAGGAGAACCGACCATGAATGCGGCCACACCCCAGGCGAAATCGATCTTCGGCAAAGCCCTGGAAATCGGCGCGGTAGCGGAACGCGCGGCCTACCTGGACCAGGCGTGCGGCGGCGACGCGGCGTTGCGGGCCGAAGTGGACAGCTTGCTCGCCGCCCTGGAGGGGGCCGGCGACTTTCTCCGGCAGCCGGCCGCGGCGCCGGGAGCGACCGTCGATCCGGAGCCGGCCTCCGACCAAGGGGAACCAAAACGCGACCCCGTCACGGCCGAGGCGGTCGGCAGCCGCGTCGGCCCCTACAAGCTGTTGCAGCCGCTGGGCGAGGGCGGCATGGGTGCCGTCTGGGTGGCCGAGCAGACCGAGCCGGTCAAGCGCCGCGTCGCCCTGAAGGTCATCAAGCCGGGCATGGACTCGGCCCAGGTCTTGCGCCGTTTCGAGGCCGAGCGCCAGGCCCTGGCGTTGATGGACCATTCTCACATCGCCAAGGTCTTTGACGCGGGCACCACCGAGACGGGCCGGCCCTACTTCGTGATGGAACTCATCAAGGGCGTACCCATCACGAAATACTGCGACGAGCTGCACCTGCCGATCCGCGAGCGGTTGGCGCTCTTCGTGCCGGTGTGCCAGGCGCTCCAGCACGCGCACCAGAAGGGGATCATCCACCGCGACATCAAGCCGTCCAACGTGCTGGTCTGCATGCAGGACGGCAAACCCGTGGCCGCGGCGGACGTGAACCGACGCGAAGCGGAACGGATCGCCCAGAAGGAACGGGCGGCCCGGCAGCACGCCTTGGAGACTTTGCAAGACATCACGAATCATGTCGCCAATCGGAACATGACTACGCTCCAGGTGGCGGCGGGCGGACTTAGCGTGAAAGGAGGCGATGTACAAGAGTTGCTAACCAGCCCGCTTACGGCGGCGGAAAAGGAGTTGTTGAGTAAGCTGTTAACCTACTACGAGAGCGCCGCCCGCGACTTCGCGGGCGCGGCCGATGATCCAACGGCACTGGCCGGCACTTATTTGCAAATCGGGCAGATACGCAAAACATTTAGGGACTATACATCGGCCGAGGTAGCGTATCGGGCAGCGCTGATGATCTACGAAGAACTGGCTAAGAACCAACCGAGTGTTCCAGAGAATACTGAACTCCTCAAACATGCTCATGAAAATCTTGCTCAAACATTGAGGAGTTTGGGGAGAGATGTTGAGGCTGTAGGTCACTGGGACTCGGTGATCCGATTATCATCGCCAGAAGATAGCTGGGAAATCCGGCTGCCCAGGGCCGGCGCGCTGGCGAGAGCGGGACGTGTTGCGGAGGCCGTGACCGAGTGCGAAGCAGTGGTGAGCGAGTCCGCTTCACGTGGATCATGTTGTTATAATGCTGCCTGTGTGTATGCCCAGGCAGCAGCGAACAGTCAGGCATGCCATGAGGAATATGCGCGCGCGGGGGTCGGCTTTCTTCGTCGCGCGCTCGAGAAGGGCGAATTCACATCCCTTCGCGCCACAATTGCAATCGCGTATTTGAAACTTGATCCTGACTTGGATCCCCTTCGCGGGCGGAAGGATTTCCAGAGGATTGCAGCAGCCGCCTTTACCCAGATATTAAGTAAACAATATCCAGAAGAAAATCAAGACTGGGTCACGAATATCGAACCTGTGGCCCAGGATCTGCTCCAGTTTTCCGCCGAAGACGCCGAACCGACTCTCCGAAAATGCTTGGAAATACGGCTTAGAGATGAGCCAGGGTTATGGACGACGTTTCACACCAAATCGCTGCTCGGCGGAAGCCTGTTGGGCCAGAAGAAATACGCCGCCGCCGAGCCGCTGCTGCTGGCCGGCTACGAGGGCATGAAGCAGCGCGAGGACCAGCTCCCCAAGGTCCGCCTGGCCGAGGCACTGGAGCGGTTGGTAAAGCTCTACGACGCGACCGGCAAGAAAGACAAGGCGGACGGCTGGCGGAAGAAGCTGCAAGAAGCGAAGGCGCCACCGAAACCGCCGGCCAAGCCGTAACCGACTCAAGAACCGTGGCGGGTTCTCACCAGCAGGACATCCCAAGAGGCTTCCCCCGTGTCTTCCGTCCTTCCGGTCACGCGCCGCGCCTTCGTCCGCGTCGCCGGTACGGCCGCGAGTTACGGCCGCGGCCTCGGCGCCGGCGAGCGCGTCGGCGCCGGCGCCCAGGCGTCCCACTTGTCGATGTGCAGGTCGGTGCCGCGGATGCCGGTCATTCGTTCTCTTTCAGGCGGATCACGTCGAGCCACTGGTGCCCTTCGAGCGTGAGGCGGTCGATGGTGTTCGGCTCGTCGGCCCACAGCCCCAGCCCGAGCAAGATGCCGTGGCGCCCCACCGGCGCCCGGCCCGCGACCAAGATCCAGCGCGACGGCTCGCCGCGCGCCGCCGCCTTCGGCGTGTGTCGGTGGAACGCCGCCGCGAAGCCGTGGCGGCTCACCTGCGCCGGCCAGACGCGAATGAGCGGCCGGTCGTTCGCCGCCAGCGCCCCCAGCCCCGGCAGCACGCGCTCGAGCAGCTTTTCCACCGCCGTGGCATCGACGTCGCCCTCGCGGCCGGCTCCCGCCACGACGACCAGCCGCAGACGCGCCGGCAGGTGATACACCGTCAGGCGCCGGTCGCCCGGCGGCCGCGTCGGCAAGGGACACTCGTCGAGGTCGACGTCCAGCTCGCTGTCCCAGTGTTCCGCGCGCCTGCGCCGGCCGAACAGGAGGCGCCAGCCCCCGCGCAGCAGGACCAGCAACAGCAGCAGGACGAGTAGCGCCGCCCCGCCGGCGACCGGCAGGACGGGCACGCCATCCGGCAGGTACTGTTGCAGGTCGTTCAGCCAGGGCAAGGGTTCCTTGTCGAAGACCAGTTCGGCGAAGGTCATCGGTCGGCTCCTCGGCGTCGGCGGGTCGGCGGCTCGCGAACCGCGAGCCGGGCGCCGCCTCTATAATGGTCCCCGAGACGTTGCCCCCGATCAAGACCCTCGTCGCCAGGAGTCGCGTATGTTCTGCCTGCTCGCCGCCCTCGCCGTCGCCGCCGACCCCGCCGACTGGCCCGCCGCCGAGGCGCGGCACCTCGCCAACGTCCGCCAGGTCACGCACGAGTTCGTCCGCGCCGGCGAGGGCTACTTCGCCCCCGACGGCAAGACGATCATCTTCCAGGCCGAGGAGAAGGACACCGGCAACCCCTTTTATCAGATATTCACGATGGACCTCGCCGGTGGCCGCGCCCGCCGCGTCAGCCCCGGCGTCGGCAAGACGACGTGCGCCTTCTTCCGCCCCGACGGCAAGAAGATCATTTTCGCCAGCAGCCACCTCGACCCCGAGGCGAAGGAGCATTACGGCGAGGAGTACAAGCTGCGCGACGAGGACCGCAAGGCGGGCCGGCGGCGCACCTACAAGTGGGACTTCGACCCGCTCATGGACATCTTCGAGGCCGACCCCGACGGCTCGCGCCTGAAGCGCCTCACCGACGCCAAGGGCTACGACGCCGAGGGAAGCTATTCGCCCGACGGCAAACACATCGTCTTCTGCTCCAACCGCTCCGGGGCGGAAAACCTCGAGTTGTACGTCATGGACGCCGACGGCAAGAACGTGCGGCAACTGACGCACGCCCCCGGCTGCTACAACGGCGGGCCGTTCTTCTCGCCGGACGGCACCAAGGTGATCTTCCGCAGCGACCGCAAGAAGAAGGACCACTTGCAGTTGTACGTCATCGACGCCGACGGCAAGAACGAGCGCGCCCTGACCGACGACCTGACGTGGGTGCAGTGGGGGCCGTACTGGTACAAGGACGGCAAGCACGTCGCCTACGCCGCCGCCGACCACAACGTGCCGGGGCGGCCCAATTACGATATTTACTGGATGAATATCGGGACAGGCGCGAAAGAGCGTATCACTTACGCGCCGGGCGCGGACGTGCTGCCGGTGTTCAGTCCGGACTCCAGGAAGCTGATGTGGACGTCGACGCGCGACGGGCGACAGCCGGCGCAACTCTACGTCGCGGACTTTACGGCGCCGAAGGAATGAACTCCCGCTTGCGGTTTCGCGCCGCGCCTTGTCGGGCGGACGCTAAGTGGTCCGTTTCAGAAATAGCTCACGGGTTGGCGAGCCCCGGTGCGTCAGTAGGCTGAGAGGCAGCAAATGGTCAACACGCTGCGGACTTGGCGGCCGTGGGGCAACGATTGCGGCTGTACGAGGAACTGACCAACCCGGACCCGCGCCCCTTTGACGGGAAGTTTGATCGCCGCAAGTTGACGACGTTTCTGCGACGCCCGGATGCCAGGCGGACGGCCGTTGCCAACCCTTGAGCTATTTCTGAAACGGACCACTAAGCCGCAAGCGACTCATGGGAGTATCCGTTCGTGACCGCAGCATCCCCGCGCCGTTGGGTCTGGTTCTTCGTCCTCCTCGCCCTGCCGCTCCCGTTCGTCATCACGATCCCGATCTGGTACAACCTGCGCCAGCAGCTCGACCCCGAACGCCTGGCGGCGGCGCGGCAGCGCTGGCGCGAGCACGGCCCGCGCGACTACGTCGTCGACTACGCGGTACGCCACGAGTACAACCCCGAGCCGGGCGGGCGGACGCCGGAGCGCTACGCCGTGACGGTGCGCGATGGCAAGGCGCGGTCGGTGACGGGCGCGGGGGGAAGGGAATTGACGCCGGGCGAGTACGACTTCGCGACGATGGAGGAGTTGTTCGACCTCATCGAGCGGCAGCTGCGCGAGGCCGCCGAGGAGGGCGGGCGGAGGCCGTTCATGATCGGCGTCTTCGGCAGGGAGGACGGGCACGTCGCCCGCTACCGCCGCAGCGTCGTCCGCACGCGCGAGCTGTTCGAGGTGGAGGCGAAGTTGCGCGCGGAAAACCCGCCCGACGCGCCGGCGGGGAAGTGAACCTCCCGCGCCGGCGCCCCGGACGGTCCGGGCGATTATGGAATCAGCGCTGCCTCAGATTCAGCAGCGCCGCCTTCTTGTCCTCCTTTTTCTCATCCTTCTTGTCGCCGTCTTTCTTGTCGTCGTCCTTCTTGTCCTGCGGCGTGTCGTCGGCGACCTTGATGGTCACCTGGAAGCCGAAGTCCTTCTTGGCGGCGCCGTGGAACGGCTCCTTGTAGCTGATCCACAGCGGGTCGAGCGCCGGGTCGGGGGCGAACTCCGCCGACGCCGCCTTGCCCAGCAGCGACTTCGGGTGGTCGGCGCTCACCTGCCAGGACACATGCAGCGTGTGCGCGCCCGCCGCGATGGCGCCGCTTGCCGGGCCGGCGCGGTCGTTGATCGACAGGTTCTCGCCGCCCGCGACCGAATGGTCCGGGACGCTGATGCTCGCCAGGCTCGCGCCGCCGGCGCTCACGGCGGCGACGCCGCACGACTCGGACGCCGAGCCGCCCTTGCAGGCGCTGCGCAGCACGCCGATGACGCGGCCCTCGACGGTCAATTTCGCCGCTTTCACCTCGGGCTTCTCGAAGACGACGTCGAAGCACTGGTCGAGGGTGAAGTTCATCGACGCCGACGACCCCTTCGGCCCGCCGGTGGCGACGGCGACGCCGGTGAAGGTGACGACGACGGTGTCCGCCGACGGCGTCTGCACGTCGATGTTGCCGCCGCCGGTGTGCGTGCAGCCGGCGCGGAGCGGCGTGGCGTGGCCGTGGCGGTCCTTGAGCGTGATCGTCACCGTCGGCGACGACGGCGCCGCCGGCTGCACGGTGATCGTCACCGGCGTGCCGGGGGCGACCTTGGTCGTCTCCTGGCCGGCGAACAGGGGCAGCGGCAGCAGCAGCGCCGCGGCGGCCGGGAACAGCTTCTTCAGCATCCTTGTCACTCCTGAACGTCGCATGAAAGAACTTCCTCCTGATCGGGCCGCCGACTCGCGGGGCCGGCGGCGACGTTGCTTCCTCTCCCCCCGGCCCGCGCGCTCACCAGCGCAGGATCACGTCGGTCGCGACACTGAACTGCCCGTGGCTGTCGCCGAACGGGCGCGAGTCGCTGTTGTAGTCGTAGCGCAGCTCCGGACGGACCCACACCGACTTGCGCGGCTTGAAGGTCACGCCGCCGGTCACGGCGGTGTACAGGCCCTTGAAGCCGGTGCGCCCCCCTTGCGGGTCGTCGAACAGCTCAAAGCGGCCGTTGGCACTGAGCCGGGGGGAAATCGTGTAAGACAGGTATTGCGCGGCGCCGTACCAACTGACCGTTCCGGTGTCGGGGACGTGCGCGATGTAGCCCGCGCCGGCGTCCAGCGTGTATTTCAGCACGGGGCTGAAGGTGTGGGTGTAAATCAGGTCGACCATGTTCTGGTTGGCTTGGTTGTGTTCCGTGTCGAAGCGTCCGGAGCCGAGGACCGTCGACAGAAGCACGGTGTTGCGCCCGCCGCCGGGTTGCGTCCACGTCACGGTGCCGACGAAGGTCGGCGATTCGCCGGGGCCGAAGGCAATGTCGCTCCCCAGGACGAGCCGGGCTTCGACCGCCCATTCGTCGCTCAGCTTCAAATTCGCCTGGAGCCCGGTGTGGGTGAACGGGCCGCAGAAGTAGAACATGTAACTGTGCGAGAACAGGGGGTTGTTGATCTTGTCCTCGGTCTCGGCGAAGTACGGTACGGCGTTCTTGCCGACCTTGACGTCCAGGCCCCGGGCGACGGTCGGGAAATACGCCTCGCCGTAAGCGTGGAAGAGGTCGATCGGGTAATTGCCCTGCGTGAAGTCGCCCACGCCGCGCTGCCTGTTCAGCAGATGGCGCGAGACGGTGTAGCGGGCGTCGGAACCGGGCAGGATCCAGGCCGTGTGGAAGCCGAACGTCGGCTGCGTCGTGCCGGTGGTGACGACCGTCCGCTCGAAGACCAGCCAGTTCTGATTGAGCAGGAAATCGTTGGTCGGGCTCTGCGCCAGCATGGGCCAGGCGGTGCGCCCCTGGGAGCCGTAGGTGACAGACGCCTCCGTCCACCCGTAGATGGCCATGCGGTGGTCGTCGAGGAGCGAGCCGGGCCAGGTGCCTTGCAGCGCCTTCATCAGCAGCCAGCGGTCCGGCGGCGTCGGCGCGGGCGCCGCCGGCGTGTCGGCGGGAGGCGCCGCCGGCTTCGTCTCCGGCAGCAGCAGGGCGTTGATCTCAATGGGCTTCGGCGCGGCGTCCGGCGGCGCCTCGGCGGCGATCCGCGCCACGATCTCGTCGATGTCCGGCGGCGCCACGCCCAAGGGTCGTGGGACGGTCGCCGAAGCGGCCAGGGGCGTCGGAGGCGGAGGAGCCGTCTCCGAGAAGCCGGGTTGCGCGGGCGCTAGCGCAACGCTCAGCAAGAGGGTAGGGAACATGCCAGCCTCGCTCAGGGGCGGAATCCATTCAGAGCGCACTTGTCACGAGTGAGCTTCCGTGCCCAGGGGAGAGGTGCGGGGGGGAGCCCGGCAACCTGGGGAAAAGCCATGCGCGTCCGTTCTGCGAGTTTACTTCGGCCGGCGGCGTCTTAACGCATGACGGCGCGACGAGAGTTTCTTCTTCGGTTCCTCATGCGGCGCGCGCGGCGTTCGTTTCCTGCGGGCCGCGAGACGTGTAGCGGTTGTGGGGAAATCCCCCCGCTTGCGGCTTCGCAAGGAGGACTCCTGTTTGGGGTGCGCCATTCCGTGGCGTCGTCCGCCTACAGTCGTGGCAGCCCCCGGTGGCCGTCGTCCGCTTCGTCAAAGAACGATTCGACGTAAGTTGATATTCCTGTTAAGGTAATCTCAATTCCTCCGGACGACGGTTCCTCGGCACAGCAGTTGCGTTCCCCCTCCGCACCCTGGATTGCCTGAACGCGGCCGCGCCCTGATTCTGGAGGATCTCTCCCCGTGAAGCGAGTTCGACCTCTCCTGCTCTTCCTCGGACTGTTCCTGTTCTACACGACGGGAAGTTACATCTGGTCGCAGGATCCGAAGCCCGGCGACGCTCCCAAGGCCGAGGCGTCGCCCGCGCCGGAAGCGAAGCCCGACCCGAGCGGCGGCAACACGGGCGACGCCGGGACGATCATCACGGACCTCGACAAGAAAAAGCCGGACAAGCTCGAGCCCGAAAAGGCCGACCTGAAGACCGTCGCGGAGGCGGTCAACAAGTCGAACGCGCTGCTCGACGAAGTCGCCGCGGCCGCCGGCAAGAACCGCGTCTACGGCAACATGATGTGGACGCTCATCACCGGCTTCCTCGTCATGTTCATGCAGGCGGGGTTCGCCCTCGTCGAGACCGGGCTGACGCGCGGCAAGAACGTGGCCCACACGATGGCCATGAACATCATGATTTACGGCATCGGCATCCTCGGCTTCTGGGCCGTCGGTTTCGCCCTCATGTACGGCGGCTTCGGCTCCTACGCCAGCATGGGGAACGGCCTGCCGGAGCTGCTCAACAAGGAGTATTCGTTCAAGGTCGGGGAGAAGGAATTCGGCCTGTTCGGCTACGAGGGCTTTTTCCTCACCGGGCGGGCGTTCGACGCCGGCATCCTGACGCTGTTCCTGTTCCAGATGGTGTTCATGGACACGGCGGCGACCATTCCGACGGGGGCGCTGGCCGAGCGCTGGAAGTTCCTGTCGTTCTGCGTCTACGGCCTGGTCATCAGCACGATTATCTACCCGGTTTACGGCAACTGGGTTTGGGGCGGCGGCTGGCTGTCCAAGCTCGGCGTCAACTTCGAGCTGGGGCACGGGCACGTCGACTTCGCCGGGTCGTCGGTCGTCCACATGGTCGGCGGTCTGACGGCCCTGGCCGGCGCCTGGATGCTCGGCCCGCGTATCGGCAAGTACAACACGGACGGGTCGGTCAACGCCCTACCGGCGCACAACGTCCCGATGTACGTCCTCGGTACGCTGATCCTCGCCTTCGGCTGGTTCGGCTTCAACCCCGGCAGCACGCAGGGCGGCGCCGACCTGAACATCGGCCGCATCGCCGCCAACACGATGCTCGCCTCCGCCGCCGGCGCGGTGTCGGCCACGATTTATATGTGGACGGTCTACAAGAAGCCCGACCCGAGCTTCATGTGCAACGGCATGTTGGCCGGGCTGGTCGGCATCACGGCCCCGTGCGCCTTCGTCGCCCCGTGGGCGGCGGTCGTCATCGGGCTCGTCGCCGGCGTCCTGGTCATCTGGGCCTGTCTCTTCGTCGAGCGCGTCCTCAAGGTCGATGACCCGGTCGGCGCCGTCGGCGTCCATGGCATCAATGGCGCCTGGGGCATCCTCGCCGTCGGCCTGTTCGCCGACGGCACTTACGGCCAGGGTCAGAACGGGGCCAACTGGTACAAGGTCGGCAACGCCTTGCAACTCATCACCGACAAAACCAAGGTGCCGGCCGGCGCCGAAGAAGTCGGCGTGACCGGCCTGTTCTACGGCAGTTCGGCGCAGCTCGTCGCCGAGTGCATCGGCATCGCGGCCAACGTCCTGTGGGTGATTCCGGTGGCCCTCCTCATGTTCAAGGTGATGGACCTGCTGATCGGCAACCGCGTCAGCGCCGAGGTGGAGTTGGCCGGCCTCGACGTCCACGAGATGGGCGTCCTCGGCTACATCAGTGAGGACCCGAAGGCGCCGGAGGGGCACGTCCTCCACGCCTCCGCCGAGCCGAAGACGGCGACCGTGCCGCGCGACGGCGGGGAGCGCTTCACCGTCGTCGTCGAAGGCGTCGCCGCCGACAAGTTGGCGCATGTCTGGTCCGACCTCTGCCAGCCGTCGGGGCGGCCTGTCACCGCCGACTTTATCGCGGTCTACCCGCACATGACGACGTTCCAGGGCAACCGCTTCCGCTTCCGCGGCGGCGACCCGCGCCAGGTGCGCGAGTGCCTGGAACGGCTGCTGCACGGTGCTTTGAATAACGGGTCTCTCAAGGTGTATGTCGAGCGCTAACGGCGCGGGGGTGCCCGTTTCCACGGCACGCCTGCTCGACACGCCCCGGCCAACCGAGAGCCGTCGCCGCCGTCTGCGCGGAATGCGGGCAGCGAATGCCCGCATTCCGCGCAGACGGCGGCGACGGCGTCGTGAATTGCGCGCCCTCCCTCTCAGCCATTAACCTATACCTGAGAAGCGCTTGCGTCACGAATTCTTCACCGTCACCGGCGCGGCACGTCAGTTGCCAAGAGGGGACTGCTAATTCGGTGTCCGTTCCTCTCCCCGGTTGTGGTGCGCGCCGACTGTAGGCGCCGAATGGAGGAGTTCGTCTTGCGACGGTATCTCATTGGTCCGGCCGCGCTCGCGGCAACGCTCGTCACGGGTGCGACGGCGTGGGCGCAGAACGCGCCGGCGACCTTACCCGAAACGCCCAAGGCGCCCGACACGGGCGACACGGCGTGGATGCTCGTCTCGACGGCATTCGTCATGCTCATGGTGCCCGGCCTGGCGCTGTTCTACGGCGGCATGGTGCGGCGCAAGAACGTGCTGGCGACGATGATGCACAGCATGGTGGCGCTGTCGGTCGTCGGTGTCTTTTGGCTCGCCGTCGGCTACGCGCTCGCCTTCGGCTCGCCGGTCGTCAGCGCCTTCGGCGGCGGCCTGATCGGCTGGGACGCGCGGCTCGTCTTCCTCAACGGGGTCAAGCCGACTGACCTGCTGCCCGGCACGAACATCCCGGTCTACCTGCACGCGATGTACCAGGGGATGTTCGCCATCATCACGCCGGCGCTCATCAGCGGCGCCGTCGCCGAGCGCATCCGCTTCAAGCCTTACTGCGTCTTCCTCGTCCTCTGGGCCACGCTCGTCTACTGCCCGCTGGCGCACATGGTCTGGGCGCAGGACTGGTGGTACGCGGCGCCGCTCGACGCGGCCAAGGGGCTCGGCGGCACCCCGGTCGGCGTCCTCGGCGCGCTGGGCGCCCTCGACTTCGCCGGCGGCACGGTCGTCCACGTCGCGGCCGGCTTTTCGAGCCTGGCGGCGATCCTCCTTCTCCGCAAGCGCGTCGGCTACCCCGGCCACGCCATGCACCCCAACAGCATGGTGCTGACGCTGGCCGGCGCCGGCCTGCTCTGGTTCGGCTGGTTCGGCTTCAACGGCGGCAGCGGCCTCGGCAGCGGCACGCTGGCGGTGTCGGCGTTCAGCGCCACGCAGGCGGCGGCCGCGGCGGCGGGCCTGAGCTGGCTCGTCGCCGAGTGGCTGCACAAGGGCAAGCCGACGGCGCTCGGCCTGGCGTCGGGGGTCGTCGCCGGCCTCGTCGCGGTGACGCCGGCCTCCGGCTTCGTCTCGCCGGCGAGCGGCCTGATCCTCGGCGCGATCGCCGGCGTCATCTGTTACGGCGCGGTCTGCCTCAAGCCGGCGTTCAAGTACGACGACTCGCTCGACGCCTTCGGCGTCCACGGCATCGGCGGCTTCCTCGGCGCGGTGCTGACCGGCGTGTTCTGCTCGACCGCGATCAACAAGGGCGGCGCCGACGGTCTGCTGAGCGGCGCCCCCGGCCAGGTGGTGACGCAACTCATCGCCGCGCTGGTTTCGGCGGCGCTCGCCTTCGGCCTGAGTCTGGTCCTGGTGAAGCTGGTGGATATACTGATCGGCTTCACGACCGACGCCGACGCCGAGTCGGCGGGCCTGGACCAGACGGAGCACGGTGAGGTCGGCTTCGACTTCGGGCTGGCGTTCGAGTCGGTGCCGGGCACGTCGGCGGTGACGCACGAGCCGCGCCCGGCGATCGTGCCGCCGAACGGCCACACGCGCTTCACGGTGGTGGTCGAGGGCGCCGACACGGGGGCGCTGACGCACACCTGGTCGGACCTGTGCCAGACCGGCGCCGAACCGCCGCCGCCGCAGTTCCGGGCGATCTACCCGTTCGTGACGACGGTTCAGGGCAACCGCTTCCGCTTCCGCGGCGGCGACCCGAAGCGGATGAGCGAAAACCTGCGCCTGCTGTTCCAGCACAAGTTGGGCGGCTCGGCGGTGAACGTCCACGTCGAGAACTGAGCCGGCACCTGGTGCCGTTCCCCATGACAGAGGATCTTTTCGGATGAAAATGATCGTGGCCATCATCCGCCCCGAGAAGCTGGAGGCGGTCCAGGCGGCGCTGAACGAGCGCGACGTCTACCTGATGACGGTGACCGACGTGCGCGGTTGCGGCCGGCAACGCGGCTACACGGAGGTGTACCGCGGCACCGAGTTCCAGGTGCGGCTGGTGCCGAAGCTGAAGTTGGAGATCGCGGTGAACGACGCCTTCGTGGAGGCGACGGTCGAGGCGATCGTCCACGCGGCGCGGACGGCGGAGACGGGGCAGATCGGCGACGGCAAAATTTTCGTGCTGTCGCTGGAGGACTGCGTGCGCATCCGCACCGGCGAGCGCGGCGGGCAGGCGATCGGGCCGTGACGCCGGTGCCGCCGCTTGCGGCTTCGCACCCGAGGACTGCTACAATCCCGTTGGGCGATGCTACAAGGAAGCGTCGCCCAACGGGATTGCGGCAATCATCCTTGGAGGCGACGGCGATGCCGGAGCAACTCGCGCGCGAGAGTTTGGTGATCGGGAAGTCCTACGTCGGTCGAGGCCGCAACGGCAACGTAGGGTACTGGAACGGCCGGCATTTCCTCGTCGTCGCCCCAAAATTCGACGATGACACGATCAAAAGTGAGCCGTACTACGAGGAGGAGAAAGGCTGTTTCCAGCCTTTCGCGGTCGTTGACGAAGGGGTTATGGTTGAGCCGTTCGGCCGCGTCGGGTGGGACGCGCACTACGGGCGCCGGATGGAGTTCGGCAAGGGGTAGTGTCGCCCTGCCTCGCACTCCGCTACCCCCAAGTTACAATCCCTCCCTTGTTCCCCGGACCGTCCGCGAAGGATAATGCGGACTAACGCCCGCCGCTCTTCCGGGGACTTGCCATGACGTCCGTCCCGCTCTCGCGCATTCTCATCGGCGTCGCCCTGCTCTCCGCCCTCGTCGTTCCGGCACGCGGGGCCGACGCCCAACTCGCCCTCAAGGCGCGCAAGACTCTCGAAGCGCACTGCCACCGCTGCCACGGTCAGGATGGGGCCGTCGAGGGCGGCTTCAACTTCGTCCTCGACCGCGACAAGCTCGTCGCCCGCAAGAAGGTCGTCCCCGGCGACGCCGACGCCTCGTCGCTCTTTCGCCGCGTCGCCGCCGGCAAGATGCCTCCGCCCGATCATCACCCTCGCCCGACTACGGCCGACGTCGCCCTGCTGAAGGAGTGGATCGACGCCGGCGCCCCCAGCGTCCATCCCGCCGCCGCGCGTCCTTTTCTCTCCGAGGAGGCCGTCGCGAGCCTCGTCCTCGCCGACCTCGACCAACTCGACCGCCGCGCCCGCCGCTTCGCCCGCTACTTCAGCCTCGCCGAGTTGGCCAACGCCGGCCTCGGCGACGACGAGCTTCAGACCTACCGTAACGCCCTCGGCAAACTCCTCAACAGCCTGTCGTGGCACCCGCGCGTCAGCCTGCCGAAGCCGATCGACCCGGCGCGGCTCGTGCTTCGCATCGACCTGCGCGATTTCGTCTGGGACGCCAACCTCTGGAACCGCCTGCTCGCCGAGTACCCTTACGGCATCCTCTCGGACAGCGCGGTGTCGCGCGCCTGCGTGGTGGCGACGGCGACGCGGCTGCCGTGCCTCCGCGCCGACTGGTTCGTCGCCACCGCGTCGCGGCCGCCGCTCTATCACGACCTGCTCCAACTGCCGAACAACCTCGCCGAACTGGAATCGCAGTTGCGCGTCAACGCCGCCGCCGACGTCCAGCAGGAGCGCGTGGCCCGCGCCGGCTTCAACGGCTCAGGCGTCGCCAAAAACAACCGCCTCCTGGAGCGCCACGACGCGGCCCACGGAGCCTACTGGCGCACCTACGACTTCGACGCGGTGCCGCAGAACCTCGCCGAGCGCGGCTCGCTGCTGCCGGACCGGCGCAACCTCTTCGCCTACCCGCTCGGTCCGGGGTCGAACGCGGACGCCTTCCAGCACGCCGGCGGCGAGGTCATCTTCCACCTGCCCAACGGCCTGCAAGGGTACATGCTCGTCAACGCCAACAACCTGCGCGTGGACAAGGCGCCCACCGCCATCGTCAGCGACCCGAAACGTCCCGATCGCGCCGTCGAGGCCGCCGTCTCGTGCATGGGCTGCCACTACCGCGGCATCAACCCGAAGGACGACCAGGTCCGCGACCACGTCGACAAGAACCCCAAAGCCTTCTCCCGCGCCGACGCCGGCCTGATCCGCGCCCTCTACGCCCCCGCCGCGAGGATGCGAGCCTTGATGGACGAAGACGCCGAGCGCTTCCGCAAGGCGCTGGAGAAGACCGGCAACAAAGTGAGCGTCTTCGAGCCAATTCTGACGTTGACGCTCCGCTACGAGGACGACGTCGATCTCGCGACGGCGGCCGCGGAACTGGGCGTCGCGCCGGACGAGTTGCGCCGGCGCGTCGGACAGTCCGAGCAGGGGGCGCGCAACCTCGGGGCGCTGAAAGTGCCGGGCGGCACGGTGTCGCGTCCGGTGTTCGTGCAGTCGTTCGCGGACGCCGTGCGCGAACTGCGCCTCGGCACGCCGTTCGACCCGGCCTCGGTGGCGCGGAGCCTGCCGGACAACACCGGAGAACTTGACCCTCTGGAGGCGCAGTCGAGCCCGGCCAACGGCATCGCCTTCGCGCCGGACGGCCGGCTGGCGCTGATCGCCGCCAACGACCGGACGGTGCGCGTCCACGACGTCGAGGCGGGGCGCGACCGGCGCCGCTGCATCGGACACACGGCGTCGGTCTGGGGTGTCGCCGTTTCGCCGGACGGGCGACGGGCGCTGTCCGGCGGCGCCGACGCGGCCGTGCGCCTGTGGGACGTGGCGACGGGGCGCGAGTTGCGCCGCCTCGACGGACATGACGGAGTCGTGACGGCGGTCGCGTTCTCGCCCGACGGCCGCAAGGCTCTCTCCGGCGGCTACGACCACCTGGTCACCCTCTGGGACCTGGAGACCGGCAAGGCGCTGCGGACCTGGGAGGGGCGCGTGCGTTACGTCAACGCCGTCGCGTTCTCCCCGGACGGGCGGCAGGTACTCGTCTGCGCGGAGAGGACGATTCACCTCTGGGACGTCGTCACAGGCGAGGAGGCGGGCCGGCTCGACGGACATAAGGACGCGGTGACGTGCGCAGTATTCTCGGCGGACGGGCGGCAGATCCTTTCCGGAAGCGACGACCGGACGGTGCGCCTTTGGGACGTCGCGACGCGGAGAGAGGTGAAGACGCTTTCCGGGCACACGGGATACGTTAAGTGCGTCGCCTTCGACGCCGACGGGCGGCGGGCGCTCTCGGGCGGCTCCGACAGTTCGCTGCGCCTCTGGGACGTCGCGACCGGCAAGGAGTTGAAGCGCTTGGAGCGCGAGGCCGCTTCGGTCGTCGCCGTCGCTTTCGTCGCCGGCGGGCAGACGCTTTCCGGGAGCCGCGACGCCGCCGTGCGCGTCTGGGACGCGGCGAAAGCGCCCGGAGGACAATGACGGGCCGGCCGCTACCGATCCAGCACCTCGCGCACCTTGAGCGCCAGTTCTTCCGGCGTGAAGGGCTTGTTCAGGAACGCCTGCCCCTGCCTCAGGACGCCGTGCCGCAACAGGTCGCCGTCCAGGTAGCCCGACACGAACAGCACGCGCAGGCCCGGCCGCTCCGTCGCCAGGCGATCGAACAGCGCCCGGCCGTTCATGTGCGGCATGACGACGTCGGTCACCAGGATGTGGACCGGACCCGCGTGGGCGGCGCTGACGCGCAAAGCATCGGCCCCGTCGCCCGCTTCCATCACGTCGTAGCCGCTCCCCTGGAGGACTTTGCGGCACAGGGCGCGGACGTTCTCCTCGTCCTCGACCAGCAGGATCGTCTCGCGGCCGCGCGGCAGGTCGCGGGCGGCGGCCGGCACCTCGGCGGGGCGGGCGGCCTCGCGGGCGGCGGGCAGGTAGAGCGTGAAGGCGGCGCCGCGGCCCGACGCGCTCTCGACCTCGACGAAGCCGCCGCTCTGCTTGACGATGCCGTAGACCGAGGCCAACCCCAATCCGGTCCCTTTGCCGACCTCTTTCGTCGTGAAGAACGGCTCGAAGACGTGGGCGCGCGTCGCCTCGTCCATCCCGCAGCCGGTGTCGGCGACGACGAGGACCTGGTAAGAGCCCGGCCGCGCCTCGGGGCGGGCGCCCGCCTGAACTTCGTCGAGTTCGGCGTCGGCGGTGGCGATGGTCAGCCGCCCGCCGTCGGGCATGGCGTCGCGGGCGTTGACCGCCAGGTTCATCAGCACCTGGCCGAGGTGCCCCGGGTCGGCCAGGACCGGGCGCGTCGAGCCCGCGACGACGCACAATTCGATGTTCTCGCCGATGAGTCGGCGCAACAGCTTCTCCGCGCCAGAGACCACGTCGTTGAGGTCGACCGCCCGCGGCCGCATCATCTGCTTGCGGCTGAAGGCGAGGAGTTGCCGCGTCAGGTCGGCGGCGCGGTCGGCCGCCACGCTCATCTCGGCGAGGGCGCCGTGCCAGGGGTGGCCGTCCTCCAGCCCCGCCCGGAGCAGCGAGCAGTAGCCGCCGATGACGGTGAGCAGGTTGTTGAAGTCGTGGGCGACCCCGCCCGCGAGCCGGCCGACGCTCTCCAGCTTCTGCGCTTGCAGGAACTGTTCTTCCAGCTTTTTCCCTTCCGTGATATCCAAAACGATGCCGCCGAGGAGCTTTCCGCCGGACGGCCCGGCGAGCGGGAACTTGATGACCTTCCACCAGACGCGGCCACCGCCGGGCGCCGCGGCGGACTCGACGCGCTCGACGGTGCCGCCGGCGGCCAGAACGGCCTCGTCGCTCGCGCGGAACTGGTGGACCGCCTCCAGGGGCCAGAGGTCGGCGTCGGTGCGGCCGAGCAGTTCGGCGGGCGGGTGGGCGAACTGCCGCGCCCACGCCGCGTTGCCGTAGACGTAGCGCCCCCCCGGCGTCCTTGATGAAGGCGACGGCGGGGAGGTTGTCCATGAAGGCCCGGAAGCGCTCCTCGCTCTCGTGCAGGGCGGTCTCGGCGCGCCGCCGCTCGTGGCGCAGCCGCCACTCGCGCAGCGCCCGCCGGGCGACGTGCGGCATGTTCGCCAGCGCCTCGTCCGACTTGACGACGTAGTCGAGCGCCCCCGCCTTCATGACCTCGACGGCGGTCTTCTCGCTGCCGCGCGCGGCTAGGATGACGACGGGGTAGGCGCCGCCCTCGCGGTCCTCGGGGATGAGGGCCGTCCCCGGCCCGTCGGGCAACTCCCAACTCGCCAGCACCAGGTGCGGCGGCGACGACGCCAGGCGGTCCCGCGCCTCCGCCAGGCCGCGCGCGCGGGTCACGCGGAACGGGCTCTCGGGCGAGGCGAACGCCCGGCGGATGGCCCGGGCCGGAGGCTCCTCGTCCTCCACCAAGAGGACGTCGATTCGCTCCTCGGTCATAAGTCACCTGGACGCCGGCCGCGTCCTCACTCCACGTCGAGCTTGGCGAGGTAGTCTTCGTAGTCCTTGCGCTGGGAGTGCTCCGCGTCCTGGAGCGCCTTGATCTTCTTTTGGAAGTCTTCGATCTGCGTTTCCTGGTCGTCGAACTTTTTCAGGTAGCGTTTATACGCCTCCGCCGTCGGCGGCATCTCGCGCAGGTTCGCCCGCAGCCGCGTCTGGTCGTCGGTGATGACCTTGAGTTGCGTCGCCTGCTGCTGGACGTCGCGCTGCGTCGCCGACAACTTCGCCTTCAACTCCGTCGCCCTGGTCAGCGCCGCCTTCGCCGCCTCGCTGACGACCGGCTGAGAGAGGAAGAAGCGGACCGTCTGGTCGTCGATATTCGTCAGCTCCATCGCGAACTGGACTTGCTGCTCCTCGACGACCTCGGTCGTCCCCGACGCCCCGGCGGCGGCCTTCACCTCGAAGCGGTAGACGTCGCGCGTCCGCTCGGCCGGCTTGTCCTTGCTGACGAGGTCGAAGCCCTGGCGGAAGGGGTGTTCGATGAGGACGGTGCGGTCAATTTCCGAGCGGTTCTTGACGTTGTAGCGCTTGGCTTCGCGGATCTTCTGCGTCCGATAAACCAGCCCCTTGTGCAGCTTCAGCTTCGTCAACAGATCGGGGTCGCGCTTGGCGACGGGCTCGACCTCGGTGCCGAGGTCGATGGCGTAGCTGATAAGGCGCTCTTCCTTCGGCTGCAAGTCGAGGACGCGGGCGTCGCCGGCGTAACTACTCCCTTCAAAGACCGTGATCGGCCCCTGCATCAGGTGCAGTCCCGTCGTGTTCTTGAAGCGGAGACCGAGCAGAGGATGTTTGGCCTGAGTCCCCTCGTTGTAGATGGAGACGCGCTCGGCCTCGACTTCCTTCTGGACGATGGGCAGCATCGCCGACTTCTGCCGCGGCAGAGAGACCGGATGCTCCAGGACGTACTGGAAGAAATCGCCCAGCGCGCCGCCGGTCGCCGCCGACTGCACGCCCCGCTTGAGATCGATCCCCTCGCTCTCGGCTTCACGGCGAGGAGGGGGGCGCGCGGCGGGAGGGGCAGCCGGCATGTCGCTCGGTTTGGCATCCTCCTTATCCGCTGCCTTCTTCTCCCGAGGGCGCTCGGTCGCCGCGGGTATCGGCGCGGGAGCCATCGCCCCGGCATAGGTCGGCGGGCGCAGTGAGGCGAACAGTTCGGGCTCGACGAGCGGCCGCGTCACGTACAAGGACTGATAGAGGTCCATGCGGAAGGAGATCGGCCGTCCGCTGACGAGGGCCATGCGGACGTCCTTCCAGTCCTCCTCGCCGGCGTTCTCGACGACCGCCCAGCCTTGCAGCATCGGCCGGGCGCCCTTCTTGTTGCTCAGCACCAGGCGATAGCTCGTCTTCCAGATCGGGTTCTCGACGACGTAGGCCACCTTGACGTCGCGCTTCCCTTCGCCGCCGAAGAGCAGCGACACGGCCTTTTTCTGCGTGTCGTGCGACAGCGCCAGCGTCTCCAGGGCGCGGCGGAATTCGCCGTCGAGGACGGGGTTGAGGAAGCGCACGCGCTGCACGTCGGCGAGCTTCAAACTCCGCATCCCCTCGGCGCACAGCAGGTTCAGCATCTCGACGTCGAGAATGCCGTCTTTGCCGACCTGCTGTTTCTGCTTCTCGACGCCGATGACGGTGCCGGCAATCGTCCCCGGCTGGGTCGCGTTGCCCTGCTGCATCGTCACCTCGACCTTCTCGCCGCGCGCCTGGGCGAGGATGGCGCCGAAGCCGGGGTTGCCGGTGAGGTTGACGGCGAAGCTCTGAAGCGTCTTTTCGACGGGCGACTGCGAATCGAAGCTGACGGCGGACACGCTGCCGCCGCCCAGGTCTTGCAGCACCATGCTCTTGAGCAGGTCGTTGATGTCCTGGATCGGGAACGTGAGGTCGACGCGGGCGTTCCCCTCGACGGCGCCCTCGCGCTGGAAGTAGCCGACGCCGCTGCTGTACAAGATCGCTTGCGCGATCGGCAGCGTCGTCGCGGGCTTCGCCGGGTCGGGCTGGTTCGGCCCGGCGGGCGACGGCGACGCCTTCAGGGCGAGAAAGGCCGTGAGTGCCAGGACTCCCAGCAGGGGAGCCGCCAACAACGTGCGTCGCATGTGCGGAGCCTCCGACGGACGAGAAGGGGGGCGTTACAACCGAGACAATACACGAGGGACTGCGAATTGTCACCCATAGGTCAGCGACGGGCGTCGCCGGGGCGGACCTCGATCAGCGCCGGGGCGCCGCAGGCGAGAGCCTCGCCCAGCGCGGTCTCGAACGAGGCGTCGTCGTCGGCGCGCCAGGAGTACACGCCGAACGCTCGCGCCAGCAGAGCGAAATCGGGGTTGAGGATGTCGACGCCGAGGTAGCGCTCTTCGTAGCGCCGCTGCTGAATGGCTTTGATGAGCGTCAGGCTGCCGTCGTTGACGACGACGATTATGACGGGCAATTTCTCCTGCACCGCCGTCGCCAGTTCCATGCCGCACATCTGGAAGCAACCGTCGCCGAGGACCGCGACGACCGCGCGCTCGGGGTGCGCGGCCTTTGCCCCGAGGGCCGCCGGGATGCCGTAGCCCATCGCCACGAAGCCGGCGGGGTGCAGGAAGGTGCGCGGCTCGTAGACGGGGAACTCCGCGAGCATGATATAAGCGAGGCGTGTGATGTCCGCGACGATCACGGCGTCGCGCGGCAGGGCACGGCGGAGCGGGCCGATCAGGTCGAGGCCCGGCAATCGCCACGGCTCGCGCGGCGCCGGCGGCGGAGCCCATGACGGACGTGGCGCAAGAGGCAACTCGGCAAGCAGGGCTTCGAGCGTCAGGCGGGCGTCGGCGTGGACGGCGCAGGCCGTCGGGTAGTGTCGGCCCAACTCCGACGCATCGACGTCGATGTGAGCCAGCGAGTTTGGCAGGGGCAGCGTCCAGCTCCCCGTGGCGAGCTGCGTGAAGCGGCAGCCGACGGCGAGAACGCCGTCCGCCTCGGCGAACAGCGGCGAGAAGAACGACGCCATGTTGGTCAGGTCGGACGTCGCTCGGTGCCACGGCAGGCCGGCCGCGCGAGGGTGGTCGGACGGGAACGCACTCTTGCCCATCGCCGTGTGGATCACGGGGGCGCCGAGGCGTTCGGCGAGGCGGACGAGGTGGGCTTCGGCGCCGGCACTGAGTACGCCGCCGCCGGCCATGAGGAGAGGGCGGCGCCAGCCAGCGACGAGTCGTGTGAGTGCGACAATGTCGGCCGGCGAAGGAGCTAGAGGCGGCGTCGGCGGTGGCAGGGAGGGCCAGTCGCTGGAAGGGGCGTCGGCGCGGAGGACGTCGAGCGGCACTTCCAGCAACGCCGGCCCCGGACGTCCGACCATCATTTCTCTCCAGAGGCGATCGACTTCAGGGATGATCGCCGAAGTGTCCTCGACCCGCGCCCGTGCCTTGGTAAATGTCGCACAGGCGGCGAGCTGCTCGTTCTCGTGATAGTAGCCGGAGCGCAAACCGCTTCCGGCCCTCGGCACCTGACCGCTGACGAGGAGGACGGGGACCGAGTCGGTGTAAGCGGTCGCCAGCGGCGTGGCGGCGTTGTAGACGCCGGGTCCGCACACGGCGAGGCTGACTCCAGGGAGGCCGGCGGCGCGGGCGAAGCCGTCGGCCATGAACGCCGCCGCCTGCTCGTGGCGGGCGAGGTAGTGGCGGACGCCGCCGTGGCGGTGGAGGGCGTCGTAGATAGGCGTGATTTGCCCGCCGGGATAGCCGAAAACGTGGCGCACGCCGTGCTCGTGCAGGCGGCGCACCAGGGCGTCGGCGCTGGTCATGGCGGATGCCCTCGCCTCGCCGCTCGCGGCTTAGCGGTGTTTCGCTAAGCCGCGAGCGGCGGAGCCGTGTCACTTGGTCGACCGCACCTGCTCGAAGATAAACGTGCCCTTCTTGTTCGACACGACGACGTCCGGCAGTTTGTCGCCGTTGAAGTCGTCGACGACGAACTGCGTGCCGACGCCGGAGTCGTCGTCGATCAGGTGCGGCGTGAACTGGACGACGCCGTCGGAGCCCTTCTTCGCCTCGAACCAGTACAGCTTCGCCGGGCCGTTCGGGTCGAAGTCGCCCTTGGGACCATGCGCCCACCAGCGCTTGCCGGTGACGAGGTCCTTCAGGCCGTCGCCGTTAATATCAACGAAATGCATCGCGTGCGTCTGCGACACGAGCTTCGGGAACAGGTCGCGGCGGAGGAAGCTCGTCGCGCTCTTCTGCTGGTGCCACCAGATGCCGATCTGGTGGGCGGAACTGCTGAGGACGTCGGCCTTGCCGTCGCCGTCGAGGTCGAAGGCAATCATGTCGGCGCAGGCGTCGCCGAGCTTGACGGCGTGGAAGGTCCACGGCTTGCCGTCGTCCTTCGCCGGCTGCTCCCACCAGCCTTCCGTGCAGATCACGTCGGGCCGGCCGTCGCCGTTGAGGTCGCCGACGCCGAGGCCGTGCGAGAACTTGAACGTGCCGGGGATGGGTTTGCCGGGGCTGCTCGGCTCGCTGATGGGGTGGACATCCCACGGCCGTGTCGGGTCTTTGCCGGGGGCGAGCCAGGCCATCTGCCCCTCGTTGGCGCCGCCCTTGCCCTTCGGCTGCACGCCCATGACGAGGACGCGCTTGCCGTTCTTGAACAGGTCGGCGTACTGCGGCGTCTCGTTGCAGGCGTTGTCGCAGACGAGGTGTTCTTTCCACATTCCCGACCCGCCTTGGGGGTTCTCGTACCAGTAGCACGGCTCGCCGGGGAAGCGGATGACGAGCAGGTCGGGCCAGCCGTCGCCGTTGTAGTCGTCGACCCAGCAGCAGAAGCTCTGGCTGTAAACGTTCTCGTTGCCCTTGCGGTAGTCCTCCTTGGCGGGGCGGATGGCGTGCGGCTTCCAGTCGGGCGCCTCGAACCACCACTCGCCGGTGAGGACGTCCATCTTGCCGTCCTTGTTGACGTCGGCGATGGCGACGCCCTCGGAGCGGAATTTGGTGTCGACGACGGTCTTCTTCCAGGTGATCGGCGAGGGCGCCGGCTTGTCCTCGGCGCCGGCGGGCAGCGCCGGGACGATCAGAGCCGGCAGCAGGGGCAGGCAGAGCCACAGTCGGGAGCGCATAAAGAGTCCTCGTTGGGGGTGAAGAACAAAAAGAACGAACCACAGAGGCACAGTCTGTGGTTAGTTCTTTATTCCTCCGACTCACACTGTCAACTGCCGGCTCGCCTCGTCGTAGTGGGCGACGACCCCTCCTACGGCTTCAAAGGGAAGGACTTCCGGGGTCCGGCCTTCGACCGGGCGACCAGCGCCCGAAACTCCTCACTCGACTGCAATAGCTCATCGACGAGAGAGTCATCCTCCCCACCATCTAAGGGTTGGAGGGCGACGAGCCGTTGGTCGGGCAGCTCGACGAGGACGGCGTTCCCCGAGTCGGCACACTCATTCAGCGTCCCGCGCGGGTCCGCCTCCAGCCGACTCAGGGGGATGGTCTTGATGGCCATGAAATTCCTCCCCAGCCACGATCAGCTTGTTCCCGGCCTTTCGCCCCACGACGAGAAGGACGACCTCCGCACCTTCCACATTGTACAGCACACGGAGGTTCCCGACGCGCAGCTCGAACTCGGCGAGGGGATTGGGCCTCAGACGCTTGACGGCTTTCGTCGGCACGGTCGGTTGATGCTCCAGGCGCGAAGTGATCGCCGCCTGGAGCACCCGCCGGTCCCGTGCGGAAAGGGAGAGAAAATGGGCCTCGGCTTCTTCGGTGATCGTAATCGTGAAGGCCATGCGACTCCTCCCGTTTCGCGCGGCAGCCCGCCCTTTGCGGATCATTGTGTTACGGCCGACGCGGACGTGTCAAGAAAACGCCTTGTCGCTTTTCCCCCTGCTGCCCGCGGGAAGATCGCGTATCATGGGGTGCGTAGCGTCCCTTGCGACTCCGGGAGCCACCGCTTATGTACCGTCTTCGTCTGTTTTTCCTTCTCCTCGCGCTCTGCGCCCTGCCGTATCCCCCCATCCTCGGCCAGGCGCCGGCGCCCAAGGCCGACGCCAAGCCCGACGCCGAGCCGTTGCGCACCGCCGGCGAGCGGCCCGTCGACGTCCGTCACATTCGCCTCGATTTGCAAGTCGACCTGCCGAAGAAGGCCGTCGACGGCGTCGCCACGCTGCGCTTCACCAGCCTCCGCGAGCTGCGGCACCTCGGCCTCGACGCCGTCGGCTTCAAGGTCAACAAGGTCACGCTCGCCCGCGGCGACGGCGACGGCGCCACGGCCCGCTTCGGCCACGACGGCAAGACGCTCACCGTCGACTTCGAGCCCGCCTGGCCCGCCGGGCAGGCCGGTACGCTGCGCGTCGACTACCAGGTGCGCGAGCCCAAAGAGGGCCTGCACTTCTTCGGCCCGACCAAGGACACGCCCGACGCCCCGCTCACCGTCTGGAGCCAGGGCGAGCCGGTCAGCAACCGCCACTGGTTCCCCTGCCTCGACCAGCCCGACCAGCGGCAGAGTACCGAGATCGTCGTCACCGTGCCGCGCGACTTCGTGGCCGTCTCCAACGGCAAGCTCGTACAGCGGGCCGATTACGGCGATTCGAGGTCCACCTTCCACTGGCTGCAGAGCCAGCCGCACCCGTCGTACCTGGTGACGCTCGTCGTCGGGCAGTTCGACGTCGTCGAGGAGGAGTGGGACGGCGTGCCGGTCTCTTACTACGTCCCGCGCGGCGAGAAGGACAAGGTCGGCCGCACCTTCGGCCGCACGCGCGCCATGCTCGACTTCTTCAGCAAGCGTTTCGGCGTCCGCTACCCGTGGGAGAAGTACGCCCAGGTGGTCGCCTACCAGTTCGGCGGCGGCATGGAGAACACCAGCGCCACCACGCTCGGCGACGCCCTCGTCGACGAGCGCTCGGCCCTCGACGGCGACGCCGACGGCCTCATCGCCCACGAGCTGGCCCACCAGTGGTGGGGCGACCTGCTCACCTGCCGCGACTGGGCGCACGTGTGGCTCAACGAGGGTTTCGCCTCCTTCGCCGAGTGCCTTTGGGACGAGCAGCGCTTCGGGGCCGACGCCTACGTCTACAACCTCTACCGCAAATCGTCGGGCGCCATCTCCGGCGGCAAGGCGCGGCCCGTCGTCGACCGCCACTACTCCAACCCGGACTCGATGTTCGACGCCCGCGCCTACCCGAAGGGCGCCTGGGTGCTGCATATGCTGCGGCGCCGCCTCGGCGACGACGCCTTCTGGCGCGCCGTCCGCCGCTACGCCGAGGATAACCGCCTGAAGAGCGTCGAGACGTCCGATTTTCGCCGCGTGCTGGAGCGCGAGACCGGCCGCGACCTGGGGCGCTTCTTCTACGACTGGACCGAGCGGCCCGGCAGCCCCGTCGTCGACGTGGCGACGGAGTACCTCGCCGGGCCGCGCCAGGCGCGCGTCGTCGTCAAGCAGACGCAGGCCGGCGAGGCGTTCCACTTCCCGCTAACGCTCGCCTTCCACGTCCCCGGCACGGAGAAGCCGGTCGTGGTCGAGCAGGAGATGACGGACAAGGAGTCGACCGTCCTCGTGCCGCTGCCGGGCCGCCCGAGCCGCGTCGACGTCGACACCGGCTACGCGGTCCTCGCGGAGTTGAACGAGACGAAAGGCCGCGACCTGTGGGAAGCTCAGTTGAAAGAGAGTCCGGACGTGGTCGGGCGCATCCGCGCGGCGAAGTTCTTCGCCAAGGGCAAGACCGACGCCGACCGGCGGGCGCTGGCGGCGTCGTTCGCGGCCGAGAAGTTCTGGGGCCTGCGCTGGGAGTTGGCGTCGGCGCTGGGCGAGGCCGGCGGCGACGTCAGTCGCGACACCCTGTTGGGCGGACTGCGCGACGCCGACGCCCGCGTGCGCCGGGCGTGCCTCAACCACCTGGACAAGTTCAAGACCGACGCCAAGGTGATCGAGGCGGTGCGCGGCGTGCTGAAGAAGGGCGACCCGAGCTACGGCGTCGAGGGCGAGGCTCTGCGGCA
Source organism: Gemmatales bacterium (assembly GCA_038229635.1). GTDB lineage: Bacteria > Planctomycetota > Planctomycetia > Gemmatales > Gemmataceae > DATFNV01. Next base: position 26,169 of record JBBROG010000033.1, read on the forward strand.
GTACGCGGAGCAAGGGCACAAGGACGCGGTGGCGCTGCTGATGCCGTGGCTGTCGAAGCCGTCGCACCGCGACAGCCTGCGCGGCAGCGCGCTGCGGGCCCTGGGCAGCACCGGCGACCCGGCGGCGCTCGACACGCTGCTGGAGTGGGCGCGCCCCGGCCACCCGCAGGAGGCGCGGACGGCCGCCATCGACGGGCTGCTCCGCCTGGCGCGGAAGGCGAAGCTGGGCGACGAGCCGCGCAAGCGTTTGGTGAGTGCGGCGACCGACGCGTTGGCGAGTGACAGCCTCCGCATCCGCTTCGCCACCCTCTCGGCGGTGAACGCGCCGTCGGGCGGCGTCGCGGAGTTGCTGCCGGCGGTCGAGAAGGTGAGCCGCGACGACCCGGACGGGCGAGTGCGCGAGTTCGCGAAGACGGTGGCCGAGCAGTTGCGCAAGAAGGACGCGCCGGCGGCGGCGCCGGACGTGGCCAAGCTGCGCGAAGAGGTCGAGCGGCTCAAGAAGGAACAGGAGGCGCTGCGCGAGCGCCTGAATCGATTCGAGAAGGGGGAGAAGAAGCCGTGAGCGTCTGGCTCACCGTCCCGCGCCGAGTCCTGCGTCCCCTTGTGCGCCCAAAGGAGTTTTCATGGCTGACGTCATCCTTGCCAACTTCGACGGCAGTGTCTTCCGCCCTACACAACCGATCTCCTTGGAGCCAAACACGCCCGTCCGCTTGACCGTCGAATCGCTCGCGCCGCCGCCCGGCCAACCCGCTTCTTTCCTCCGGACGGCCCGCTCGCTGCAACTGGAGGGGCCGCCTGACTGGGCCTCCCACCTCGACAAGTATCTCTCCGGAGACCGATCATGACCGCGAACGAGATTCTGGACGAACTCGCACGCCTGGGCAAGGACTCGTACAAGAGCGTGCTGCTCAATCACGGGATCGGGGAGCCCGTCTTCGGCGTGAAAATCGAAGACCTGAAAAAGATTCACAAGCGGGTCGGGACGGACTACCGGCTGGCGCTCGACCTGTACGACACCGGCGTCTACGACGCGATGTATCTGGCCGGGCTGGTCGCCGACGACGCCAAGATGACCAAGAAGGACCTTCGGAAGTGGGCCGAGAAAGCGTATTGCCCCGCGCTCAGCGAGTACACCGTGCCGTGGGTCGCGGCGGGGAGCAAGCACGGGCGCGAACTCGCCCTGGAGTGGGTCGACTCCGACAAGGAGCGCGTGGCCGCGGCCGGTTGGTCGACGCTGAGCAGCCTGGCGGCGACCAAGGACGACGCCGAACTCGATTTGGCCGAGTTGGAAAAGCTGCTCCGCCGCGTGGAAACGACGATCCACCAGCAGCCGAACCGCGTCCGCCACGTCATGAACGGCTTCGTGATCGCCGTCGGGTCTTACGTCAAGGCGCTCTCCGACGTCGCCCTCCGGACGGGGGAGAAGGTCGGCCGCGTCTCGGTGGACATGGGCGGCACCGCGTGCAAAGTGCCTGACGCCCCGGACTATATCCGAAAAGTCCAAAGTCGCGGCGCCGTCGGCAAGAAGCGCAAGACGGCGAAATGCTGAGCGGCGGCGGATAAGCACCATCAAAATTAAGGAGAGGTTATGGGCCGCGTCGTCGTCGAAGCCGTCATCGAGAACCTGGAAGACCTGTGGGCGGTGCGCCGCGGCGCCTTGCCCGCGGATAAGGTACGGAAGGTCGTCGTCACGGACGCGCTTGTGGACACCGGCGCGACGCTCCTTTCGCTCCCGACCCGTGTGATTCGGGAGTTGGGGCTCCAGGCGGTTTCGACCAAGCGGGTCACAAGCAGCGCCGGAGTCGGGGAGGCGACCTTGTACGACACGGTTCGCCTGACGGTCCAAGGGCGGTCGTGCAGCATGGACGTGATCGAAGTGCCGGACGCCGTGCCCGTGTTGATCGGTCAGTTGCCGCTCGAACACCTCGATTTTACGATCGACGCGCGGAGCCGCAGCCTGGTCGGCAACCCGGCGCACGGCGGTGAGCATATGTACGAACTGTATTAACGACGTCCGCCGCCGGGGGCGCGGCAAGGACCGCGCCCCCCGAGAAGGAGCCGGCGTCACTTCGCGCTTTTCAGCCCCGCCGGCAGCGGCGCGAACGCCTCGCCGGTCGCCGCCCACTCGACGCCGCGGATCAGCAAGGTCGGGAACCCCTCGCTGCTCTTCATCGCCTCGACGTCGTGCCCGAGCACGTTCTCGACCACGCGGCCCTTGCCGTAGTGCGCCACCCACACCACCGGCTCGTCCTTGCCGGTGTTCTTCGGGTCCTTCGACTTGTCCGAGTACGCCGTCGCCAGCACCTCGCTCCCCGGTAGCATAAGCGAGTTCTGGTACAGCTCGTCGCGGCCGTGCTTGAACTCGGTAATCCCCTCCGTGATCGGGTGCCGCTTGCGGACAGTGACGACGAACTCGTGCATCTTGCCGTGGTTGCCCTGCTTCCGCCAGCCGCCGGCGAGGGCCTTCTCGTACTCCTTGTCGAGCGGCGCCGCGCCCGTGAACGCCGCCGAGGCATAGTGATAGACGTACAGTCCCTTGCCGCCCCGGACCGCGTCGAGGAACGCCTTCTTGTTGTCGTCCGACCAGACGCTCGCGGGACTCTCCTTGGCGCCCTTCGGCGTGTCGCGGTAGTTCAGCAGCAGCACGTCGTACCGGGCCAGGTTCTCCGGCGTGAGGTCCTTCGAGGCGGTTTCCGTCACGTCGACCTTGTGGCCCGCCTTGGTCAGCAGCTCCTTGAGGTACGGAGCCGTCTCCTTCCACTTGTGAAACTCGTCGCCGGTGATGATGAGGACCTTGACCTCGCGGGCCGCGGCGTCGCGGGGGCCGGCGGTCAGCACGAACAACGCTGTCAGGGCGGAAAGCAGGAGCGCACGCACGATCATTCCTCCGGAAGGGATACGGTCAGGGAAGCGGATAAGGGCGATTGTAGTCCCGCCCGCCGGGCGCGTCCCAATCGATCTCGCCTTCCTCATTCCGCCAGGGCTTCTTAACATGACAGAATGCTCGCCGCCCGCGCTCGCTCTTCGGGCCGGCCGAGCGGACGGTCGCACCACGCCCGCAAGGGGGTATCCCGTGTCTCGTCGCGAACTCTTGCCCCTTCTGTTCCTGTCCGCGGCGGCCGCCGGCTGCGACGTGGCCGCGCCACCCCCGCCCCCGCCGAAGCCGCCGGACGTCGTGGTCAGTCGCGCCCTCGAACGGGAAGTCATCGACTTCGAGGAGTTCCAGGGCAAGACCGAGGCCATCGAGACGGTCGAGGTCCGCGCGCGCGTCAGCGGCTACCTCGACAAAGTCCACTTCGAGGAGGGGTCCGACCTCCGCAAAGGCGACCTGCTGTTCACGATCGACCCGCGGCCCCTGCAGGCCGAACTGGAACGGGCCGAGGCTAACCTGGCCCAGGCGGAGGCGCACCACAAACGCCTGGAGGCCGACTACGAACGCGCCCGCTCCCTGCTGGCGAAGGGCTCGACCAGCCGCGAGGAGTTCGACAAGGTCGTCGGCGACCGCTCCGAGGCGGCCGGCGCGATCAAATCGGCCCGCGCCGCCCAAAGCATCGCCCAACTCAACCTCGACTACAGCCGCGTGACCTCGCCGATTAGCGGCCGCATCAGCCGCCGCAAGATCGACCCCGGCAACATGGTCAAGGCGGACGAGACGGCGCTGACCTACGTCGCCAATCTCGACCCGATGTACGTCTTGTTCGACGTCGACGAGGACAACTACCTCCGCATCTACCGCATCCTGGTCGCGAAGGAAATCACCCTGGCCCAGGTGAAGGAGATACCGGTCGACATGGGGCTGCGGGACGAAAAAGGCTTCCCGCACCGGGGCAAGGTCAACTTCGTGGACAACAGTATCGACGCCCTCAGCGGCTCGGTCTGGGTCCGCGGCGTCTTCGCCAACCCGAAGAAGCTGCTCGTGCCGGGCCTGTTCGCGCGCGTCCGGCTGCCGGTCGGCGACCCGCACCGGGCGGTCCTCATCCCGGAGCAGGCGCTGGCGACGGACCAGGGCCAGAAATTCGTCTGGGTCGTCGACGATCAGAAGCACGCGACGTACCGCCGCGTCGACCTCGGGGCGCTGCACGGCTCGCTGCGCGTCGTCGAGAAGGGCGTCCGGCCGGGCGAACAGATCATCGTCAGCGGCCTACAGCGCGTTCGCGCCGACCCCAAGAAGGGGTACGCCGAGGTCGAAATCGCCAAGGAGGAGCCGGCCGGAGGCGAGGAGAAAGAGTGAACCGCTTGCCGTTTCGCGACTGTGGGGGGCAACGATGTTCTCGCGTTTCTTCATCGACCGGCCGATCTTCGCCTCGGTGCTGTCCCTCCTCATCACCCTGGCGGGGGGGCTGTGCGCCTTTACGCTGCCGCTGGCTCAGTTTCCGCGGGTCACGCCGCCGACGGTCTCGGTCACCTGCTCCTACCCCGGCGCCAGCGCCAAGGACGTCGCCGAGGCCGTCGCCGCCCCCATCGAGAAGGAGGTCAACGGCGTCGAGGGCATGATGTACATGTCCTCGTCGTGCGCCAACGATGGGTCCTACGGCCTGACCGTCACCTTCCACCAGGGCGTGGACTTGAACATGGCCCAGGTGCTGGTGCAGAACCGGGTCAGTCTGGCCGTCCCGAAGCTGCCCGACGTCATCAAGCAGACCGGCGTGACGACGCTGAAGCGCTCGCCCGACATTCTCATGGGCATCGCCCTCAACTCGCCCCACGGCCGTTACAACCAGCTTTACCTGAGTAACTACGCCCTGCGCATCGTCAAGGACGAGCTGACCCGCGTGCAGGGCGTCAGCGACGTGTTCCTGTTCGGCCAGCGCGACTACAGCATGCGTGTCTGGGTGGACCCGGCCCGGCTCGCCGCCCGCAACCTGACCGGCGCCGACGTCGTCCGGGCCATCCGCGAGCAGAACAGCGACATCGCCACCGGCACGATCGGCCAGCAGCCGGCCGCCGACGGGCAGGATCTGGCGATCACCCTCGACACCCTCGGCCGCTTGAAGGACGTCGAGCAGTTCCAGAACATCATCGTGCGCGCCGACGCCCAGGGCCGGATGGTCCGCATCAAGGACATCGCTCGGGTCGAATTGGGCGCCAAGAGCCAGGACGTCACCTGCCGCCTGGACGGCAAGGAGACCGTCTTCCTCGCCATCTTCCAGCTGCCCGACGCCAACGCCCTGGACACCGCCGACCGCATCAAGGACCGGATGAACGACCTGCAGCAGTCCTTCCCCGAGGACGTGGCCTGGGAGGTGGGCTTCACGACCGTCCCCTACACCCAGGAGTCGCTGCGCGAGGTGCTCAAGACGCTGCGCGACGCCATCGTCCTCGTCGCCCTGGTCGTCCTCCTCTTTTTGCAGAACTGGCGGTCGGCGCTGATCCCGCTGATCGCCGTGCCGGTCGCCATCATCGGCACCTTCGCCGTCATGGCGGCGATGGGCTTCTCGCTGAACAACCTGACGATGTTCGGTCTGGTATTGGCCATCGGCATTGTCGTGGACGACGCCATCGTCGTCGTCGAGGCGGTCGAGCACCACATCGAGGACGGGTTGGCGCCGCGCGAGGCGACCATCAAGGCGATGGATCAGGTCTCCGGCCCGGTCATCGCGGTCGGCCTGGTGCTGAGCGCGGTGTTCGTGCCGTGCGCCTTCATCGGCGGCATCACGGGCCTGTTCTTCCGCCAGTTCGCGCTGACGATCTCCGTCTCGACGCTGCTGTCGGCGTTCAACTCGCTGACCCTGAGCCCGGCGCTGGCGGCCCTGCTGCTCAAGCCGCGCGACAAGGGGAACGCGCCGCCCTTGCCGTGGCCGGCCTACCTCGCGGCGGGCGGCGTGGCCGGCTATCTGTTCCTGCCGCCGGCTCTCGCGGCAGGGCTGGCGCGCCTGGCGGAACGCTGGCCGGCCGCGGGCGCCGTACCGGCGTGGGCAGTGCCGGCCGCGGCCGCCGCGCTGGCGGCGGTGACGGGCGCGGCGCTGGGCCGGCCGCTCAACCGGGCGCTGCGCTGGTTCTTCCGCGGCTTCAACGCCGGGTTCCGCGGCGCCTCCGGCCTGTACACGCGGGCGGTCGGCGGGCTCCTGCGCGTCAGCGTCGTGGTGCTGGCCGTCTACGTCGGGCTGCTGGCGCTGACCTGGTGGGGCTTCGCCCGGACGCCGCGCGGCTTCATCCCGCAGCAGGACATGGGTTACCTGATGGTCACCGTGCAGCTGCCCGACTCGGCCTCGACGGAGCGCACCGACCGGGTGATGCGCCAGATGGAAGCGATCGCCCAGGCCGACCCGGGCGTCTGGCACGCGACCAGCATCGTCGGCCAGTCGTTCGCGCTGAACGCCACCGGCTCGAACTTCGGGTCGATGTTCATCAACCTCAAGGAGTACGGCCAGCGCCGCAACCCCGTGGCGGGCGAGGACGGCCGCCTTCTCGACCTGTCCGCCGGCGCCATCGCCGACCGCCTGACGGCCGGGTTCGGGACGCTCCCCGACGCCATGATCCAGGTCTTCCCACCGCCGCCGGTGCGCGGCGTGGGCCGGGCCGGCGGCTTCGCGTTCGTGGTCGAGGACCGCGGCGACCTGGGCGCGGTGCCCTTGCAGAACGAGACCGACAACCTCATTTTCCAGAGCGGCAAGCAGTCGGGCCTGATGCGGCTGTTCACCGCCTACCGGGCCAACGTGCCGCAGCTGCACGTCCGGCCCGACGCGCGCGAGTGCGAGTCGCGCGGAGTCAAGATCGCCGACGTCAACGACACCCTCGTCATCAACCAGGGCTCGCTGTACGTCAACGACTTCAACCGCCTCGGCCGCACCTGGCAGGTGATCGTCCAGTCCGACGAGTCGTTCCGCCGCACCCCCGAGCAGTTGTACCGTCTGAAGGTCCGTAACGCGCGCGGAGGCATGGTGCCGCTCGGCTCGCTGGTGGACGTGGCGGGGAGGAACGGGCCGCTGGTGCTGACGCGCTACAACATGTACCCGGCCGCCACGATCCAGGGCAGCGCGGCGCCCGGGGTCAGTTCGCGGCAGGCCATCGACCTCATGGAAGAGCTAGCCGGGCGGGAACTGCCGCAGGCGCTGGCCTACGAGTGGACCGACATGTCTTACTTGGAGCTGCAGGCCGGCAGCACCGCGATGACCCTTTTCGCCTGCGCCGTGGTGGCGGTGTTCCTGGTGCTGGCGGCGCAGTACGAGAGTTGGTCGCTGCCACTGGCGGTCATCCTCGTCGTGCCCCTCTGCCTGCTCAGCGCCGTCGCCGGGGTCCAGATCGCCCACCAGGACATCAACATCTTCGTGCAGGTGGGCTTCGTGGTGCTGGTGGGCCTGGCGAGCAAGAACGCGATCCTTATCGTCGAGTTCGCCAAGCACACGCGCGAGCAGGGCGAGTCGCGCCGCGAGGCGGCGCTGGCGGCGTGCCGGCTGCGGCTGCGGCCGATCGTGATGACCTCGGTGGCGTTCATCCTCGGCGTGGTGCCGCTGCTGCTGGGCCACGGGGCCGGGGCGGAGATGCGGCGGACGCTGGGCACGGCGGTGTTCGCCGGCATGATCGGCGTGACCGTGTTCGGCCTGTTCCTGACGCCGGTCTTCTTCAACGTGATTGACTGGCTGGGCGGGACGCGCCTGTTCCGGTCGCGGGCGATGCAGGTCGTTTCCTTCCTCACGCTGGACTCGCTCACGCTCGGCCTGCGCCGCGCCGTGCCGGCCCTGCTGCGGCGCCGCCCGCCGCCTCACTCCTGAGGGTTTGACGTGTTTTCGCAGTTCTTCATCAACCGGCCGATCTTCGCGTCGGTGCTGTCGATCATCGTCGTCCTGGCCGGCCTCGTGGCCCTCGCCGCCCTGCCGGTCGCGCAGTACCCGGAGATCGCGCCGCCGACCGTCGAGGTGTCCGCCGTCTACCCCGGCGCCAACGCCGAGGTGGTGGCCGACACCGTGGCGGCGCCGATCGAGCAGCAGGTCAACGGCGTCGAGGGCATGATGTACATGTCCTCGCAATGCACCAACGACGGCACCTACAATCTGACCGTGACCTTCCAGCACGGCGTCGACCTGAACATCGCCCAGGTGTTGGTGCAAAACCGGGTCAGCCTGGCCCAGCCGATCCTGCCCGACCTCGTCAAGCGCAACGGCGTGACGGTCAAGAAGAAGTCGACCAGCGTGCTGATGATTATCAACCTGTTCTCGCCCGACGGCAGCCGCCAGGACCTCTACCTCAGTAACTACGCGACCATCCAACTCAAGGATGAACTGTCGCGCCTGCGCGGCGTCGGCGACATCACCTATCTCGGCAAGCGCGATTACAGCATGCGCGTCTGGATCGACCCGCAGAAGTTGACGGCTCGCGGCCTGTCGACGGGCGACGTGAGGCAGGCGATCGAGCAGCAGAACACCCAGGTCGCGGCCGGGCAGGTCGGCCAGCCCCCGGTGCCGAGCGGGCAGGTCTTCCAGCTCACGATGAGCACGATGGGGCGCCTGGTCGACCCCGAGCAGTTCGGCGAAATCATCCTGAAGAACGACGACAGGGGCCGGCTGGTGCGCCTGCGCGATGTGGCCGACGTGCGGTTGGGCGCCGAGAGCTACGACCAGACCTGCACGCTCGACGGCAAGCCGTCGGTGGCGCTGTCGGTCTACCAGCTGCCGGGCTCGAACGCCCTGGACGTCGCCCACGCCGTCCGCGCCAAGATGGAGGAGTTGCAGAAGCGCTTCCCCGCCGGCCTGGACTACGCCATCGTCTACGACACCACGCCGTTCATCAACGAATCGATCAAGGAGGTGAGCAAGACGCTGCGGGACGCCATCCTGCTGGTCGCCGTCGTCGTCCTCCTCTTTTTGCAGAACTGGCGGACCGCGCTGATTCCGCTGGTGGCCGTGCCGGTGGCCGTCATGGGCACCTTCCCCGTGATGGCCCTGCTGGGCTTCTCGCTGAACAACCTGACCTTGTTCGGCCTGGTGCTGGCCATCGGCATCGTGGTGGACGACGCCATCGTCGTTGTCGAGGCGGTCGAGCGGCAGATGGAACACGGCCTGGCGCCGCGCGAGGCGACGGCCGAGGCGATGCGGCTGGTGTCCGGGCCGGTCGTGGCGGTGGGCCTGGTCCTCAGCGCGGTGTTCATCCCCTGCGCGTTCATCAGCGGCATCAGCGGCCAGTTCTACCGCCAGTTCGCCCTGACCATCGCCGTCTCGACGCTGCTGTCGGCGTTCAACTCGCTGACCCTGAGCCCGGCGCTGGCGGCGCTGTTGCTCAAGCCGCGGCAACAGGGCGGCGTCGTCCGGCCGCTGCCGCGCCTCTCCTTCGCGCTCCTGGGCGCCTGGGCCGGCTACGAATACCTGGGGCCTTGGCTGACGCCGCACCTGGGTTGGCTGGTGCGGCAACTCTCGCCGGACCTGGCCGCGCGCCTGGGCGACCTGACGGAGGCGGCGGCGCTGGGCGGCGGCGTGCTGGCCGCGCTGGTCGTCGGTTGGATCGCGGGCCGGCCGCTCAACTGGCTTTTGGGATGGTCTTTCTGGGCGTTCAACGCCGGCTTCGACTGGTCGACCGGCCTGTACGCCCGCGTCGTCGCCGTCCTGCTGCGCGGCAGCGTGCTGGCGCTGGCGGCCTACGGCGGGCTGCTCTTCCTGACCTGGTGGGGCTTCACGCGGACGCCGACCGGCTTCATTCCGCAGCAGGACAAGGGCTACCTGCTGGTCAACGTGCAACTGCCCGACTCGGCGTCGCTGCAGCGGACCGAGCGGGTGATGCGCGGACTGGAGGTCGTGGCCCGGAACACGCCGGGCGTCGGCCACACGGTCAGCATCGGCGGCCAGTCGGTGCTGCTCAACGCCAACGCCCCGAACTTCGCGTCGATGTTCGTCATGCTCGACGAATTCGAGGCGCGGCGCGAGCCCCGGCTGTCGGGCGAGGCGATCATGGCCCGGCTGCAGGCGGACCTACAAGAAGGAGCCCGCGAGGGCCTGGTCCAGGTCTTCGGGGCTCCGCCGGTGGAGGGCCTGGGCACCGCGGGCGGCTTCAAGATCGTGGTCGAGGACCGCGGCGACACGGGGCCGGACGCGCTGCAAGCCGTCGCCGACCGCGTCGTCGAGCGGGGGAACGCCGACCCGGGGCTGGAGGGACTGTCCACCAGCTTCCGCGCCCGCACGCCCTGGCTGTTTCTGGACATCGACCGCACCGCCGCCAAGAAGAACGGCGTGTCCCTCGCCGACATCTTCAACACCCTCCAGGTGGACATCGGCTCGCTGTACATCAACGACTTCAACAAGTACGGCCGCACCTGGAAGGTGACCGCGCAGGCGTCGGACGAGTACCGCGGCCGGGTCAAGGATCTGACCCATTTGCGCGTCCGCAACGACAAGAACCGCATGGTGCCGCTCGGCTCGGTGGCTCACGTCGAGGACAAGCTCGGCCCGGTGATGGTCGTGCGCTACAACATGTACCCCGCGGCGGTCATCAACGGCAGCCCGGGGTTCGGCGTCTCGTCCGGCGAGGCCATCAAACGTCTGGAACAGGTGGCGCGGCCGGAACTCGACCCGTCGATGCGGCTGGAGTGGACCGAGTTGGCGTTCCTCCAGTTGCAGACCGGCAACACGGCCATGCTGGCGTTCGCCCTGGCGGTGGTGCTGGTGTTCCTGGTGCTGGCGGCGCAGTACGAAAGTTGGTCGCTGCCGCTGGCCGTCATCCTCGTCGTGCCGATGTGCCTGCTCTGCTCCGTCGCCGGCGTGGCGGCCGCCCGCCTGGACATCAACATCTTCACGCAGGTCGGCTTCGTCGTACTGGTCGGCCTGGCGTGCAAGAACGCCATCCTCATTGTCGAGTACGCCAAGGCCCAAAGAGAGGCCGGGGTGCCGGCCTACGAGGCGACGCTGGCGGCGTGCCGGCTGCGGCTGCGGCCGATCATGATGACGTCGTTCGCCTTCATCCTCGGCGTGGTGCCGCTGATGCTCTCGGAGGGCGCCGGCGCCGAGATGCGGCGGACGCTGGGCACGGCGGTGTTCAGCGGCATGTTGGGGGTGACGCTCTTCGGCATCTTCCTGACGCCGGTTTTTTACTACGTGATCCAGTGGCTCAAGGACCGCCGCGCCGGCGAGGAGACGAGCGCCGCCGCGCCGGCGCCGGGAGGCAACGGCGTCGCCTACCCCGCCCCCAAGCACGCCGCGCGCCCGGTCGCGGCGGGCGGCTCGCGTACAATGAATCCATGAGCGCGATCCCGCCGCCCTGGAGCGCGGCCGGCGAGCCGGCGGTGCCGCTGGTCGAGGAACTGTCGCCGGCGCCTGACCCGTGGGACGTCGCCCGGCGGCTGGCTCGGCGGCCGTACCTGCTCTTCCTCGACAGCGCCGACGCAGATTCTCCCTTGGCCCGCTACTCCTTCGTCACCGCCGACCCGTTCGAGGGAATCACCTCGCGCCGGGGGGACGACCCGTTCCCGCGCCTCGGCGCCGCCCTCGCTCGCTACCGCGCCGCAACCGTTCCCGACCTGCCTCCCTTCCAGGGCGGTCTCGCGGGACTGTTCGGCTACGACCTCTGTCATCACCTCGAGCGCCTGCCGCGGCCGCGCCGCGACGAGTTCGCGTTACCCGACCTCGCCGTCGGCCTGTACGACTGGGTCGTCGCCTTCGATCATCGGCGGCGCCGGGCGTGGCTCGTGTCGACCGGGCTTCCCGAGGGCGACCCCGCGCGCCGCCGGCGCCGCGCCGTTCGGCGGTTGCAGTCCGTGCGCCGCTGGCTGAGTGAGGCACCCGCCGACATGGCACACGACGCCGGTCCTCCGTTGCCCTCGTCGCGCCTCAGCCCGCGGCATCCGCTGCCGCTCCTGCCCGGCCTGACGAGCAACTTCGACCGCGCCGGCTACCTCGCGGCGGTGCGCCGGGCCGTCGACTACGTCCACGCCGGCGACTGCTTTCAGGTCAACATCGCCCAGCGCCTGCTGAACCGCGCGACGCTGCCGCCGCTGGAACTGTACCGCCGCCTGCGCGAGCGCAACGCCGCCCCGTTCGCCGGCCTCTTCGACCTCGGCGAGGCGGTCATCGCCAGCGCCTCGCCGGAGCGGTTCTTGAGAGTCGAAAAGGGGGAGGTGGAAACGCGGCCGATCAAGGGCACGCGGCCGCGCGGCGCCACCCCCGAGGAAGACCGCGCCCGCGCCGAGGAGCTGCTGCACAGCGCCAAGGACCGCGCCGAGAACGTCATGATCGTCGACCTGTTACGCAACGACCTCGGCCGCGTCTGCCGGTACGGTTCGGTAAGCGTGCCGGCCGTCTGCCGCCTCGAATCGTATCGTTACGTGCATCACCTCGTCTCGGAGGTGCGCGGCCGCCTGCGGCCGGGGCTGACGCCACTCGACCTGCTGCGGGCGGCGTTTCCGGGCGGGTCGGTGACGGGGGCGCCGAAGGTGCGGGCGATGGAGATCATCGCCGAGCTGGAGCCGACGGCGCGCGGGCCGTACTGCGGGTGCCTCGGCTACGTCGGCTTCGACGGCACGACGGATACGAATATCCTGATACGCACCTTCACCGCGGCGCGCGGCTGGTTGCAGTTCCCCGTCGGCGGCGGCGTCGTCGCCGACTCGCGGCCGGAGCGCGAGTACGAGGAGACGTTCCACAAGGCGGAAGGGCTGGTGCGGGCGCTGCGCTGAGTCGCTGACCGGCGGCGCGAGCGCGAAGCCGCGAGCGGCAAACGGATAAGCATGATCCTCGAAGGCATTGTCACCACGGTTTCGCCGGCCGGCGACGTCAACGTCGCCCCGATGGGGCCGCGCGTCGACGCCGACCTGCGCCGCTTCCTGCTGCGCCCGTTCCCGACGTCGCGGACCTACCAAAACCTCAAAGCCCACGGCGAGGGCGTGCTGCACGTCACCGACGACGTCCTCCTCCTCGCCCGCGCCGCCATCGGCCTCGTCGAGCCCCCGCCCCTCTTCCCGGCGTCGAAGGTGCGCGGCTTCGTCCTCCAGGACGCCTGCCGCTACTACGAATTCCGCGTCGTCTCAACGGACGAGAAAGAGGAGCGCGTGCGCATCGAGGCGGAGGTCGTCCACGCGGGGCGGCTGCGCGACTTCTTCGGCTTCAACCGCGCCAAGCACGCCGTTGTCGAGGCGGCCATCCTGGCGACGCGCGCCGACTTCCTGCCCCCGGACGAAATCGACTCGGAATATCACAAATTGCGGGTCATCGTGGACAAGACCGGCGGCGACCAGGAGCGCGAGGCGTTCGCCGTGCTGCGCGACCACGTCGAGCGCGTCCGGCGGCGCAGGGGCGAGGAGGGAAGATGATTCGCGTGACGGCGCCGGCGCGGCTGCACTTCGGCTTGCTCAGCCTGCCGGCGGAGGGCGAGGACTTCTGGCCGGACCGCCTCGGCAACCCGTCGCTGCCGGCGCGGCGCTTCGGCGGCGCCGGGTTGATGGTCGAGGAGCCCGCGCTGCGCCTGGCCGTCGAGCCGGCGGCGGCGTGGTCCGCCGAGGGGCCGCTCGCCGAACGCGCCCTCGGCTTCGCCCGCCGCTTCGCCCCCGACGCGCCGCACCGCGTCGTCGTCGAGGCGGCGCCGCCGGAGCACCGCGGCTTCGGCAGCGGCACCCAACTGGCGCTGGCGGTCGGCAAGGCGTTGGCACTTTCCCAGGGGATCGGCGGCCTCGACGCCGTGGCGTTGGCGTCGCGCGTGGGGCGCGGGCGGCGTTCGGGGTTGGGCGTCCACGGCTTCGGGCGGGGCGGCTTCCTCGTCGAGGCGGGCAAGCGCGGCGCCGACGGCGTGTCGCCGCTGGCGCTGCGCTTGCCGTTTCCGGAGGCGTGGCGCGTCGTGCTGACGGTTCCGCCCGGCGAGGCGGGGGCGCACGGCGCGCGCGAGCGGCAGGCGTTTCGGCATCTTTGCGGACGGGGAATGCCGTCGTCGGACACGGACGCGCTCTGCCGCCTGGTGCTGCTCGGCCTGGTGCCGGCGCTGGTCGAGCGCGACCTGCCGGCGTTCGGCGCGGCGCTGTTCGACTTCAACGCCCGCGCCGGCGCGGCGTTCGCGGCGGAGCAGGGGGGCACCTACGCCGGCCCGCGCGTCGCCGAGGTCGTCGCGTTCGCGCGCGGCCTCGGCGTGCGCGGCGTCGGGCAGAGTTCCTGGGGGCCGGCGGTCTTCGCCGTCGTCGAGGACGACGAACGAGCCGCGGACCTGGTCCTCCGCCTGAGGCGGCGCTTCGCGCTCGGCGAGGCGGAGGTCTTCGCGACGCGCGGGTGCGACGGCGCGGACGGCTAGGGCGGGGGCGGCGGGGGCGGCGGGACGGCGGCCTTTCCGCCGCTCTGCGGGACCGTCTTCGGCGCCGGCCCGGCGGGGGCGGTCGAGGTCTTCGGGTCGCCCGAGCAGCCGACGCCCGCCGCGAGCGCCAACACGAGGGAATAACAGAGACAAGCGCGTTTCATCGTTTTTCCATTTTTTGTATTCCGCTTGCGGCTTCGCAGCCGCGCCTCTGTGGCGCGGGCGCGAAGCCGCAAGCCGGGGTCGGTCAGTTGGAGTACGCCTGGTCGTTGACGACGCGGCCGTCGCTCCAGCCGGAGGCGTACACGAAGTTGATCCAGCCATCGCCGCTCTCCATGCCCTTGCGAGCCGAGCGTACCGACCCGTCGGCCATGCAGAACTGGACGACGCCGGTGTGGCGGCTGCCGAAGTGCCAGTAGTCGCGCGGCGGTGCGCCGGCGGCCAGCGTCGTCGGCGTCCCCCACGCCGTCGGCATGGCGCCGACGCCCATCCAGGCGAAGGACAGGTCGCGGGCGCTGGGGACGTCCGACGCCCCCAGCGTCTCGCCGAACAGCAGCGTGTTGCTCGCGCCGTCCGCGGCCGTCAGCTGCCCGATCGACAGGGTCGAGCGATTCTCCAGCGCCCCCTCGTAGCGGCTCCCCAGCGGCACGCGGCCGGCGTAGCCGCTGACGCCGACGTAGTTCGTGCGGCCGAGGCCCTGGACGTCCGGATCGTTGCCGAACCAGCCGACGGTGATGGTGAACTCATTCGGAGCTGACGTCCAGGTGTGTAGGACCGCGCCCACGCCGCTCGTCTGGTTGGTGGCGTTGTCCGAGGGGCACAGGTACGTTTTGATCTGGGCGTGCGCGGCCGCCCAACTCTCGTCGTAGTTCCACCAGGCGGGGTACGACTTGCCCACGGCCAGGTAGTCCGACGGGCGGTTCGTCAACAGCAGGCGGTAGACGTTGTCCTGCTCGACGTAAGGCAGCAGGAAGGCGAGGACGCCGACCCACTGGTCTACGGAGTAGTTCGGCTTGAGATCGAAGGCGGCCGACGTGCCGAGGTAGCCGGGCGGGAGTTTGTTGTTCGTGCTCTGGTAGTTGGCGGCGGCGAGGCCGAGCTGCTTGAGGTTGTTGCCGCACGACATGCGGGCGGCGGCCTCGCGGACCTTCTGGACCGCCGGCACGAGCAGGCCGATCAGGATGGCGATGATGGCGATCACCACCAACAGCTCGATCAGCGTGAAGCCGGCGCGCGGTCGGGTACGGACCATGAGCGTTCCCCCTTCAGGAAAAGAGACAAAGAGACGACAAATACGTTTTTCCGCCGCGTTCGCGGCGAGAGCCCGAGGGTCGAGCCGTGATAGGGTACGCGGGGGGGGAGGCGCGGGTCAAAAGATATGGGACGAGTGCCGCCGATCCGGGGACGAGACGCGGCCGGCGCGGCCGTACCGTCCCGTCCCGGCCAGGAGTTCGAGCGGCGGACCCTGCGCCCGCCGTAAGAGCGCCTCAAGGAACTCACCGCAGAGAACGCAGAGAACGCAGAGGAAAGGCAATAAGGAAGCGGGGCAACCGCGGGATCGGCCTTGACTCCCCTTTTGCCTTTTCTCTGCGTTCTCTGCGTTCTCTGCGGTGAGTTCCTTTAGTTCTACTGTGTGACTTGATTCTAGCCGGCAGCTGACGGCCCGCCTGCACTGAACGGCGGTATCTTCCCGGAGGCCGCTATGGACATCCTGGACCATCCCCAAGCCCAGACGCTGCGCGCCGACGCCGAACTCTCCGCC
>JBBROG010000034.1:0-41800 GCA_038229635.1 Gemmatales bacterium
GACGGGCTCTTCCGCCGGCGTCGCTTCTTCGACGTCCCCTTGCGGGGTCGTCTGTTCGGTGGCCGCGCCCGCGCGGCCGCGCCCGCGGCGTCGGCGGCGCCGACCGCCGCGCCGCTCCTCGGCGGCGGCGGCTTCCTCGGCCGACTCTTCCACCGGGGGCGTCGGCTCTTCCGCTGAGGGCGCCGGCTCTTCGACCGCCGCGACAGGCTCCGGCGAAGGCTCGGCCGGCGCTGCCGGCGACGGTTCGGGCCGGCGGCGCCGGCCGCGCGGCGCCGGCGCCTCGGCGACCGGCTCGGGCGGCGCTTCCTCGGCCGGCACTTCGTGAGGCGGCTCGGCGGCGCGCTCCGCCGGAGGCGGAGCCGCCGGTTTGGGCGCGGGTTGATGGTCGGGTTCCTCTAAACCAAGTTCGTGAGCGAGCGCCGCCCAACGGTCCAACTCTGGCATGGTTCGATCTCGTCCAAGGATATCTCAAGGGCGTAGGGGACAGGAGTGATTCTATCAAGTGGCCCCCGCCGCCGCTGCGCCGGGACGATTCCGCGGCGGCGGGGGCGTATCAGTCGTCCAGCGCGGCGCACGCCTTCAGCGCCAGGACGGCGTAGCAGGAGCCGGCGTCGGTGATGTAGTGCGCCTTGTCGTTGTTGAGCGAGAACGTGAACCACCGGCCCGAGGCGCGCTGGTGCGTCTTCAGCCAGTCGACGCCGCGCCGCAGCGCCGGGTCGGACGCCGGCACGCCGGCCTGACGAAGGACGTAGACGATGAAACCGGTCGCGTAGCCGTCGCTCGGGGCGTTGCGGTCGTTGGGCGTGCCGTCGCCCCGCTTCCAGTCGCCGAGCGACGGCAAGTTCCAGCCGCCGTCCGTGCGCTGGAGCCCGCGCAATTCCTTGACCGTCGCCGCACGCGCCTCCGGCGTCATGAGTCCGTCCACCTTGAGCGACGCCCACAGGAGCATCGTCTTGTGGTGCAGGTCGGGCGCCGGCGTCTTGCGGAAGTAGTCGCGCAGCCGCCCAAGGCCCGCCTTCGCCTTCTCCGTGCCCGCGTAGCCGTCCGGGGCGACGCCGACGCCGACGGCGGCGAACGTGGCGCCGTAGTAGTCGTCGTGCTCCAACGGCGGCCAGCCGCACTTGATCCAGTCCCAGGCGCCGTCCTTCTGCTGCACCGTCCACACGCGGTCGAGGGCGCGGCGCGTTAGCGGGTGCAGCTTGCCGGACGTGTGGGCGTCGTCGAACGCGAGGGCGGTGGCGGTGACGACGACCTCGGTGTCCCAGCGCGGCTTGTCGCCGTCCTTGCCGCGGTCCCAGTTGGCGACGCGGTCCTCGAAGAACTTGCGCACCTCGGCGTGCCCCGGAGCCGGCTCGCCTTTCTCCCGGAGCGCGGGCCGAGCCATCAGGTAGGCCGCGTTCGTGTGGCAGGAGCCGCACTTGTGCTGGCGCGTCCAGTGGACGCCGGCGCCGTCGAGGAACGCGGCGGCGTTGGCGCGCGAGAACTTCGCGGCGAGCGGCTCGTCCTTCTTGTTGGGCGCCGGCTTCGGAATGTCGGGCGTCGTCTCGCCGGCACGCGGGGCCGACGTCAGGAGCAGAACGGCGGCGAAGGCCGCGACGGCATGACGGAGCATGGGTTCCCCTCGGAAGGAGGCGGCGGGAGCAGGGAGAACGCCGGAGGTGGCGTGCCGCGCTGCCGTGGCGGCGATTATACGCGACCCCACGCGGCCCGCAAGCCGGCACTCGGCCTTAGGACGCGCCGTTACTCCCTGTCGAGCCAGTCCCCGGACTCGTCGGAGGCGTCGGCAGGGGGGCAGCGACTTTCGAGAGGATGGTGAGCATAATCTGCCCGGGTACGACGCCGGCAACACTCCGGATATCGCCAGGGGCAATCCGCGCCAACCAGCCGCACACGGCCGCGGACTTGCGGTTGAGGCCCGTTCGCGGGTGTCCTTGCGAGTGCCAGGGGAGTAGGACGTGGTCGGGGGGAAGGGGTTGAGGAATCCAACTGGTGACGGCAACGACCTCCAAAGGCCCGGCTGCCGTGATCGGGCTGCCGGGCGTAATGACTACGGCGGGGCGCGCCTTACGAATGCCGTTGGCGTCCGCCAATTCCGCCCAGACGATCTGACCGAAATTCACCGGGCCGGTCATGGTCGCCCTCGCGGCCTCAAAACGGTTTGGGTTCGTCGCGGTCAAACCAGGACTGCGGCGGGGGCGACGCCTTGACGAGTCGGTCCCAATCGAGCCGGGCGGCCAGCCGCTCGGCCTCTTGGCGGGCCAGCACGTCCTGCAACAGTTCCAGGTGTTCCAGGGGAATCACGGCCGCCAGATCCGCGCCGCCGCGGCGCACGATCACCGGCGTGCCGTCGGCCGCGACTCGGCTGAGAACGTCCGCGTAATCTTGCGCCCCTTGCGGCTCGTCAACGTGGCTCGGTGTTAAGAGAGACAAGGACATTCCTCCTACGCCTTTCCCTTAAGGCGGGTGGTGCCGGCCAACCCCGCCTCATCCGCCTCTCTCATTGTATGTCGCCGAGAAGAGTTGGAAGCGGTTCCTCTCTACTCAGTTTGCCGTACCGAGCGGCGTGACTCGGCCGCCGCCGAAGAGTCGGTACAGCACCGGCAGCATCACCAGGTTGAGTACCGTCGACGTCGCCAGCCCGCCGAGGATCACCAGCGCCATCGGCCCCTCGATCTCGCGGCCCGCCTCGCCGCTGCCCAGCGCGATCGGCAGCAGACCCAGCCCGGTCACGAGCGCCGTCATCAGCACCGGCGCCAGCCGCTCGCGCGCGCCGCGGAAGACCAGTTCCGGCCCCCAAGGCAGGCCCTCTTCTTCGCGCAGGTGCTGCCAGTGCGACACCATCATGATGCCGTTGCGCACCGTGATCCCGAACAGCGTCACGAAGCCGATCAGCGAGCCGACGTCGAGGACGCCGCCTGTCAGGTAGACCGCCGCCACGCCGCCGACGAGGGCGAATGGCAGGTTCACCAGCACCAGCAGCAACCGACGCAACGACCCCAGCGCCATCCCCAGGAGCAAGACGATGCCGACCGCCGACCCGCCGCTCAGCAGGAACAACTCGCGCTGGGCGTCCCGCTTCGCCTCGTGCTCGCCCGTGACCGCCAGCGTCACGCCGTCGGGCAGCGTCAGTTGCTTCAGGCGCCGCTCGGCCTCGGCGGCGAACGACTCCACGTCGCGCCCCGACACGTTACAGCTGACCACCTGCCGGCGCACGCCGCCTTCGTGGGCGATCAGCCAGCGGCCGTCGCTCGGGAACACGTCGGCCACCTGTCGCAGCTGCACCCGACCCGACGAGGCCGGCGACTGCGGGTCCGCGGGGGGCACCGACAGCCAGAGGTTGCCAACCGCCTCGGGCGACGCGCGCGCTTTCGGCGTGAGCAGAACCACGACGTCGACAACGCGGTTGCGGTCGTAGACCTGACCGACTTCCGCCCCCTGGTAGGCGGCGTGGACGGCGTCGAGGATGGGTACGCCGCGCAGGCCGCGCCGCGCCGCTTCCTCGGGGCGCACGCGCACCACCAATTCCGGCAGGCCGGTCTGCGTCTCGGGGCGGACCTCGGCGGCGCCCGGCACCGACGCCAGGACGCGGGCGACGTCCTGCGCGGCCCGGTCGAGCGCCTCCAGGTCGTCGCCGTAAAGCTTTACCGCCAGCGCCGCCGAGCTGCCCGAAATCGTCTCCTTGATGCGCTCCGTCAGGAACGGCAACACGTCGAAGGTGTAACCGGCGACGTCCTTCAGCCGCGCCTTCAGCGACCGCTGCACCGCCGCGACGTCCGGCGCCAGCGCCGGGTCCAGATCGACCTCGACCTCGCTGTATTCCACGCCCCAGGTGTCCTCGCCGAGTTCGGCGCGGCCGGCCTGCTGGGCGACGCTCCGCACCGACGGCTCTTCACGCAGCACTTTCGTCACCAGCGCCCCGCTCGCCATCGACTGCGGCAGCGACGTCCCCGGCACGCCGCGCATGTGGACGTTGAAATGACTCTCGCGCAGCTCCGGCAGGAAGGCGCCGCCGAAATGGTACGCCGCCCAGCCCGCCGCCGCGACCAGCAGCAGCGCCGCCGTCAGCAGCAGCGGCGCCTCGCGGTCGAGGCGGCGCAGCAGTCGCTCGTAGACGCCTTGCAGAGCCCGCAAAGGCGGCGACTCTTCCGCGCCGCCGGCGTTCGGCAGCAGCAGCAGAGCCAGCGCCGGCGTCACCGTCAGCGCCACGCCCAATGACACCAGGACCGACAACACATACGCCTGGCCGAGTGGGGCGAACAGACGACCTTGCAGACCGCTCAGGAAGAAAACTGGCACGAAGACCAGCACCACGAGGAAGGTGGCGTAGACGACGGCGCTACGGACTTCCAGCGACGCCGCCAGCACCACGGCGGCGGCGGAACGCGGGTGGCCGAGGCGGGCGTTGTCGCGCAGCCGGCGGAAGATGTTCTCCACGTCGATGATGGCGTCGTCGACGACCTCACCCACGGCGATCGCCAGCCCGCCGAGCGTCAGCGTGTTCAGGCTGACGCCGAACGCCCACAGCACCAGCACCGCCCCCAGCAGCGACAGCGGGATCGCCGTCAGCGAGATGAAGGCCGTCCGCAGGTTGAAGAGAAAGACGAACAGCACCGCCGCCACCAGCGCGGCGCCGACCAGCAGTGAATGGACCACATTGCGGATCGATTGATCGATGAAGCTCGCCTGGCGGAACAGCGCGGCCCGAACGACGACCCCTTCGCGCTCCAGCGCCGGCCGCAGCCGCTCCAACTCGGCCTCGATACGGCGCGTGATCTCGGCGGTGTCGCCGTCCACCTGCTTGTAGGCGATCAGCAGCACGCCCGGCTTGCCGTCGACGGAGGCGTCGCCGAACTTCGGCTCGCCGCCCTCGACGACGCGGGCCACGGCGCCCCGCCGCCCCGGCGTCGGCCCCGACGCCGCCACGACCGCCTCGCCGAGGTCGGCGACGGAGCGCGCCTGGCCCTCGGAACGGAGCGTCAGGCGCTGGCCCGGCCCCTCCAGGAAGCCAGCGCCGCGCACGCCGCTCGCCTGCCGCGCCGCCTCGACGACGTCGCTGAGCGTCAGGTTGCGGGCGGCGAGCGCGTCGGGGTCGGCCTGCACCTGGAACTGGCGCACCTCGCCGCCGAACAGCGTCACCTGAGCGACGCCGCGCACCGCCAGGACGCGCGGCCGCACCGCCCACTGGACGCGGTCGCGCAGGTCGAGCGGCGACAGCACCTCGGACGTGAAGCCGACCGTGAGGAGGCGCCCCGTGGCCGGCGTCATCGGCGCCAGCCGCGGCGCCTTCACCCCGGCGGGCATTTGGCCGGCGAGTTGTCCCAGGCGCTCGGTCACGTCCTGTCGCGCTCTATGGACGTCGGTGCCGTCGGCGAACAGGGCGGTGACGACGGACAGCCCCTGGATCGACTGCGAGCGCAGCACGTCGAGGCGGGCGACGCCGTTGACGACCTGCTCGATGGGGGCGGTGACGAGCTGTTCGACCTCGGCGGCGGACAGGCCGGGCGCCTCGGTCTGGATGACGACTTGCGGAGGGGCGAACTCCGGGAAGACGTCGAGGCGCGCCCGCGCCGCCGCGTACAGGCCGGCGACGAGGAGCAGCGCCGCCAGGACGACGACGACGACGCGGTTGCGGATTGACCAGGCGACGATGGCTTGCAGCATGTCAGTCGTTGTCCACGTCGCCGCGGAACTCCTCCGACAGCAGCACCTGAGCCTGCCGTACCACGACCGGCTCGCCGGCCGCGACGCCGCCGGCCAGGAACCACTGCTCGCCCTCGCGGCCGAGCAGGCGCACCTCGCGGCGCTCGTAGCGCCCGGCCCCGACGCGCGCGTAGACGAGCGCCCGCCCCTGGTGGAACAGCACGGCGTCGCGCGGCACGACGACGGCGTCCCGAGGGCGCGCGTTCGGGGCCTTCAAGTGAGCCTGCACGAACAGGCCGGGGCGCCACAGCGTCCCCTCGCCAGGCGCCGACACTTCGTACCAATAGCCGGCGAGCTGCGTCGCGGCGTCCACCTCGCCGGCCGGGCCGACGAGGGTGGCGCTGACGGTCGGCGGAGCGTCGGCGGCTTCGCGCACGTCGAAGGCCGGCGCGAGGGGGGCGAAGAGGTCCACCGGACTCGGGAGGGGGCCGGCGCCGAGAACTTCGGGCGGCAGGTCGAGGCGGACGAGCGGGCGGCGGAAATCGACGACGCGCGCCACCAGACCGCCCGCCTCGACCGCCACGCCGGGCCGGGCGGCCAACTCCGTCACCTCGCCGTCGGCGGGCGCCGTCAGCACTTCGGTCCACTCGGCCGCCTTGTCGTCGCGCCGCTTCAGGCCGTCGGCGGCGCGCCGCCACACATCGACGGCGGCGTTAGCCGCGGCGGCCTGGGTGCGCGCGTCGGACAGGGAGACGTTGGCTTCGTCCCAGTCGCGGGCCGGCACCACGTCGGGACTCGACAGTTTGCGGAGGCGGTCGAGCGTGCGCAGGCGCACTTCGAGGACTTCGCCGGCGCCGTGCTGGCGGGCCAGGGCCTCGGCCAGCTTCGCCTGGATGTCGAGACGGTCCTGCGGCCCGGCGCGGATGTCGACGCGGCCGAGGACCTGTCCGGCGTATACCTTTCGCCCCAGAGCCGGCCAGGCGTGTTCCGGGTCGGCGCGCAAGACGCCCCCGAAGGGGGAGCGCACCTCGGCGACGGCGGAGGGGTTGGGGACGACGCGGCCGTTGACGGTCAATCGGGCGTACCAGGGGGCGGCGCGGGCCGGCTCGTCCGCGATGCCGTGCGACTTCGCCAGCGCGGCGCCGAGCTTGACGACGCCGCCCGCGGCGCGCTTCGGCACGGGCGCGTCGGCCTCCGCCTCGGCGGCGCGCCGGCGTTGCTCGCGCTCGTGGACGGTGAACGCCACGAAGGCCAGACCCGCCAGCGTCAGCAGCGCCGCCGCCCACTTCAAGAAGGTCACTACGATGCGTCGGACCATGAGCCCCTCCGGTCCGGGCGGCCTAAGGCATACGCAGCGACACGTTCCACTTGCCTTCCCGGCGGACGAGCGTCAGCTTCTCCTTGTCGCCGTCCGGCTCGACGTAGGCGACCGTGGCGGCGTCGCCCTGGACCGTGACTTTCTCGATCTTGCCGTCGGGCAACTCGTCGTACTTACCCTGAAAGCGGGACGTCTTCAGGAAGCCGATGCCGGTCAGGCCGGCGAGTTCGGCGCCCGGCAGGCCCATGTCCTTCTCCTGCTGAGCCTTGGCGACGGCGTCGGCCTTGGCGTAAGCCTCCCGGACGGCCTTGGCGGCGCGCTCGGCGTCCTCGCGGCTGTCGGCGTCGAGGAGGGACCAAACCTTGTCGGCATCGTGCGCCTTCAGTGCCTGCTGAAGGGACTTCACGACCTCCTTGACCGCCTCTTCCGGCGCGGCCGCGCCGGCGCCCTGAGGCGAAGAAGAAGCGGACGGTTGCGAGCAACCGGACGCCAGCGCGACGGCCACGAGAGCGGGGAACGCGGAGTGACTGACGAGACGAAGCATGAAAGGAGCCTTTGTCCTGGAGGTAGCGCCGGGAGAAATCTCGCCTCCTACTTTAGGGCAACAGTCGAGAGGGAGCAAGGCGCCTCACGCCGACGCGGCAATCCAGCTGAACCGGACTCCGGTGCCCGCTCCTCCGCCGTCCCTGCCTACATCTCAGGCATTCACCGCCGCGCCGCGCCGCAGTCGCGCCGCGCGACGTGTGCCCTCAACTCCTTCGCGTTCAAGGGTTTGTCCGCTCCGCCACGATCAGCGCCCGGCCTTGGCACGGCGATTGCTTACCCTAGCGACACACGCTCGACGGCTCGGCGCACAGGAGGACCGTGACGGCCCTCCGCGCGCGCCGCCCGAGCCTTGCCTCTCCGGAATCTCTCCCTCCGGAGTTCAGCGGGTGGCCTACTCCCTTGTTCCTTGGCGCCGCGCGCCTAACCCGACGCTCTCGGCCGCGCCCCGCGTGCGCGCCGGGCCAACTGACGTTCCCGCCCGGAGCCTCTCTCGATGATTAAGGCGGCTCGTGAGACTCTCGTCGTCGTCGGCACCGGCATGGCCGGCGCCAAGGTGGTCGAGGAAGTCCTCGCCCGCGACCCGGAGCGCTACCAGATCCGCATGTTCGGCGCCGAGCCGCACGGCACCTACAACCGCATCCTCCTCTCGACCTACCTCGGCGGCTTCGAGAGCCCCGAGCGGCTGTGGCTCAACCCGCTGGAGTGGTACGAGCAGCGCGGCGTCTACGTCCACGCCGGCGTCAAGGCGGAGACAATCGACCGCAAGAGTCGCGTCGTCCACGGCGGCGGCGGCAAGGTCGCCGAGCCCTACGACCGCCTCGTCCTCGCGACCGGCTCGCGGCCGTTCGTGCCGCCGCTGGCGGGCTCCGACAAGAAGGGCGTCTTCGTCTTCCGCACCCTGGAGGACTGCCACAAGATCGCCGCCCACGCCCAGGACTGCGACAGCGCCGTCGTCCTCGGCGGCGGCCTGCTCGGCCTGGAGGCGGCGCGCGGCCTGCTCAGCCACGGCCTCGAAATCACCGTCGTCGAGATGGCGCCGCACCTGATGGTTCAGCAACTCGACGCCGCCGGCGCCGAACTGCTGCGGCACAAGCTGGAGGCGATGGGCGTCCGCTTCCGCCTCGGCGCCTCGACGACCGAAATCCTCGGCGACGAATCCGTCACGGGGGTGCGCTTCAAGGACGGCGAAACGCTCGACTGCGACATGGTCGTGGTCAGTTGTGGCATTCGGCCCAACGTCGAGGTGGCGCGCGACGCCGGCCTGACCGTCGAGCGCGCCGTCGTCGTCGACGACCAGCTCCGCAGCAGCGACCCGGCGGCCTACGCCGTCGGCGAGTGTGCCCAGCACCGCGGCACGGTGTACGGCCTCGTCGACCCGGTCTACGAGCAGGCGCGCACCCTGGCCGACGTCCTCACCGGCGTCGACCCGGAGGCGGCGTACCGCGGCTCGAAGATCGCCACCTGGCTGAAAGTCATGGGCATCGACCTCACCTCGATGGGCGAGGTCAACCGCACCGGCGCCGACTGCGAGGTCGTCAGCCACCTCGACCCGGCGCGCGGCGTCTACAAGAAGTTGGTGCTGCGCGGCGGCCGCCTCGCCGGCGCCATCCTGCTCGGCACCACCGACCCGACCGGGCAACTCTTGCGCCTCTTCAAGAGCGGCGAGCCGCTGCCGCGTCCGGCGCTCGACCTGCTCCACGAGGAGAGCGACCGCGACAAGCTCCTCTCCGGCGCCGGGTCCGGCCTCGCCGAGTTGCCGGACGACACGCAAATCTGCAACTGCAATATCGTCTCGAAGGGGCGACTCGTCGCCGCCATCAAGGAGGGCAAATACACGGTGCAGGCGCTCGGCGACTGCACCAAGGCCGGCACCGGCTGCGGCACCTGCCAGCCTCTCCTCGGCCAGCTCATCGACGCCTTCGGCCCCAACGCCGGCAAGGCGCCGGCGAAGAACAAGATCGAGCTGATGAAGGAGGAGAAGGACGGCCTCGACGCCCTGCCGGACATCCTCAAGCACGCCCCGAACAACAACTGGGCGGAGATGACCGAGGACGACAAGCAGCGGGCGAAGTGGCACGGCCTGTTCTTCCGCAAGCCGACGCCGGGGCACTTCATGCTGCGGCTGCGCCTCAACGCGGGGCAGACGAACGCCCGGCAGCTGCGCGTCATCGCCGACCTGTCCGACGAGTTCGGCAAGGGCTTCTGCGACCTGACGACGCGGCAACAGATCCAGTTGCGCTGGTTCACGATCGCCGACGTGGAAGAAATCTGGCGCCGCCTCGCCGAGGTCGGCCTGCACAGCAAGCAAACGGGCCTCGACAACGTCCGCGGCGTCTGCGGCTGCCCGGTGGCCGGGCTGACGCCGCACGAGCTGTTCGACGCCTCGCCGGTCGTCCACGAGCTGAACGACATCATCGTCGGCAACAAGGAATTCACGAACCTGCCGCGCAAGTTCAACGTGACGATCACCGGCTGCCTGGAGAACTGCTGCCACACCGAGACGCAGGACATCGCGCTGGTGCCCGCGTACCGCGAACTGGAGGGGCAGCAGGTCAACGGCTTCAACGTCCTCGTCGGCGGCAAGCAGGGCTCCGGCGGCTACCAGCCGGCGACGCCGCTCGACGTCTTCGTCCGCCCCGTGGAGGCCGCGCGCCTGGCGGCGGAGATCACCAAGGTCTTCCGCGACTTCGGCGCGCGCGGGGCGCGCAACCGCGCCCGGCTGGCGTTCCTCATCCAGGACCGCGGCGTCGGCTGGTTCCGCCAGGAAGTGGAGCGCCGTTGGGGCAAACCGCTGCTGAAGGCGGGGACCGACCTGCGCAAGAAGACCCACGCCGACCACCTCGGCATCAACCCGCAGCGGCACTCGGTCCACGACCAGGGGCCGCCGCTCTTTTACGTCGGCATGGCGGTGCCGGTGGGACGAATCACGACGGCGCAGCTCCGCGACGTCGCCGACCTCGCCGAGCGCTACGGCAGCGGCGACGTGCGCGTCACGGTGGGGCAGAAGCTGGTCGTGCCGAACGTCCCCGAGTCGCGCATCGGGGCGCTGACCGACGAGCCGATTTTCAAGGAGTTGCCCTACGACCCGTCGCCGATCATGCGCGGCCTGGTCGCCTGCGTCGGCATCGACTACTGCCCGCTGGCGCTGATCGAGACGAAGGGCTGGGCGCTGCAAGTCGCTAAGGAGTTGGAGAAGCGGACGGAGGGGCGCAAGCTGGTGCCGCTGACGATGCACTGGTCGGGCTGCGCCGCCGGCTGCGGGCTGCACTCGGTGGCGACGATCGGCTTGCAGGGCTGCCGCTCGCGCGTCAACGGCGAGGTGGTCGACGCCGCCCACGTCAGCGTCAAGGGCAAGACGGGGCCGAACCCGGTGGTGGCGACCGACGTGATGTACGACGTGCCCTGCGAGCGGCTCGCCGAGGTGCTGGAGCCTCTCGTGAGTTATTTGCCGCGCTGAGCCGCTCGCGGCTTAGCAACAGTGCGAAGCCGCAAGCGGCCCGGCCGATTCTCCCTAACCCGAGTTTCGAGGACGTTCATGTACACCGAGGGCGTGCAGGCACTCGCCGCGCAGGCGGTCGCGAAGATGGAGGGCCAGAAGCGTTCCCTGGTCAGCCACCTGGTGCGTTCCGCGCTGGCCGGCGCTTACGTCGGCGCGGCCATCGTGCTGATCTTCACCGTCGGCGGCGTGCTATCGAAGGACGCGGCGTGGGCGGTGCGGCCGCTGATGGGCGTCTGCTTCGGCGGCGCCCTGACCATCGTCGTCTTCGCCGGCTCGGAGCTGTTCACCGGCAGCAACCTCGTCCTGACGCTCGGCGTCCTGACGCGGAAGACGACGCCGCGCGACCTCGGCTCGAACTGGGCGTGGACGTGGCTCGGCAACCTGATCGGCAGCGTGGCCGTGGCCTTCATGGTGGTGCGCTCCGGCGTGCTGGACGCGGAGCCGGTGCGCGGCTTCGTCCTCGGGCTGGTGGAGAAGAAAATGAACCTGCCGTGGGAGCAACTCCTGTGGCGGGCGGTGCTGGCGAACTGGTTCGTCTGCCTCGGCGTCTGGATGGCGGCGCGCGTGAAGAGCGAGACGGCCAAGATCCTGATGATCTGGTGGTGCATGTTCACGTTCATCACGAGCGGCTACGAGCACAGTATCGCGAACATGTGCGGCCTGATGCTCGGCCTGCTGATGCCGCACGGCGACGGTATCACTTGGGCCGGCTACGGCTACAACCTGGGGCTGGCGACGCTCGGCAACGTGATCGGCGGCGCCGTCTTCGTCGCGGGGCTCTACTGGGTCGGTAGCCCGAAGGCGCGCGAGCAGGCGCGGCGCGAGGCGATGCCGTCCCTCAACGGCGACGCGCGATTGGAGCCGGCGGCCACGTCGTCCTAACCGGCCGCACGACGGCTGGGCTGGCGACGTCGCGGCGGCCACGCTACTGTGGGAGGTGAAGAGAATTCCCACGACGTGGAGGCGTTGTCATGCCCAGCCCCTTTCCCGGAATGGACCCGTACCTCGAGTCGCCGGCGGTCTGGCGCGACTTTCACTCCCGCTTCGTCAACGCTTGGTGTGAGGCGGTCGCCGACGCCTTGCCGGACCACTACGACGCGCGGATTGACGAGCGCGTCAACCTGATCGAAGTGCCGGAGGAACGGGTACGACGGCGATTCGATCCGGACGTCGCGGTGGAACAACTGACGTCGTCCGGCTCGGGCGGAGTCGCGGTGGCGCCGGCGGGCGTTGCCGTTCTTGAACCCGTCACGATCTCTCTGCTGATCGAGGACGAGACGCGCGAAACCTATATCGAGATCCTCCATCGCCCCGAGCGATCTCTCGTCGCCGTGCTGGAACTCCTCTCCCCCGCCAACAAGGAAGAGCCCGGGCGGGGCCTTTACCTCCTCAAGAGGAACTGCATCCTCCAACACCCCATTCACCTGATCGAGTTGGATTTGCTCGTCAAGGGACAGCGGCCGCCCTTCGAGCAGGATCTCCCGGCGGACGACTACTACTGCTTCCTCTCGCACGGCGACCGCCGGCCGAAGTGCGACGTCTACCACTGGGCGATGCGCCAGCCGTTGCCGGGGATCCCGATCCCCCTCCTCCCGCCCGACCCGGACGTGTGGGTCGATCTGGCCGCCGTCTTTCGCACGACCTACGAACGCGGCCGCTACGCCCGGTCGCTCAACTACGCCGGGCCGCCGCCGGTCAGCCTCCCGCCCGAACAGAAAGAGTGGGCGGAGCGTCAGGCGCGCGCGGCGGCAAAGTAACCGCCGCGACGACGACCCGCTTCCTTCATGACTTCCGCTTCTTGCCGCCGTTCGCCTGCTGGGCGGTACGCAGCCGTGCCAGTTCCTCTTCGGCCGCGGCGAGCCGCTGTTGCAGGTCGTCGGCGCGCCGGCGCTCCTGCTCGAGTTGCTGGTACATGTCGGCGGGCAGAGGGAGCAACTCGCCCTGATACCAGTAGCGGACCCAGCCGTCGAGGATCGCGACCTCGATTTCTACTTCAGGGATGGCGTAGCGGGCGTTCTCGTTCGGCTGGACGCTGACGTATTTCCTGCCGTTGTGGTGGTAGAGCGTCAGGTCTTGCGTTTGCGGGTAGAAGATGAGGTAATAAGGCATCCGTAACTCGCGCTCGTACTTCTTGAAGTTGTCGTCGTAGTCCTTGCGCTTGTTGCTCTTGGAAACGTACTCCAGCACCCAGAACGGCCCGCACGGCTCCAGCGGCAGGTTGTAGCTGCCGTCGGCGCGGATGCGCTCCTCGGTCAGGACGATCATGTTGTCCGGCACCACCTGCCCCGGCCGGCGGCGGCGCTTGCGCGGGTACTGCACGAGCAGTTCGCCGAAGAAGTGGAAGCCGCGCCGCCGCGCCCGCACCAGCGCCAGGCTCGCCCCGGTGATCTCGCGCTGCGTCGATTGTCCGGTCGATTCCATGAAGTGCTCCGGCGGAAGGCTCCGCAAGTACTCCTGCGCGTACTCGTCATACGCGAGGTCGATCAGGTGTCGCGGTAGGGTTGACGGCATGATCTCCTCCTCACGCTCGCTCCGAGGGCGCGCCCACTTTACCCGGCGGCCGCGCCGGGCGGAAGTCGAAGTGAGCCGCTTGCGTTAACCCGCAGCATCGATCACATGTCTGACTTGCGGTCGAAAGGCGCATAAAAAAGCCGCGCAAAGGTCAATGTCCCTTTTTGAGGGCCGATGACCAGTGCGGGCAATATCTATGGTAGCTCCACCGGAGCTACCACTCAAGCTTACCCCTTAATTATGACACCGGGTAAGTTGGTGAGAGCATCCTGCCGGCGCGGCTACGGCAGCCGGCCCGGCGGCCGGACGCCCGATCCCTCCTGATTCGTCGCCGAGTCGCCGAGGTCGGCGCGGGCGCCGTCCGCGAACTTCTTCAGCCGCGCGACGACGTCGGGGTGCTTGGCGGCGACGTCGGCTGTCTCGCCGGGGTCGCTCTCCAGGTCGTAAAGAGCGAGGCCGACGTTCGCGTTAGCGTAGGCGACGGGCTTGCCGTCCTTGCCGCCCGGCTTGCCGACGAGGCTGGTGTAGGCGTGCGGGAAGTGCAGCTTCCAGCGGCCGGCGCGGACCGCCTGGAGGTGGCGGTTCCAGTAGAAGAAGTAGGCGTCGTGCGGGCTCTTCGCGCCTTTTTCGCCGAAGAGGAGCGGAGAGATATCGAGTCCGTCGATCTTGTTCGTCGGCAATTCGGCGCCGGCGAGCTTCGCCAGGGTCGGCAGGACGTCGATGGTCATCGCCGGCTCGCGGCGGACGGCGCCGGCGGGGACGCGGCCCGGCCAGCGGGCCAGGCACGGCACGCGCACGCCGCCCTCCCACGCCGTCCCCTTCCCCTCGCGCAGCGGACCCGGCGAGCCGGCGTGTTCGCCGTAGGACAGCCACGGCCCGTTGTCCGACGCGAACAGCACCAGCGTCCGCTCGTCCAGGCCGTGCTTCTTCAGCGCCGCCAGGATTTCGCCGACCGACCCGTCGATCTCCGCGACGACGTCGCCGTACAGCCCGCGCCCGGATTTGCCCCGGTGACGCTCCGAGACGTGCAAGGGGACGTGAGGCATGGTGTGCGGGACGTAGAGGAAGAACGGCCGCGCGCGGTTCTTCTCGACGAAAGCGACGGCGCGCTCGGTGTACCGCGTCGTCAGCTTCGCCTGGTCGGGGTTGCGCTCGACCACGTTTTCGCCCTCGATCAGTGGCAGATCGGGGAACTTGGCGGTGGGGTGCTTCGGCCACATGTCGTTCGAGTAGGGGAGGCCGAAGTAGTCGTCGAAGCCGTGGCGCGTCGGCAGGAACGGGGCGTGGTGGCCGAGGTGCCACTTGCCGTAGACCGCGGCGGCGTAGCCGCGCGTTTTGAGGATCTGAGCAATCGTCTTTTCGCCGTCGGCGATGCCGTGGCGGCTGGCGGGGCCGAGGGCGCCGAGGACGCCGACGCGGTTGGGGTAGCAGCCAGTCAGCAGGGCGGCGCGCGACGCCGAGCAGACGGCCTGGGCGACGTAGAAGTCGGTGAAGCGCGTTCCCTCGCGGGCCATGCGGTCGAGGTTCGGCGTCGGAATCTTGCCGCCGTAGCAGCCGAGGTCGCCGTAGCCGAGGTCGTCGGCGTAGACGATGACGACGTTCGGCGGGCCGTCCTTCTCCGCCGCGCGAGTCACGGCGGCGAAAACCAGGAGGGCGGCGCACAGGAGAGGGGTCTTTCGCACGGGTGTGGTCCTCCGGGAGAGGGCACGGGCCGGCTACGGCACCTTGAGCTGGTCGAAGATGCGCTGGAGCAGTTGCTCCGGCGCGACCTCCTCGGCCTCGGCCTCGTAAGTGACCGAGACGCGGTGGCGCAGCACGTCGTAGCCGATCGATTTGACGTCCTGCGGCGTGACGTAGCCGCGGCTGTCGAGGAACGCCTGCGCCTTCGCCGCCCGCGCCAGGAAGATCGTCGCCCGCGGGCTCGCCCCGTACTGGACGTAGGGCGCGATGTCCAGACCGTAGGCCGTCGGGTTGCGCGTCGCGTCGACGATTTCCACGATGTAGCGCTTGATCTTCTCGTCCATGTAGATCTGGTCCATCGCCTTGCGCATGTCGAAGATGTCCGAAGGCGTCAACACCTGCGCGACGTTCAGATCCGGCTCGACCGCGATCATGCGCTCCAGGATGAGCAGCTCCTCGTCCTTGGTCGGGTAGGTCAGCTTCAGCTTGAGCATGAAGCGGTCGACCTGGGCCTCGGGCAGCGGATAAGTGCCCTCCTGCTCGATGGGGTTCTGCGTCGCCATGACGAGGAACGGCTGCTCCAGGCGGTAACTCGTATCGCCGATGGTGACTTGCTTTTCCTGCATGGCCTCCAGGAGGGCGCTCTGCACCTTGGCGGGGGCGCGGTTGATCTCGTCGGCGAGGACGAGGTGGGCGAAGATCGGCCCCTTCTTGATGGTGAATTCGCCGGTGCGCGGATTGTAGATCTGCGTGCCGATGACGTCGGCGGGCAGCAGGTCGGGCGTGAACTGGATGCGGTGGAAGGTGACGCGCAGCACCTGCGCCAGGGTGCGCACGGCGAGCGTCTTGGCCAGGCCGGGCACGCCCTCCAGGAGAATGTGTCCGCCCGTCAGCAGGCCGACGAGCAGCCGGTCGAGCATGAGGCGCTGGCCGACGATCACCTTCTCCATCTCGGTATAGAGCGGCCCGAGGCCGGCGCGGAGGTCGCGCACGAGGCGGTTGATTTCCTGGACGTTGACGGTCATGGCGGACCTCGGGGGAGCGGGGGCGGGGCGGATGGAGAAGTATAAGGCGTAATTCGGGCGCTGACCATCCCCGCCTTAGCCCCGGAGGGGCGACGGATCGTAGCCCCGGGTGGAGCGTACTCGCGCAACCCGGGGAACCCATCCGGGGACATCGTCATCGTCCTGTATTGAACCCGCGTAGCGGGTGACGGAAATGGGACACGTCCCCGGTCGTGTTCCCTGGGTTTCGCGAGTTCCCCGGGTTGCGCGAGTACGCTCCACCCGGGGCTACGATCCGTCACCCGCTACGCGGGTTCAAAACAATTCACACGTCGCCGGCGGTTGTCCCCGGGTTGCGCGAGTACGCTCCACCCGGGGCTACGATCCGCCGCCCGCTACGCGGGCTATGACGACAACGTCTCACAGCCGGAAGTCGAGCCGCGCCACGTAGAGCCGCTGGCGGTCGCCGCGCTGGTAGAACTCCTCCAGCAGCGTCGCCAGGCTCGGCGTCAGCTTGCGGGCCATCCCCTGCGCGTGATCCCGGCCGTTGAAGCGGATCGTGAGCGGCTTGTCGAAGTCGACCATCGACCGCGTCAGCCAGATGCTCACCTGCCGCACGCCCAGCGCGCGGACGTGGATGATGTTGCCCTCCGTGGTGACCTGCCCGGCGAGCATCGCCGGCTTGCGGCTCCAGTTCCAGGCCCGCGGGTCGCGGCCGTCGTTCAGGCTGCCGGGCAGGATGTCGTCGGTGCCGAGCCAGTAGAAGCGGTTGTCGGCCCTCCGCAGCGTGCGAAACTCGGTGCCGCCAGTGTCCGACCCGAGGCCGTCGCGCCCCAGCGTCGTCACCGGGTTCGCCCGGCGCTTGCGGCTCATCCAGTCGAAGGCGTCCGGCACCTCGCCGCCGAACCACTCGCGGCCGCGCCCCTGGTACTGGATGCCGAGCATCGGGAAGCCGTAGGGGATCCAGTCCTTGAACAGGTCGTAGTTGGCCCGGTTGCCGTCGCTCTTGACGTCCTTCGGCTGGGCGTCGTCCGGCAGGCCCATGCGCTCGCCCCAGACGGCGTAGAACGGCAAGTATTGCCCGTTCTGCCAGTACTTGAGGGCGTGATAGCGCGGCTGCCCGGCGATTGGCAGCACGCCGGCGAACAGGTCGGGGTGCGCCAGGCCGACGTCGTAGGCCATGTTGGCGCCCTCGGCGAAGCCGGTCAGGAAGACGCGGTCGGTGTCGACGGCGAAGCGACGGCCCAGGTCGCGCAGCGTGTCGAGGACGGGGGCGTGCTCGTCGGTCGTGTAGCTGTAAGGCGCCTGCGCCCCGCTGCCCCACTCCGGCGCGACGAGGATGTACCCGTGCCGCGCCGCCTGCTCGCCCCAGCGGTCGAGCATGTCCTTGCCGCCCTCGCCGGCGTGGTGCAGGGCGACCAGCACCGGGTAGGGCCGTCCGGGGTGGTACTCCGGCGGCAGCTGCGCCTGATATACCTGCTTGCCGGTCTTCAGCGTCATCGGCAACGTGCCGGCGCCCGGCTCCGGCTCGACCGGCGGCAGGTTGGCGATGAGCCGCATCGTCTCGTCGACGCGGGCGCCCGTCGCGCGCTCGAAGTCGGTCAGCATCTGCCCGCGCGTATTCGCGTTGGACGTCTTCTGGAAGGCGAGGAGGAAGCGACGCGCCTGCCACAGCCGGGCAGCGGCCGCCGGCTTGTCCTCGGCGGCGGCGGCGCCGAGCAGCCAGCCGGTGACGGCCAGCGACAGCAGTTCCCGCGCCGGGGCGGCCTTCTTGCCGTCTTTCGCGGCCTGCTCGGCCCGCTCCGCCTGGCCGAGGAACGGTTCGAGACGACCGCGGTCGGCCTTGTCGTCCTTGAGGAAGTGGTCGAAGTTCAGCTCGGCGGCGATGGCGGCGGCCGCCTCGGCGAAGAACTGCCGCTCGTCCCCGTCCCGCAGGTCGGCGACGAGCGCGGTGAGTCGCTCGCGGGCGCGCTTCATCGAGCCCTCGGCGGTCGCGTAGGCGTCGCTCAGGGCGCGGACGTCGGCGAGCAGCTTGGCGTCGGCGCCGTCCTTGGGGAAGAGCGTCAACAGGCCGCGCGCCGCCAAGTGCCGCCCCGCCGCCTGCGCCAGCTTGGCCTCGTCCCAGCGCCGGAAGGCGAGTACCTTGCGCAAGTTCTCCTCGGCCGTCGCGACTTTCTCCTTCTCCTTGGGGAAGTCCTTGCCGATGCGCTCCAGCTCCTGTTCCGCCTCGTGCATCCAGCCGGCGCGGACGTAGAAATGGAAGACCTGAAAACGCCGCTGGACGCGCTGCTCCTCCGCCGACTTCGGGTCGTCCTTCTTCTCGTCCTTTTTTCCGTCCTTTTTCTCGTCCTTCTTCGCCTTGCCCTTCGGCTCGTCCTTCGGCTTCGGCTTGTCCGGCTTGTCCTTCAAGTCGGGGTGGGCCGCCAGCAGCGCGGCGACGGCCTCGTAGCCCAGTTCCGAGGTGCGGTAGCCGCACGTCCAGCGGTACTTGTTGTAATTTTTGGCGGTGGCGGCGCACCAGGTGAAGTGGGGCGTCAGGGCGAGGATGTGCTGCGTCAGCACGAGGCGGCCGCCATCCGGCCCGCGCAGCTTGACGGCGCGCTCCCAGTCGTCGTTCCAGGCGCCGGCCTCGATGACCTGGCGGATGGGCGGCACCGGCAGGACGTTGGCGGGCGCCTTGGGAAGCAAAAACTCCTGCCCGGGGTCGAACGGCCGCTTGGGGGCGTCGGAGACGTAGTGGTGGCTGAAGAAGATGTGGCGGCAGCGGTCGTCGAGGTAGTAGAAGCCCTTGGGAATCGACTCCATGCCGCGACTGTAGGAGTCGACGACGATTTCCTGGTCCTGGCGGATGAAGCCGCGCAGGGCGAAGCCGTCCTTGAGGATGACGACGGCGGCCTGCTGCGGGTCGACGGCGCGGGCGGGCGCGGCCGTGACGGAAAGGAGGGCGGCGAGGGTGAGGAGGCGCGCGGCGCGGCTCCCGGTCGGGATGTGCATGTCGGACTCCGGTGGCAAAAGCGATTCCCCGCCAATCTTCCCACCCCTCATTGTCCCCGGCCGGCGGAGGGCGTCAAGTAACAGTTGCAGTGTTCGCCGCGGAAGGTAACAATGACAGAGGAGTTCCGCGGCCGGCGAAACGGCCGGGACGAGGGACCCGTCGAGGGTGTACAGCCATGCCAGTCCGCTTCCGCTGCGCGTACTGCAGCCAACTCCTGGGGATCGCGCGTCGCAAGGCAGGAACGGTGGTCCGCTGCCCGACTTGCGCCGGTCAAGTTGTCGTGCCGAATAGCGAGGGGGGCGACCCGCGCGAGCGCGGGCCGGACGACGAGCCGCTGTTCGAGCGCAGCGACTTCGACGACCTGTTCCACGCGCCGGTGGCGGGCGGCGACCCGCGAACCGGCGGCAGCGCCGCCGAGGCGGCGGCCCCGGCGGCGGCTCCGGCCGGCGCCTGGGGGACGCACGGCGAGCCGGAACTGGAGCCGCTCGACGTGCCGCGCGGCGAGGCGGCCGGCGTCGGCTCGCTCGGCCGTCCGCCCGGCATCTTTCTGTCGCCGAAACTGGCGACCCTCTTGACCGTGGTCGCCGTCGTGGCCCTCGCGGTCGCCTTCGGGGCGGGACTTGTGGTCGGGCGATTCATGTGACGCGCCGCTCGCGGCTTCGCACGTGCGAAGCCGCGAGCGGCGGAATCACCTTTCCGGGATATAATTCAGCGTGTAATACGCCTGCGGGTGCAGCAGCGCCTGCCCCTCCGCCGAGCGCACCCCCGGCAGCGTCAAGTCGTGGATGTGCCCTTCGCGCAACCCGTCCACGTAAAGCCGCACGCTCTTGCCGTCCGGCCCCACCCGCACTTTCGCGATCGTCGGCGTCGTCTGATCGACCTCCGGGCTGCCGTAACTCGCCTGGTAGATGTAGGTGAACGTCGTCAGCCGGTACGACTCGACCTGGCCCGCCGTCCTGGGATCGACGGGCTTGGTGAACGTCAACTCGAAGCCGTCCGGCTTCGCCGTCATCTCGCGGACCTCGAACGGCACCTTGCCGGTCCAGACGAGGCGCTCGACCGAGAACGCCTTGGTGCCGCGCGAGCCCCAGCCGCGGCTGGTGCCGCCGACGAAGAGCGAGCCGTCCTTGGCGAAGCGCACCGGCACGACCCCCGAGGCGAACCCCCGGCGGAACGGGTAGCAGGCGCCCTGAGTGCGGCCGTTGACCTTCTCCAGCGACACGCGCATCACCGTGCTGTGCGTTTGGTCGCCGACGAAGAGTTGCCTCTCGAACGGCCCGAACTTGCCGCCCGACAGGTCGCAGTCGAGGCCGCTCGCCGACTGCCCCATCTTGCCGTAGGGGAAAATGACGGAGGTCGGCACGAATTGCGGGATGCGCTTCGCCTCGGTCATGATGCGGCTGCCGCTCTTCGGCACTTCGGGGGCTTTGCCGAGATACTGGGCCTCTTTCTCCTTGTACCAGCGGAAGCTGTTGGGGTGGCCGACGAAGCCGCCGACGACGAGTTGCTTCAGCCCGCAGGCGCCGTTCCACGGGCCTTGGTTATCCGTATAGAAGACGTCTCCCTCGGCGTTGAAGCCGACGCCGCCCGGCGAGCGCACGCCGCTCGTCACCGGCACCAGCTTGCCGTCCTTGCCGAGCCGCAGCGCCCAGCCGCGGAACTTGCTCTCGCTGCTGAACGAGCCGGTCAGGCAAAGGGTGATCCACATCGCGCCGTTCTTGTCGAAGCGGGAGCCGAAGGCGTACTCGTGGTAGTCGCCGTTGACCTCCCAGCCGTCGGCAACGACCTCGAACAGGTCGGCCTTGCCGTCGCCGTCGGTGTCCTTGAGGCGCGACACGTCGGGCCGGTGCGTGACGTAGAGCCAGCCGTCCTTGTGCGCCAGGCCGAGGATTTCGTGGAGCCCGCGGGCGAAGCGCATGAATTTCGCCTCTTTCGGGTCGTCGCGGTAGGCATTGTCGATCGTCCAGACCTCGCCGCGGCGCGTGCCGACGGCGACCTTGCCGTCGGGCAGGACCTCGAGGGCGCCCGCCTCGAGTACTTCGCCGGGCGGCGGGGTGAAGGTGAGGATCTTGTAATAGTCGGCCTCGCCCTCGGCGGCGCCCGCGGCGGCCGGGAACAGGGCGAGGAACGTCAGCGCGAATCGCATCGGTAAACCCTTGGGAAACCTCGGCAAGCCACGCCCTCGATGGTACAACCCCGCCCCGCCGGCGTCCACGGCCCGTTTGCCGTCCGGGTTTTCTCTCGACCGGGGCGCGGGGCGGTCTAGAATGAGGGGCGAAGTCCGCCCTGCCCCGTCACGCGACGGGTCCGTCAACAACGTGAGGTGCGTCCATGGAAATGATGAAGCAGGTTTCGGTGTTCCTGGAGAACAAGCCCGGCCGGCTGGCCAACGTCCTGTCCGCCCTGGCGAAGGAGAAGGTGAACATCACGGCGCTCACGGTCATGGACAGTCACGAGCACAGCGTACTGCGCCTGGTGACGGACGACGCGGCCAAGACGTCGCAGGTCCTCAAGGGCCTGGACGCCCAGCACGCCGTCGCCGAGGTGCTGGCGGTGGAACTGAAGAACCAGCCGGGGGCGCTGGCGCACGTCTGCGAGCTGCTCGGCGCGGAACACGTCAACATCGACTACGCCTACTGCTCGGCGGGCGGGCGGAATGGCAAGACTTACGGGATCTTCAAGGTGTCGAACACGGAGAAGGCGATGAAGGTGCTGTCCGGCCCGGTCGACGTGGCGACGCGCCGCAAGCTCGACGGCCGCCCGCTCCGGGACCGCCGCAGCTACCAGAAGCCGGGGGCCAACTCGGCGCGGTGAGGGTCCGGGCTCGCGCCGTCAGCGAAATGCTCTCCGGACCTCCGGATCCGCCAGCGCCGCCAGCCCGGCCAGGCCCGCGATTCCCCCCAGGAAGCCGACGGGGAGCAGCGGGACGAAACAGCAAAACGGGGCCGACGCGAGTAGGACGACGAGGCACGCCGAGGCCGCGCACCCGTAGTTGCGAAGCGACTTCATCATCCAACCGCCGAGGACGACGTACAGCCCAACGAGAGCCCCGAGGGCCATGAGCGTGCGGTTGCCGCCGTCGGTCAAGAACGGAACCATCCGTGCCTCCGGCGGCGTCGCGTACGTCTCGACGAGGCTGACGAGTACGCCGCCCAAGAACGTAAAGCCGGTAACACCCCCGATCACCATGAGGAACATCGCCGGAAGCGCCACCGTCCTTTTCGCATAATCGGGGTTCCGTAACGGGTTCAAGGTCATGTGAAGGCGCCCTTTACCCCCGGCTCCGAAAGGACGTGCAGCGCCCAGAGGCCCACCGGGACGCCGACGACGCAGCAGGGCGTGAAGAACGGGGCGGTCGCCAACACTCCGGCCGCGACGGCGTGCCCATATCCTTTCAGCCGCTTCATTTGCCGCGCCGCCCAAAAGATGTAGCCGCAGTACGCCCCCAGCAGCAGAGACACGAGACAGGCAAAGAGGAATTCCTCGGCGGGGGCGCTTTCGGGACCCTTCCCGAGGGACGTCGCCTGCTTGGCGAGGGAGAGGAACGGGCCGAGGAGCGCCGCCGCGAGGCCGACGCCCGACAGCAGCATCAGTGCCGTCGCCGGCCCGCGCACTCGTTCCTCGGCTTCCGCCGAACCGGCGGCCTGAACGGTCGGGCGGCGACTCGGACGAATCGCTTCTTGCCGTGCCGCCTCGTCGCCGCGCAGGCCGAGGATGGCGGGCGCCGGCGCGTCGGGCGGGAGTCCGGCGAAGTAGTCGTCGGCCGCGGACGGCGGCGGCGCGCCGACCTTCTCCGACGCCGCCGGAACCGGGAACGTCATCTGACAACCCGGGCACTGCACGGGGTGGCCGTCGGCAACTTCCGCCGCGGGGAGCGCACGACCGCAGTAGGGACAAGAGATATCCATTAAGCCTCGCGGGGACTCCTTCGCGCGGTTTCGCGCCCGCGCCTCACGGGGCGCGGGCGGCCGACCTGCTCAACTCCCTTCCGGCGCCTCCGCCGCGATCTTGCGGTACACCTCGATGGCCTGCCGGAACGTCTTGTCCGCTTCCGGCCGCTCGCGCGCGTCGATGTTGCCGGCGCGCACGCGCCACAGCTGCTCGATGGTGCCTATGCACCACTCCGCGCTCTTGCGCGAGGCGCGGATCGGCCTGCCGCCGACGATCACGTTCACCGGGTTCGTGTGCATCTGCGGGAAGTGCCGCAGCGCTACCCAGGCGCTGCGCTCGACGGGCGCGTCGAACGTCAGTTCGTGGACCTTGTCGTCGGCGGGCACCTCCTTCGACGCCACGGCGACGCCGTTGACGACCAGTTCGACCTTGCGCGTCTTCCCCTCCGGCGGCCGCGCGCCGACGGACGTCCCGAGCGGCAGTTCCGACGCGAACGCCACCTTTGCCTTCACCGCCACCTTGCCGGCCTCCGCCAGCGCCACTTCCTGTCCCGGCGCCTTGCCGTCGACGGTGAACTCCGGCGCGTGGGCGTAGCCGTCGGAAATGTACGACTGCCCCTTGCGCACCCCTTCGCACCAGGCGGCGAAATCGACCTTGTCCACTTTGCCCAGCTGAACGTAGACGCGCCCCTGGCCGACGCGACTGCCGCTGATGCACGGGAAGTCGGTCTCGCCGCTCGCCTTCAGCGGCAGGCCGCAGTTCATGATGTGATACCAACAATTCCACTCCGGGACGCGCGCCGTGTCCATCGCGCTGATGAAGTCGCACAGCTTCTGCGCCGCCGTCACGCAGATTTCCTGCGCCCCGATGCCGTCCATCGGCGGGACGACGAGGTTCGGCAGGACGTTGCGCTGCCGCGCCACGCTGGCGGTCAGCTCGCGCTCGCTGAGCAGGCCGTCCTTGTCGGCGTCGATGGCGTCGAAGTCCTCGGGGAGCAGCCCTTTCGCGGCCTCGTCCTTGCTCAGCTTGCCGTCGCGGTCCTTGTCGAGGAGGCCGATCGTGCGCCGGGCCGTCGCCTGCGCGTCGTTGACGACGAGGCCGCTGGCGGAATGGGCGTAGCCGGTGACGGCGCCCTGCGCTTTGGCCCACTTCATGAGCGGCGTCGTCCAGGTCGGCCAGCCCTTCTCCTTGGTGCCGTCCGAGCCGGGGTAGGTCTGGTCGCGCAGGTTCAGCAGGCAGACGTGGCCGAGGAGTTGCGAGCCGAAGCCGGACACCTCGACATCGTACTTGATGACGGTGA
Organism: Gemmatales bacterium; assembly: GCA_038229635.1. Lineage (GTDB taxonomy): Bacteria > Planctomycetota > Planctomycetia > Gemmatales > Gemmataceae > DATFNV01. Next base: position 24,385 of record JBBROG010000034.1, read on the forward strand.
ACGGCTCGCTGACCTTGTTGATGCCCGGCTCGAAGAACTGCCGCTGGAAGTCGTAGCACGGCCCCCACGTCAGATTGCAGCCGACGTTGAGCCCCTCGCCCTTGACGTGCAAGAACATGTCGTTGGCGAAGACACCCTCGGTCGGGTTAGTGTAGTGGGCACAGCCGGCGGCGTGGATGTGATGGTCGCCGCTGTAGAAGCCGTAATCGACCGGGTTAATCCACCGTTCCAGCTTCACCTCGACCGCCGGCGCGTCCTTCTCGGGGATGACGACCTTGCGCGCGAGCTGCCTGTATTCGGGGCCGCGGCCGTAGCTCATGGTGAACTCGCCGGGCGGCAGCAGGACGGAACTGCCGTCGTGGCGGTAGACCTGGTCCTGGAAGAAGAAGTCGGGGGCGAGGCGCTTGGCGCGGGACGGATAAACGCGGCCGGCCTTGTCCCTGAAGGTGAAGCGGCCGGTCGTCGGCCGGCCGTCGAAGTCGCGGATGACGAGCTTCACCGGGATCGCCGGCTTGACGTCGAAGAGGATCGGCACCTCGCCGCGGAAGCCCTGGTCCTGCGTCCCCTGGCCGACATCGAAGCCGAGCGTCACCTCGCGCTTGCCGGCCTCGCTGCTGTAGAGCAAGGCGAGGACGTATTCGACCTTCAAACTGCTCAGCGCCGCCGTCATCGGCGGGCCGGCGTAGGTCTCGACCTGGAGGAAGCGGCCGGGGTCGGACTTGGCGTTGCCGGCGCCGCCGCCGGAGAAGATCGGCCCGGCCTGCGGGCTGCCGACGTTCAGTTTGCTCTTGACGCCGCCCTCGTTGACGACTTTCAGGAGGACGGGGACGAAGCCGTGCTGCTGGAGTTTCGCGCTCGCGGCGGCGGGGCCGCGCGCCGCCTTGACGCGCGCCTCGGGACTGACCGTGACCTGGACGAGGACGTGCGGGTCGAGGAGCTGCTGGAGCTTCTTCGCGTCACGCACCTGGGCGGCGGCCTTGACGGCAGTAGCCGTGTCGTCGGCGAGCGGGGCGCCGAGGAATTGCAAGGCGTCGAGCAACCGCGTGGCGTTCGAGCCGAGCGGCTGGCCCTCGACGTCGTGGACGTCAAGTTGTTGGGCGCGGGCGGCCGGCACGGCGAGGGCCAGCGTCGCGACGAGGGGGAGCAGGAGATGCGTGCGCATGAGGTGTCTCCACGGGGAAAGTTGGTCTTTGCCCCGGCTCGCCATTTCGCGCCCTCATGACGCGGCGCGGGCGCGAAACGGCAAGCCGGGGTCGAGGCGCGCTCACGACCGACACAGAGGATGCTTGAGCGACAGCCAATGTCCGTCTTGCTTCGACGACGCGACGCTCTGAGCGATGAAGTTCATGCCGTCGACGCCGTCGGCCACGTTGGGGTAGAGGCTGTTGGCGGCGTCGAACGTCTGCCCGCCGGCGCGCTTGATCATGTCATCGTAGACGGCGGTGTAGACGTTCGCGAACGCCTCCAGGAACGCCTCGGGGTGGCCGCTCGGGATGCGCGTCGACCGCCCCGCCAGCTCGCCGAGGTACGGCCCGCCGGCGCGCGTGTAGACCTGGTGCGGCTTGCCGTTTTGGCGGAAGATCATCTTGTTCGGCTCCTCCTGGTGCCACTCCAGGGAGCCCTTGGTGCCGTCGACCTCGATCCGCACGTCGTTCTCACGCCCGTGCGAGATCTGTGACGCCGTCACCGTGCCGAGCGCCCCGTCCGTGAAGCGAATGGCGGCGGTGCCGTAGTCGTCCAGCTCACGGCCGGGGACGAAGGTTTTGAGGAGACAAGAGATCTTATCAGGGATCAATCCGGTGATGAAGCGGCTCAGGTTGTAGGCGTGCGTGGCGATGTCGCCGAAGCAGCCGGAGGCGCCGGAGCGCTTCGGGTCGGTGCGCCAGCTCGCCTGCTTCTGGTTGTCCTTCTCCAGTGGCGTGCGCAGCCAGCCCTGGATGTAGGAGGCGCGGACGGCGTTGATCTCGCCGAGCTCGCCGTTCTTGACCATCTCGCGCGCCTGGCGGACGAGCGGGTAGCCGGTGTAATTGTGCGTGACGGCGAAGACGACGCCGGTCTTCTTGACGACGTTCGCCAACTCCTCGGCCTGGGCGAGGTCGAAGGTGAGCGGTTTGTCGCAGAGGACGTTGAAGCCGGCCTCGGCGAAGGCTTTGGCGATCTCGAAATGGGTGTGATTCGGCGTGGCAACGGAGACGAAGTCGACGCGCTCGCCGTCGGGCAGTTTCTTTTCGCCCTCGATCATCTCCTTGACGGAGCCGTAGGCGCGTTCGGCCCGGATGTCGTAGTCGGGGGCGGACGCCTTGGCTCGGGCGGGGTCGGAGGAGAGGGCGCCGGCGACGAGGACGGCGCGGTTGTCGAGGACGGCGGCGATGCTGTGGACCTTGCCGATGAAGGCGCCCTGGCCGCCGCCGACGAGGCCCATACGGAGTTTGCGGTTGAGGGGTGCGTTGACGCCCATGCTGTCGGTTCCTTTCTGCGAATCAGGTCGGTTAGTTCGGCTCACGTCTCAGTGCGCAGTGTCGCCGTTGGCCGTCGGGCCGAGGGCGGCGCGGAACTCGTCCGGGGAGGCAGCCCGGACGGCGAGACCCAGCCAGCGGTCCAGTTCGTCCGGGTCGTTCTGATTCGCGAGGACGCCGAGGAGTTCCGGGGAAACGCCCTCGGGGAAGCGAGTTCGGAGTATCGTAACCAGCGCCTTCCGAAGGCCCTCGGCCTTGCCCTCGGCCTTGCCCTCGGCCTTGCCCTCGGCCTTGCCCTCGGCCATCCCCTCGGCCTTCCACTCGGCCTTCCACTCGGCGGTGAACTGGTCCTTCCATTCCTGAACGATCGTCGCTTCTCGCATGTCCCACTCCTTGAGGGTTTGTTGCCAAACGTCTCTTCGCCCCGCGAGCTGCGCGAACACGAGGACGATACTCACGTAGTTCGCCCGCCGGCGCGCGTCCGGCTCGCGCGCCGCGAGCTTCTTCCATTGCTCGATGATATCCGGACGGTCCGCTCCCGCCATCAGCGAAACCCAGGCGAGCAGGCTCAACGCCACGCGGCCCGCCTCGACCCCCGCGAGCAGTTCGGCGGCACTCACCGTCTCCATGTTCCGCACGGTCGGCCGCCAAAGGAATTCGTTGCCCGTCCCGCCGGGCAGGACCATATGCAGGCCGACCGTCGCCTGGGTTCCCGTCAAGTTCACGATGGCGCCGGCGACGAGGTACTTGTCGCGCGTGTCCGGGTCGTAGCGCAACTCGCGCCGGGTGCGTGCCATGTACTCCATCAGTCGTTCGAGCATGTCGGCGTCCGGCTCGGCCTGCAACTCCACGAGCATCGCCCACGGCGGGGCGAGTCCGCTGGCGTGCTGCAACTCGGCCACGAGGTCGCTGCGACGCTCCGGCTCGCCCGGACCCGCGGCCGGCTGGGATTCGCGCCAGCGGGTGAAGCGAAGGTCGGGGTCGAGTTTGGGCTCCAGCCAGCGCAGGAAGCCCTCGGCGTCGAGCTTGACGGCGAAGCGGCCGTAGCGGTCGTAGATGTTTTGCGAGGTCGGCGTCATGAGATCCCCGGACGCGCTCGAGAGGGCGGGCCGAAAAGATAGGGGCGCGATGCCTCAGCCGACCCGGTACTTCGCCACGACGGCCTCGTCCAACTCGATGCCCAGGCCCGGCTCCTCCGGCACGGAAATTTCGCCGTCGACGACCGGGAAACGCTGCTTCGTGAGCGTCTGCCGCAGCGCCCCCTGCTCGACGCAGTACTCGAAGTAGTGCGTGTTCGGCAGCGCCGCGACGAAGTGCAGCGACGCCGCGATGTTGATGCCCGTCTTGTACGAGTGGTTGACGCAGAGCCGGTGCCGCTCGGCGGAGTCCCAGCCGATCCGCTTCGACCGCGCCAGGCCGCCGACGCGCGTCACGTCGACCTGGGCCACCGCGATCCCGCCCACGTCCATGAGCGTTTGAAACTCCTTGACGTCGCACACTTCCTCGCCGGCGGCGATGCGCATCGGGGCGCGGTCACTGAGACGGGCGTAGCCGTCGAGGTTGTCGGGGTGCAGCGGCTCTTCCAGCCAGGTCAGGTTGAACGGCTCGAACTGTTGGGCGCGGCGGATCGCCGTCGCCGTGTCCCAGCAGAGGCCGGCGTCGACCATCAGCTCGACGTCCTGGCCCAGGCCCTCGCGGGCGGCGCGGACGTGAGCCAGGTCGCTCGCCTCGCTCAGCCCCATCGGCCCCCAGCCGAACTTGACCGCCTTGAAGCCCTGGGCGACGAGGCCGCGGGCGGTGCGGCCGGTCTCGTCCGGCGTGTCGCCGAAGAGGATGCTGGCGTAGGCGCGGAACGTCTTGCGGAAGCCACCGCCGAGGAGTTGGTAGACCGGCCGCCCCGTCGCCTGGCCCATGATGTCCCACAGCGCGATCTCGACGCCGCTCATCGCCTGGATGGCGGCGCCCTGGCGGCCGTAAAAAATCGAGCCCTCGTACATCCGGTGAATGAGGCGGTCGATCTCGAACGGGTCCTGCCCCACGACGCACTCGGCGAGGCCGCGACAGATCTTGTGCGACAGCGGCGCCTCGATGATCGCCTTGGCGACGAGCGCCGACGAATCAACCTCGCCGACTCCGGTAATCCCCTCATCAGTGTGGACCTTGACGACGAGCGTCTCCTGGCTGCCGTCGCAGCGCTCGTTGACGTCGGGGAGGCGGAGGGGAATCGACTCGACGCGGGTGATTTTCATGGTGGGATTCCTGGGTACGGAGTACGCAGTACTGAGTACGGAGTACTCTGACTCCGGGAAAGATCCCGTGATAGAACCGGCCGCGAGCGCGGTACGTGCTGATAGCGAGGGCCGCACATGGGCGACGCGCCGCTAACTCGACCGAGCCTGCTGGTGCGATTGCGCGACCCGCGCGACGGCGTCGCCTGGGGTGAGTTCGTGGACGTCTACGCGCCGCTGGTGTACGGCTATCTGCGCCGCCACGGTCTGCAAGACGCCGACGCCGCCGACCTGACGCAGGACGTCCTCCGCGCCGTCGCGAACTCGGTCGGCCGACTCGACTACGACCCGCGCCGCGGTTCGTTTCGCGCCTGGCTGTTCACCATCGTCCGCAACAAGCTGCGCAACTTCCGGTCCAGCCGGCAGCGCCGCGAAGACGGGAGCGGTGACACGGCGGTCCGGCAACTGCTCGCGGAACAGCCCTCGCGCGCCGAGGCGGACGAGTGGGAACAGGAACATGAGCGGCGCCTGTTTCACTGGGCGGCGGAGCGCGTCCGCGGCGAGGTCCGCGAGGCGACGTGGCGGGCGTTCTGGCTCACGGCCGTCGAGGGGCGTGGGCCGGGCGAAGTCGCCGACAAACTGAAGATGAGCGTCGCGGCGGTCTACCTGGCCAAGAGCCGCGTCATGGCACGCCTCAAGGACGAGATTCGCCGCGTCGAAGAATCCGTGGAATGAGAGGGCGACCGATGTCACTGCGCATGACCTGTCCGACGACCGACGAGCTGCGAGCCGTGCTCGACAACACGGCCTCCGCGGCGGAACAGGACCGGCTGACGCGCCACCTGGAGGGCTGCCCGCCGTGTCAGAAGCGGCTGGAAAGCCTGGTCGCCGGCCGCGATTCGTGGTCGGGGGCGGCGCGGCGGCTGGCGGACGAGGAGCCGGCGCCGGGCGCGGCGCTGGGCCGCGTCATGGCCGAGCTGCGCCGCGACAGCGGGCCGACCACCGACGGCGAGGCGGCCGCCCCCGCCGAACTGCCGCCCGGCTTCCTGACGCCGTCCGCCGAGCCGGGCCACTTGGGTCGGCTGCGCGATTACGAGGTGACGGACGTCCTCAGCCGCACCGGCATGAGCGTCGTCCTGAAGGCGTTCGACACGGCGCTGCACCGCGTCGTCGCGATCAAGGTGCTGGCGCCGCAGCTGGCCGCCAGCGCCGCGGCGCGGACGCGCTTCCTGCGCGAGGCCCGCGCCGCCGCCGCCGTCTGCCACGAACACGTCGTCCCCATTTACGCCGTCGAGGAGTCGAACGGCCTGCCTTATCTCGTGATGCCCTTCGTGCCGGGCCGGTCGGTGCAGGAGAAGATCGACCGCGACGGCCCTTTGGAGGTCGCGGAAGTCGTCCGTATCGGCCTCCAGACGGCCGAGGGGCTGGCGGCGGCGCACGCGCAGGGGTTGATCCACCGCGACGTCAAGCCGGCGAATCTGCTGCTGGAGGACGGCGTCGAGCGCGTCAAGATCGCCGACTTCGGCCTGGCCCGCGCCGCCGACGACGCCAGCCTGACGCAGAGCGGCGTCATCGCCGGCACGCCGCAGTACATGGCGCCGGAGCAGGCGAACGGCGAGGCGGTCGACCCCCGCGCCGACCTGTTCAGCCTCGGCAGCGTCCTCTACGCAATGTGTACCGGCCGGCCGCCGTTCCGCGCCAGCACGACGCTCGGCGTGCTGCGCCGCGTCGTCGAAGACCACCCCCGGCCCGTCCGCGACGTCAACCCCGACGTGCCGGCCTGGCTGGCGACGGTCATCGACCGGCTGCACGCCAAGGATCCGGACGACCGTTACGCGACGGCGGGCGAAGTGGCGGACGTCCTGGCGCACGGGCTGGCGCACCTCCAGCAGCCGTCGCGAGTGCTGGCGCCGGGGGCGGGGCGGCGAGGGCGACGGGCGAGGGCGGCGGCCGGCGGCGGGCCGGAACCTCAACGGCTTCTCCGTCCATCTTCTGAAGGCGGTCACCGCGCTGTCTTACTCGCGCGACGGGAAGCGACTAGCCGCCGGCTACGACAACGGTGCGTTGGTCGTCTGGGATACGGACGGCCGTCCAGCGGCGCAGCCCTACCTCAACCGTCACGCCGGCCGCATCAACGGGCTCGCCTTCTCGCCGGACGGCAAATGGCTCGCGTCGGCGTCGGCGGATCAGGTGGCGAAGGTGTGGGACGTCGCCTCGGGGGAGGAGAAGCAATCGCTGCGGCATAAGTTTCCGGTCTACTCCGTCGCGTTCAAGACGGACGACGTGCTGCTCACCACGGACGGCGACGCGACTCTGCACCGCTGGGAGGTGAGTACTGGCCGGTACGTTACTAGTGTTAGAGGACCTCATAAGCGTTCTGAGCGGATGGCGCTGACGCCGAACGGCCGGACGCGCGTCACGGCCGGCGAGGATGGCACCGTCTGGCTGTGGGATATGGCGGCGGCGGGCGACACCCTGTTGGCGACATTCGCGGGCCACCAAGACCCGGTCGCGGCCGTCGCCGTGGCGCCGGACGGCTCGCTGGCGGCGTCGGCCGCGGGGGACGAAGTCTGCCTCTGGTCGGTCCGCCCCGTCCAGGAGGTGGCTCGGCGTCGCGTCCCCGGCGGGACGGTCCACGGCCTCGCCTTCGCGCCGGACGGTAAGGCGCTGGCGGCGGCGACGCATGACAACAAAGTCCTAGTGTGGGACGTGACGGACGGTCGCTAGACCGGGGCCGGGCGACCTGCCCCTTACAACGTCGTTTCATGAAACCCTGGAAAGGCATGAAACACATGCAACGGCGTGACCACGACCGCGTGACGTCAAGGTCGCAGGCGCCGGTAGGTTCCGATCCAGCGGACGAGGGGAAAGTGGTGGTGAAGGGCGTTGCAGAGGCGCTGGTCGCCGGTCCAGAAGTCAGCGCCTTTTCGACCCGCGAGAGCTACATAAATGCAATCGTAACCCCTCTGTTGATGTCGGCGGCCGATCTCGAACGCCTCGAGGACGACGCGACGAGTTGCCTTGTAGAGGTGGAAGGGAAACGAAAGGAGATCGCGTATGACCTCTCTCGCTTCGTCCTCGGACAGGCGTTTCTTCCTGAGCGCGGACAGAACGGCGCTCATGACTTCCCCGGTTAGTTGATCGGGAGCGCACAAGTCGAACATCCCGTGTTGCCAGTCGAGTAACAGTTCCACGGCCTCCGCGGCGTGAGGCTCGGCTCGCAACTTCCACTTCACGACGACGCTCGCGTCCACGAGCAGAGTCGGTACGCGAGCGGTCATTCGCCCAATCCTCCCCGCTCCTCTCGCTCCTGTTTATCCTCCGCCATCACGTCGTCAATGCCAATGTATCGGAGAATCGGGTTGGTCTGCACGCGCTCGATGGCGGCGTCGAGCCTTCGTTTCCTCGTCCGGACGCGGACCTCGACCTCCGCGCCTTCCGGCAGCCGAACGCCCTCGTCGAGGACGATGACGTTGTCCTTGACCGTGCCTTTGAGTCGGATCATGGCGCGTTACCTTATTCCGCAAGAGTCGGCGGCGACAGGGAAGGGACGTCTCCCTTCCCATCCTACCCCCTCATCCCTGCCGCAACTCGCGCAGGTTCTCCTCCAGCACCTGGATTTGACCCTGTAACTCGGCGACGAGGGCTCGTTGTTGCTCGACCACCTCCGGCGGCGCCTTGCTCACGAAGCTCTCGTTCGACAGTTTCCCCTGCGTCGCTTGCAGGTGCTTGCGCTTCTCGGCGATCTGCTTTTCGACGCGCTTCGCCTCGGCCTCGGGGTCGATCAGGCCGCGCAGCGACACGTAGCCCTCGAACTCGGGATGCACGGTGCCCGCCGACTGCGGTGGCTTCGTCACCGACGGCCCGCACTCCAAAGTCCCCACGTTCGCCAACGTCTTGACGAACGGCTCTAGCCGCCGGAAGTCGCCCGCCAGGGCGTCGTCGCAGCGCACCAGCACGTCCACCGGAGTCTTCGTATCGACGCCGTAGCGGTTGCGGATCTCGCGCACCGCCCGCACCAGATCCTGCATACGGGCAATACGCTTCTCCGTCGCCGCGTCGCGCCATTCCGCGGGGAACGACGGCCACGGGGCGATGACGACGCTCTCCGGCGACGGCTCCGGCGACGGCAGGCCGCGCTCGAACGCCGCCTCGCCCAGCGCCTGCCAGATCGACTCGGCGACGAAGGGCATCACCGGATGCACCAGACGTAAAATGGTGTCGAGGACGCCGGCGAGGACGCGCTGCGCCTGTGGGCGGCTCGCCTCGTCGCGCAACCGGCCCTTGCTCATCTCGACGTACCAGTCGCAGAACTCCGACCAGGTGAAGTCGTAGACCGCCCGCGCCACGTCGCTGAAGTGGAAGCCCTCCAGATGTTCCGTCACTTCCTTCGTCGTCGTCGCCAGGCGGCTGAGAATCCAGCGGTCCTCGGTGGGCAGTTCCTCCAGGCGTAGGGCGCCTGGCGTGTAGCCCTCCAGGTTCAGCAGCAGGAAGCGGGCGGCGTTCCACAGCTTGTTGGCGAAGTTGCGGCCCTGCTCGAACTTCTCCGAGCCCTGCTTCGCCGTCGGCAGTTCGGGGTCGGGGCTCGGCCACGGACCGCCCGGCCGGAACGCCTTTTTGCACTCCGGGCAGGTGAGCTTCTTCGTCCGCAGGTACATGTGCTCGCGCTTGACGGACACGAGCGCCCCGCAATGGGGGCAGACGTTCGACACCGGCAGCTTGCTGTCCTGGTTCTCCGTCGCCAGGTGAACCATGCCGAAGCGCAGTGCGTCGGCGCCGTACAACTCGATGATGTCGAGCGGGTCGACGCCGTTGCCCTTCATCTTGCTCATCGTCTCGCCGAAGCCGTCGAGTATCTTCGGGTGGATGTAAACGTGGCGGAACGGCACGTCGCCGACGTTGTACAGCCCCGTGATGACCATGCGCACCACCCAGAGCGTGATGATGTCGCGGCTGGTGACGAGGACGCTCGTCGGGTAGTAGTGGCGCAGCTCCGGCGTCGAATCCGGCCAGCCGAGCGTCGAGTGCGGCCAGAGGGCTGAGCTGAACCAGGTGTCGAGGACGTCCGGGTCGCGGCGCAGCGGGTACTGCGGGCCGAGAACGTCGTCCGGAAGATCCTCCAAGGCGCAGACGAGCCACTGATCGTTGTCTTCGTCGCGCCGCCAGGTCACATCCTGCCGGCCGGCGAACGCCGTCGTCAGCGCCTCCTCGGGACAGCGGACGTACCAGATCGGAATGCGGTGCCCCCACCACAATTGCCGGCTAATGCACCAGTCGCGCTTCTCGCCGAGCCAGTCGAGGTACGACTTGGCGTAGCGCTCCGGGAAGATCTTTACCTTCCCCGACGTGACCGCGTCCATCGCGGTCTGCGCGAAGCCGGGTTTGCCGTCGTCGCGGTCGGCCATCTTCACGAACCACTGATCCGACAGCAGCGGCTCGATGGACGTCTTGCTGCGGTCGCTGAACTTCAGCGGGATCGCGCGGTCCTCGCGCCCCTCGAACAGGCCGAGCGCTTCCATGTCCTTCGTCACTTCGTCGCGCGCGACGGAACGCTCCAGGCCGGCGTACTTGCCGCCTTCCTTGTTGATGGTTCCGTCCGCGTTGAGGATGTTAATCATCGGCAATTTGTGCCGCAGGCCGCAGGCGTAGTCGTTCGGGTCGTGCGCCGGCGTCACCTTCACGCAGCCGGTGCCGAGCGCCGGGTCGACGAGCAGGCCGTCGGCGATGATGGGGATGTCTCGCCCCACTAGCGGGATCGTCACCAGCTTGCCGATCAGGTGCTGGTAGCGCGGGTCGCTCGGGTGGACCGCCACCGCCGTGTCGCCGAGCATCGTCTCGGGCCGCGTCGTCGAGAAGCGGATGAACTCACCCGTCCCCTTCACAGGATATTTGAAGGTCCAGAAACCGCCCTGGACGTTCTCTGTGTACGTCTCGTCGTCGGCCACCGACGTCTGGAGTTGCGCGTCCCAGTTGACGAGGCGCTTGCCGCGGAAAATGTAGCCGTCGCGAAACATGGCGAAGAAGGTCTGGCGCACGGCGCGGCTGCACACCTCGTCGAGCGTGAAGCGCGTCCGTGCCCAGTCGCAACTCGCCCCGAGTTGCTTTAGCTGGCCGAGGATGCGGGCTTCGTACTGGTCCTTCCACCGCCAGATGCGCGCGACTAGCTCCTCGCGGCCGAGGTCGTGGCGCGACTTGCCTTCCTCCTCGCGGACGCGCTTCTCGACCACCGCCTGCGTGGCGATGCCGGCGTGATCGGTGCCGGGCATCCACAGGGCGTCGTACCCCTGGACGCGCCGCCAGCGGACCAGCACGTCTTGCAGCGTGTTGTTCAGCGCGTGGCCCATGTGCAGGGCGCCGGTGACGTTCGGCGGCGGGATGACGACGCAGAACGGCTCGCAGTTCTCGTCCGGGCGGGCGTGGAAGTAACCGCGCTCGTCCCACAGGGCGAGCCATTTTTGCTGCGCCTCGCGCGGGTCGTACTGCTTGGAGAGCTCGGTCGGCATGACGGCGGGGTCCTTGAATTATCCCAGCGGGTCGGGAATGTCGAATTCGGGGTCGACGAACTCCGCGTAGCCGCACTTCTCGCAGCGGCGCAGCTCCACGATCATCTCCTCGACGCCCGGCGGCGGCACCGGCATGCCCTTGGGGACGTGCTTGCGCGCCTCCGGGTCGCGGCAGACGATCAACGCGTTCACCGACGGCCCGAGCTTGGCCTTGCACCTCCGACACCTGTTCGCCTTGGACATGGCAGGCTCTCCCGACCAGCCCGAAGCGCCAGCGAGGGAGGGATGCGCCCTCGCTGGCGCTTCGGGCTGGTTAGACGGTTTTCTCCTCGTCCTTGAATAACTTGTACTCGATGGAGTCCCCCAGGGCGAGCCACGACGCCTCGATGATGTTCTCGCTGACGCCGACCGTGCCCCACACGTCGGAGCCGTCGCGCGACTCGATGACGACGCGCACCCGCGCCGCCGTCCCCGCCCGCGCGTTGACGACGCGCACCTTGTAGTCGGCCAGCTGCACCTCGGCGAGGCGCGGGTAGAACGACAGCAGCGCCTTGCGCAGGGCGCCGTCCAGCGCGTTCACCGGGCCGTCGCCCTCGCTCACGGTGTGCATCACGTCGTCGCCGACGCGCACTTTCACGGTCGCTTCCGTCACCGGCAGGCCCTTGCCGTCCACCTCGACGTTGACGCGGTAGACGAGCCGCTGGAACTTCGGCCGGTACAGCCCAGCCTCCTTCTTGACGAGGATGTCGAACGACGCCTCGGCGGCCTCAAACTCGTACCCCTCGTGTTCGAGATCCTGCACGCGGCCGAGGATCTTGCCCATGAGCGCCTTGTCCTGGTCGAGGGCGTAGCGCGTCGTCTTCGCCAGGATCGTCGACTGCCCCGACAGTTCGCTCACCAGGAAGCGGCGCTCGTTGCCGACAAGGGCCGGGTCGACGTGCTCGTAGCTGTGGCTGACTTTGGCGACCGCGTGTGTATGCATTCCGCCCTTGTGGGCGAAGGCGCTGGCGCCGACGAACGGCTGCCCGCCGCGAAAATTCATATTCGCCGTCTCGTAGACGTAGCGCGACACTTCCGTGAGGCGGCGCAGGCTCTCGGGCCGCAGCACTTCGTGGCCGTATTTGAGGGCGAGATTGGCGATAATGCTCACCAGGTCGGCGTTGCCGCAGCGCTCGCCGATGCCGTTGACGGTGCCCTGCACCTGCGTGGCGCCGTTCGCGACGGCGGCGAGGGTGTTGGCGACGGCGAGGTCGCAGTCGTTGTGCGTGTGGATGCCGAGGGCGCAGCCCAGCGCCTGGCGGGCGCGGCCGACGCGCTCGGCGACCTCCTCGGGCATGCTGCCGCCGTTGGTGTCGCACAGGATGACGACCGCCGCCCCCGCCGACTCGGCCGCGCGCAGCGTTTGCAAGGCGTACTCGGGGTTGGCCTCGTAGCCGTCGAAGAAGTGCTCGGCGTCGTAAAACACCTCACGCCCCTGCGAGCGGCAGTAGGCCACCGAGTCGGCGATCATGCGCAGATTTTCCTCCGGCGTCGTGCCGAGGACTTCCTTGACGTGCAGGTCCCACGTCTTGCCGACGATCGTGATGACCGGCGCCTCGGCGTCGAGCAGGGCTTTGAGGCAGGTATCGTCCTCGGGGCGGACGCCTTTGCGGCGCGTCATGCCGAAGGCGACGACCTTGGCGTGGCGCAACGACAGCTTACGGACCTCCCGGAAGTACTCGAAGTCCTTCGGGTTCGACAGCGGATAACCGCCCTCGATGAAATCGACGCCGAGGTCGTCGAGGCGCCGCGTGACGAGGAGCTTGTCTTGCAAGGAGAAGTTGACGCCCTCGCCCTGGCTGCCGTCGCGGAGCGTGGTGTCGTAAACCTGGATGCGCGCCATAGATGAATCTCAACGAAAAAACCCCGAAGCGTCGCGCCTCAGGGCCGGTCCGATGCACTCGGTGTACGCGGAAAAGCCCCGGCACTAACCCTCGCTCACGACGACGACCCGGACGGGGCGCACTCCCTGCGCCGCGCGAATGGCGAGGGTCGTCAAGGGGAGGGACGGGGAAGCGGTCACGCCGGGATCCTCAAGGACAAGAGATGAGATAACTGTAGGAAACAAGTGGGCGGATGTCAATTCCCCGAGCGTCTTACGCAGGGTTCCGGAAGCATTCGTGACGGGGGAAGAAAAGGAGGGGGAGGCTCAGGGGTCGAAGCGGTGGGCGAGGCGTCGGCTGTTGATGTCGAGGGCTTCGAGGATCTCGAGGACTTGCTCGGGAGGGACGCCCCAGTCCTGGGCCCAGAGGATGATGTGGAGGTTTTCCTGCCCGGCTTTGAGGCGGTCGAGGATGCGGTCGAGGAGGACGGACTGTTCCTGGAAGCGTCGCTGGAGCAGGCCGAAGTCGCCGCGGTCGAGCTCGACCCAGAAGCGCTTGCCTTGCAGATGCTCCACCCAACGGGCGCGCAGGTAGCCGCACCAGTGGTCTTTCACCCACCGACAGATGGCCGGCTCCCCCAGGTCGCAGCCGGCCTTCTCGCTCTCGATCCACTTGTAGCGCTGCGCTTCTTCTTCGCCGTCTTTGTAAACGCTGCAGATTTCCATGACCGCCACCTTCATCGGCCATGCCTCCCTGGCATGAGGAACCTGTCTTTCCCGCGCCTCACTGACAAAATCCTCCTTTTCCATAGTAAGCTCCGTCCGGCGGAAGTTCAAGCCGGATCGATAGCTCCCTCCCGTCCTCCGGGCGCGAAGCGGAGGGCCGCCGGACCGCCCTCCGCTCCCTTTGACGCTCCCCACGCCGGTCCGTACATTTCCCCCATCGCCGTCCGCAAGACGAGACGCGACAACGGCCCGCCGGCGCGACGGGGGGCGGAACATCAGGGATCTTCTTCATGAGTAAGTACGTCTACTTCTTCGGCGGCAAGGCGGCCGACGGCAACGGCAAGATGAAGGAACTCCTCGGCGGCAAGGGCGCCAACCTCGCCGAAATGTGCCTCATCGGGCTGCCCGTCCCCGCCGGCTTCACCATCACCAATCCAGTCCCGCGGCGCGCAGACGCTGGCGCAGCAGCGGCAGGTCGCAGAGGCTGACGCTGCCGTCCTCGTTGCCCCAGGCGATCCACCGGCCGTCGCGGCTGCACTCGGGCCGGAAGACGGGCCGCGTGTTGATGCCCAGCCCGATCACCGCGGCGGGGTTCGGCGGCAGCAGGAGGGCGAATCCCGGATAATCGCGCAACGAATCCTCGTCAGAGCATGGGACAAGGGAAAAGCGCGCCGCCGGCCCCGGGATCCCCCGGGCGAAGGGACCTTCCTCCACCCTGGCGCCCGTCGCCGCGTCGCGCAGCAGACCCGGATAGGCACCGACCAGGAGCCGCCCCTCCGGGTCGAGGTAGATATTGTCGTAGTTCGCCGTCTGCCCCGAAGGCTGTTTCCAGCGCTCCTTTCCCGTCGTCCCGTCGTAGGCCCGGATGACGTGGCTCGCCTCCTCAGCGGCCCGGCCCACGGCGATGAACAGGCCGCCGTCGGGCGTCGCCGTCGCGTCGAAGACGCGGCCGCCGAACTCGCGGCCCTCGGACAGCAGTCGCTCTTTTCCTCCCGGCAAGAGTTCGCGGAGGGAATGCGTCCACGTTCCCGCGGCCTTCTCACGCTCGGCACGGAACAGGACGAGTCGGCCGTCGGGACGCACCCGGACGCGGTCCACGAGGCCCTCGGGCATCCGCCAAGAATCCCGGATTTTCTGTGTTTTTAGGTCCCATAAACGGGTTTCGCCGCGGCCGGAGCACGCCAGTTGCTCCCCGCCGGGGCCGAAGGCAAAGTCGACGTTCTCCTCCGTCTCCGCGTCCGGCCCGTCGAGCGCGGCGAGCAAGCGGCCCGTCGCGGTCTCCCAGACGCCGACCTCGCGCGGCCGCGAATACGCCGCCAGGCGCCCGCCGTCGGGCGAAAAGCAGACCCGCGCCACCCGCCCGGTGAGCCCCCGCAGCGTCCGGATGCCCCGGTCGTCCTTCAGGAGGAAGACGGTCGTCCCCCCCTCTATGAAGCCGCGCACCGAACAGAGAGCGAGCCGCTCTCCGTCGGGCGAGAAGGCCAGGCCGGCCGCGAAGTCCCACCCATTCAGGTCGAGGAGCCGGCGCCCCGTGGCCGTGTCCCACACCTTCGGGACGCCACGGCCGGCGGACACGAGCGTCGTCCCGTCCGCGCTGTAGACGAGGGCGAACACGCCGTCTCCCGTGCCGGGGCAGAAGACGGAGCGCCGCTCGCGCCAGTCCCAGAGCGTGACGGCCCCGGCGCCGTCGCCGACGGCGAGTTGACGAAGGTCCGGCCGGAAGGCCAGGCTGGTGATGCGGTCTCGCGCCGCCTGGAACGTCGCCTCGCGTTGGCTCGTCGCCAGTCGCCAGACGGAGAGGTTGCCGCCTTCGTCTCCCGCGGCGAGGACGGTCCCGTCAGGGGCAAGGGCCAGCGCCGTGGCGGCAAGCGGCACCTGGAAGCGCGGCTCGCCGGTGGCTCCGTTCCAGACGACCACCCGGGACCCCGGGGCGCCGGCAAAGGCGGCCGCGACCCACGCCCCGCCTTCCGTCACGGTCACGACGGGCAATCCCAAGAGGCCGCGCGCGACCGACGGCACGGCGCCGCCCGCGCCTTCGGGAATCGGCCGGAGAGAGCGTACCGCCCTGCCGCGGCTCACGTCCCAAATCGTCAGACCGCCCTCCTTGTCGGGCACGACCTGCACGGGCGTCTCGCCGATAAACGTCACCGGGCCGGCTCCCGGCAAGCCGAAATTTACGATCTCTTTATTCTCCGTATCGAGCAACCGCGCCTCCTTGGCGGGCCACTTTCCGGAGGCGTCCGTGCCGCCGAGCAGCAGCCAACGGCCGGAGGGGTCGAAGGCGACCGAGGACGCTTCCCAGCCGCTCCGTCTGAAATCGAAGGGAGCGTCCAGCCCGTTGAGGACGGCGGCGGCCTGCGTCCGCACCACGACGTCGCGGCGAAAGCGGGCCGCCTCGGCGACGTGTTTCCAGGCCGTCTCCGACCACTCGCCCTGCCTCGGCGGCACGCGCGCCAGCTGGGCCTTTTGCAACAGGGTCTCATACTGGCGGTCCTGCGCGCGTCGGTACGACACGAAGGCGAAGCCGGCGAGCAGGACGACCGCCGTCGTCGTCAGGAGCGCCACGACCGGGTTGCGCCGACACCAGCGTCCGAGCCGCTCGGCCTGGCTCACGGGCCGCGCCAGCACCGGCCGGCCGTCGAGGAAGCGGCCCAGGTCGTCGGCCAAAGCCCGCGCCGAAGCGTAGCGGCGGGCCGGTTCTTTCTGGAGGCAGCGCAGGCAGATCGTTTCGAGGTCGCGCGGCACCGCCAAGTTGTGAGAGCGCGGCGGGGCGGGTTCGGACGACGCGACCTGGGCGAGAATGTCGAAAGGCGTTGCCGCCTCGAACGGCGGCTTACCCGTGAGGCACTCGTAGAGGATGGCGCCGAGGCCGTAGACGTCGCTGGCGGGGCCGACCGCGCCGCGGCTCCCCGACGCCTGCTCCGGAGCCATGTACGCCGGCGTGCCCAGGGTCTGCCCCGTCGCCGTCAGCGCTTCGCCGCCCGCCAGCCGCTTCGCCAGGCCGAAGTCGGTGATGTACGGCCGGCCGTCGCCGTCGAGGAGCACGTTGGCCGGCTTCAGATCGCGGTGCAGAACGCCTTGCTCGTGGGCGTACTGCACCGCCCCGGCCAGCGTCCGCACACATCGGGCGGCGTCGGCGGGCGGCAGCGGCTCCTTGCGCAGCCGGACGGCGAGGCTGCGCCCTTCGAGGAAGTCCATCGCGAAGTAGACGCGGCCGTCGGCCTCGCCGACGTCGTGGACCGCGACGAGGGCCGGGTGCCGCAGCCGCGCCGCCGTCTCCGCCTCCAGGCGAAAGCGGCGCAGGTCGTCGGCCGACGCCTGTTCGCCGGCGCGGATCAGCTTCAAGGCGACGATGTGGCCGAGGCGCAGGTGCCGCGCCTTGTAGACGACGCCCATGCCGCCGCGACCGACCTCTTCCAGCAGTTCATAGTCGCCGAGGCTCGGCGACGGCGGGGCGGCGTCGGGCGCCGCCGAGTCGGGCACCGTGACCGCGAGGGAACTGCCCAGGTCGTCCCGGATGAGGCAGCCCAGATGTTCGACCAGTCCAGGAAAGCGCTTTTGATACTCCTCGATATCGGGTGCTTCGCCCGCCTGCTCGCGCAGGACGATCTCCTGAAACACCAGCGCCGCGGCGCGCGGGGC
>JBBROG010000035.1:0-41790 GCA_038229635.1 Gemmatales bacterium
CCGCTACGAACCCCGGGCCGTCAAGAGGCGGCCGAAGAACTACCCGAAGTTGAAGGAACCCCGCGCCCAGGCACGCCGGAAACTGGGCCAGAACGCAAAGCGTTCCGGCAAAAAGCGTTAGGGCCTATGGCAGTGCCATTCGGGTTGTGGCTGACCGCGTCGAACATCGTCCTGGCTTCCCGCTCGGGCCTCGTCTCGACGTACCGGGAGGTTTCCTTCCAGTCCTTCACCACGCGCCAGTAATCGCCCAGAGCCGGGTTCGCGCCACGCGCGACCCCGAAGTCCGCCTCCAACCCGGCCAAACTGACCAGCTTCGCGAGATCGTGCGTCCAGCAGTCAGCCAGGCGCTTGAGGTACTTCTCGTCGCCGAAGACCGCGTCGGACTCGCCCAGGTGGCGAAGCAGGCAAGCCTTCAGCCCGCACTCGATGACGTACCCACTCATGTAGTAGGCCGCCGCCCAGCGCTTCCGCCCGAGCAGGACTTTGGCATCCTTGAGCTGCTCCTTGGCGACTTTCTGCCACTGTTTTCGGTTCACCGCGCCAACTCCGAGCCAGGGACCGGCACCGGAGGCCAGTTCATCGTCCTGTGGGCATCTGGGCGGAGATATTCCCACCACCAGTATCGTACCACGACTCACCCACTAATGGCCACAGCCGCCAAGGGCGGCTGGCTGTCCGCCTCCGCCTCGAAGGTGCTACCGGGAGGCTCCTCGACAGACAAGGACAACGGCTGATCGACACCTCCGTCGGCGCCATGCAGACGAGCTACGGCGACGGCGCCACCGAGGGCTTCGTCACCCGCCTCCTGACTGTGGATCTGCGGACGGCGCAGGAACTGGCGGGACATTCGACGCCGGCGCTGACCGCCCGCCCCATGCACGTCAGCCTCCAGAACCTCGCCGGTAGCGTCAGGAAACTGCCCAGCATCCTGCCTCGCGATGACCCGCCGCAAGCCGGCCAGGAGGAGATGTGAGCGACAGGGTGGGAGGTCGGTTTGCACAGGATTTGCACAGACGGCTGATCCCGGACGCGACCGGATGAGGTGCGGCGAGACGGATCGGGCGGCGATTCATCCGGCGACGAGGCCGCACGTCCTGCCACTACAGAAGGTTGGCGACGGGTTGAGGCTGATGGCGACGCGGTGAGAGGAAGAGGCCCCTCCCGGATTCGAACCGGGGATGGCGGATTTGCAATCCACTGCCTTACCACTTGGCTAAGGGGCCGGGTGGGAGATAGGAGTATCGTAGCGGTCGCGCCGGCGCCCGTCAACCGCGTCTCAGGCGGGCAAACGCAGCGCCTCGGCCTCGCTCAGAGCCACGATGCTGAGGCCGTGGCGGTCCGCCAGCGCGACCGTCTCCGCCTGGTCGAGGAGGATCGTCCGGTCGGCCTCCACGACCAGCACTTTGCCGCCGGCGCGGCGAATCGCCTCGACCGTCGCGACGCCGACGGCCGGCACGTCGAAGCGCATGTCCTGCCGCGGCTTGGCCACCTTGACGACGACGAACCCGCCGGCGCGGCAGAACTCGCCGGCGCGGGCGATCATGCGGTCGGTCCCTTCGATCGCCTCCACGGCCAGCACCGCCCGCTCCTTGACGGCGACGCTCTGCCCGACGTCGAGGCGGCCCATGTCGCGGGCCAGCCGCCAGCCGAAGGCGATGTCTTGCTCCTCGCGGGCGGTCGGGCGGCGGCGCGTCAGCACTCCGGGCGTCACGAGCAACTCCGGGCAAAGGTCCAGGGCGGAGGTGAAACGGATGCCCTCGGCGGCGAACTCCTCGACGACGCGCAGCAGGATCGTGTCGTCCTTGTTGTCGCGCCGGCGGCTGAACCAGACGCGCACCGTCCGCCAGTCGGGTACGAGAAAGATCCACTTCCACGGCTTATAAAGGATGTCGGCTTTGTGGACCTTGCCGGCCATCACGGCGCTCGTCACGCCCTCACGCTTGAAGAAGCGGATCATGCCGCCGAGCCGGGCCGGCCGCGACCAGGTGAAGCGGTGGACGAGCCCCGCCAGCGCCGGGTCGGCGTGGTCGCGCAGGCCGACGCAGACGACGCGCAGGCCGGCGGCGCGCGCCTTCGCGGCGAAGGCGAGGGGGAAACGGCCCCAGCCGGCGAGGAGGCCGACGGGGGGGGCGTCAACGGAGCGGTCGCTCGCCGCGCTCATTCGCCGTCCTCGATCCCGAGGTGCCGCTTGAGGTGGCGCAGGTCGCGGCGCATGTCGGGGAGCTTCTCCAGGCACAGGAAGATCCGCTTCTGGTCGCGCTCCGCCGTGGCCGGGGCGCCGAGGACGCGCTCGCCGGCGGCGACGTCGCGCGCGACGCCGCTCTGGGCGCCGATGACGGTGCCGTCGCCGAGCGCGACGTGGTCGGCGATGCCCGCCTGCCCCGCGATGACGACGTAGTCGCCGGTGCGGCTCGAGCCGCCGATGCCGACCTGGCTGACAATCAAGTTGTGCCGGCCGATGCGGCAGTTGTGGCCGATCTGCACCAGGTTGTCGATCTTCGTCCCCGCGCCGACCCGCGTCGGGCCGAAGGTGCCGCGGTCGATGGTGGTGCCGGCGCCGACCTCGACGTCGTCGCCGACCTCGACGCGGCCCAGTTGCGGCACCTTGGCGTGGCGGCCGTCGCGGAGCCGGTAGCCGAAGCCGTCGGCGCCGAGGACGGCGTTGGCGTGGACGATGACGCGGTCGCCCAGGACGGTGTCGTCGTACAGGACGGCGTTGGGGTGGAGGACGACGTCGTCGCCGAGAGTGCAGAAGCGGCCGACGCGGGCGCCGCAGTGGATGACGCAGCGGGCGCCGAGGACGGACCCCTCGCCGACACTCGCGAACGGGTGGACGCTGACGTCGGGGCCGAGTTCGGCGGTCGGGTCGACGAAGGCCTGCGCGTCGACGCCGAGCGGCGGCGGCTCGGGGCGGCCGTGCAGATGGCGGGCGATGGCCACGAAGGCGGCGAGCGGGTCGGCGACGCGGATGACGGTGAGGCCGTTGGTCGGCAGGGCGGCGGGGACGACGGCGGCGGCGGCGCCGCTGGCGTGGAGGCGCGCGAGGTAGCGCTCGTGCTCGGCGAAGGTGATGTCGCCGGGCCCGGCGTCGTCGAGGGGCCGGGCCGCCTCGACAAGCAGGTCGCTGTCGCCGTGGACCTGGCCGCGGACCAACGCCGCCAACTGCCGGATGGTGGTGGGCACGAAGCTCCCGTCCTTTCTTCTCGTCCTGAGACGGCCGGGCCGCGGCGGTCGTGGCCGCACGGTAGGCAGGGGCGGATGATAGCCGAGGCGGGCGAAACGGGGCAAGACGAGTTTGCGAGCGCGAGGCGCGTTCGGTTATGATACCGGGGAACGTCAAGTGAGGAGAATCGCGCCATGAATCTTCCCGACTTCCTGTCCGAATGGCCGCACGGCCAAATCGTCCTCGCGGGCCACCGAATCGGACTGTATCACGTCGTCATGTATTACAACGAGGGTTATTCGCCCGAAATGCTGCTCGAACAGTTCCCGACCCTGACGCCCGAGGAGGTCGGCCGGGTTATCGACTATTACGGGAAAAATAAGGGGGAAATTGACGCCTACGTCGCCGCCTGCCGCGCGGAGGTCGGGCGGCAGGCGGCCTTGCCGCAGAGCGGCCCCGGCCGCGAAGAACTTCAGCGCCGGCGGGAGTCCTCGCGAGCCGCCGAGAGCGCGTGAGTGCCGAACCGAGCGTACTCGCCGTTCACCGCCCCATCAGCCGCTTCGCGTTGCCGTGGTAGACCTGCTCCAGCACGTCCGCCGGCAGGTTGACGCCGCGGAGCATCGGCGTCGATGGCTCGCCCTCGGCCGGCTTGTAGTCCGGGTCGGCGATGGGGCTGCGGCCCTCCCAGGCACTCTCCCAGAGCGTCCGCTGGCACCAGTAGCGGCTGACGTAATGTTCGCGCGGCAGGTGGTGCCGCGTCACCAAATCGACGCCGAACAGGAAGCGCGTCGGGTGGCGGCACACCAGCGCCCGGATCGCCTCGCGCCGCGGCGACACCTCGCGCACCACCCACTTCGTCGCGCTGGTGTCGAGGTAAAAATTCGCATAGCGCTCCAGCAACTCCTCCAAATGGTCGGGGTGCTCCGAGTCGCCGGCCATGTGGGCGCCGATCCAGGCCGCCTCGGGGTACATCGTCATCAGGCGTTCGAGGCCGACGTACTGCTCGGGCTTGGTGCCGTACTTCGCGGCGTCGGTGTAGACCGTCCGGAACCAGACGTCGGGGTCGCCGACGTGGACCATGAAGACCTTCACGCCGGCGGCGATGGCCCTTTTGGCCGCCTCGACGCGCCACGGGGCGTCGACGATCAGGCCGCGCTCGCGGCCGCGCGGCGCCGCCCAAAACTTGATGATCTCGACGCCCTGCTCCAGGTAGCGGTCGAGCAGGCGGTAGGCGACGTCGTCCGGCTCGTCGAGGCTCTTCTTGTTCATCATGCCGTTGAAGGCGATGCGGTCGCCGAGGCGCTCGCGGAGGAGCGCAATGTCGTCCGGCGGCGCCATGCTGTAGGTGCGCGTAATGCCGAACTCGGCGGCGACGTCGAGCATCGTCACGGCTTGATCGATGTTGGCGCCGGGGCCGGTCCCCTTCGGCGGGCCGTTGGGCGGGTCGTCGGGCCGCGTCTGGAAGACGTGGGCGTGGATGTCGAGGATCGGCGGGCCGGCGTAGCGGAAGTGACGGCGGTCGCCGAAGTCCTGGCCGGTCATGTTGTGTTCGGGGGGCGCGGTGGGGGGGGGGGTCATGGTGGGAACCGCAGCGCCGCTCGCGGCCTCGCAAAGTGCGAAGCCGCAAGCGGCGGAAGGGGTCGGGTTAGAACAGCACCGGCTTGCCGAGCTTGCGGCGCACGACCGTGAACTGCCCGGCGTGCATCATCGTGTGCGTCCCCAGCAGCAGGAACATCGCCCCCACGGTCGGCGCGAACTTCGCCATGTCGCCGGGGGTCGGCCGGTCGAGGTCGGCGTCGGGCAGCTTCGCCAGGTTGGCCAGCGTCGCCTCGCGCGTCTTGCCGAACAGGTCGAGGTACTCCGCCTTGCTCAGGAAGCCCTGCGGCGATTCGGCGGTGGACGTCTCCTTCGTGTATCTCTCTTTCCACCCGGCCGGCAGCTCGGGGTAGACCGCGTCGGGGAGAGTCTTGCGCAGCAGGTGGCCCTCCGACTGGATCAAGTGGCCCATCTGCCAGGCCGTGTGGTTCGCGCCCGGCACCGGCCGCACCAGGAAGTCCGCGTCCGACAGGTCGGACAGATACCAATTGAGGATGTTCCGGGTCTCGACCAGGGCCGTCTTGATGACGTCCTTCGCGTTCATGCTGACTCCTTTGTCGCGGGCGACGGGAGGAGGGTATTGTATGGGGCGATTGTTCGGCGGCGCGGGGCGCGGTACAACAGCCGCAGTCCGCCCGACACCCCGACCCGGGAGCGAACGACCGTGGCCGAGCCCCTTCGCAGCGTCGACCCCGACAGCGTCCTCACCGGCTGGGACTTCAGCACCGGCGCCGTCAAGTGCCTCGCCTTCGACCTCAGCGGCAAGACGCTCGCCGAGGTGCGTCTGCCGACCGACCTGTGGACCGAGGGCGGCGTCTCCGAGTTGAACCTAATGCAACTCGAAGGCCAGGCCCGAGCCAGCACCCGCTCGATCGCCGCGCGGCTGCGCGACCTGGGGCGGCTGACGCACTGGGTCGCCGGCGGCGTCTCGGCGACGCACCACACCGCCGGCCGCGTCGACCTCGACCGCGTGCAGGTGCGCCGCGCCATCTGCTGGAACGACCACAGCCTCGCCGCTTACCACGCGAAGGGCCTGGAACGCCTCGGCGGGCAGGAGCGCGTGAAGGAGTTGATCGGCGGGCCGTGGGCCGTCCGCTACACGCTCAGCCACCTCGTCAAGGACGAGGAGACGCTGTCCGCCGCCGACTGGGAGCGCACCGACCGCGTCCTGCCGCACGGCTCCCTCGCCGCCGGCGCCCTCACCGGCAACTACGACGTGTGCAGCGTCTCCGCCGCCGCCTCGACGGGGCTGATGGATCTGCGGACCAAGGAGTGGTGCCGGCCAATGCTCGACGCCCTGGCCAATCCGGAGTATCGCGAGTTGGCGTGGGACCAATTGCCGCGCGTCGTCGACCAGGACGAGCCGGTCGGCCCGCTGTCGGCGTCGCTGGCGGTGGAGGTCGGGCTCGACGCGGCGGCGCGGCCGATCCTCTTCCCGACGTCGGACGACCAGCAGGCGGGCCTCGTGGGCGGCGGCGCCGTCGACGCCGGTCAGGTGGCGGTCATCCTCGGCAACTCGGCGGTGGTCAACTCGTCGTCGGGGCAACTGCCGGCGTCGGGGACGCTCGACGCCATGCGCCTCAACTGGGGTCCGTATTTGTGGATGCGCTGCTACAACAACGGCGCCCAGTTCCTCGACAAGGTCGTCGGCCCGCGCCCCGACTGGGAGGCGCTGGAGCGCGACGCCCGCGCCTGCCCGGCCGGGTCGGGCGGCGTGTGCGTAACGCCGTTCGTCTACCCGGAGCCGTCGCGCGGCGTGACGTCGCCGCGCTTCGGCTGGCTGCCGTCGGAACCGTCTCAAGGAGGCGTGAAGTTCCGCGCGGCGCTGGAGGCGTTGGCGTACCTGATCGCGCTCGGCGTGCGCGAGCACGAGGCGGCGGGGCAGACGGTGACGCGCGTCACGGTGTCGGGCGGCATCGCCCGCAGCGACCTGATGTGCGAGATCCTGGCGACGGTACTGGATCGTCCGTTGGAGCGGTTGCAGTCGTTCGAGGGGCCGGCGCTCGGGGCGGCGGTGACGGCGCTGGCGGCGCTGGAGAACAACCTGCGCAAACAGAGCGGCGAGGACGCGCCGTTCACGGTCGCCGACGCGGTGGCGGTGATGGTGAAGTTCCGCGCGGCGGTGGCGCCGAACCCGGCGTGGCGCGACGTGTATCGTGATGGGCTGCGCGCGTTCGAGGCGCGGCTGTCTTAGCCGAACAGGCGACGGAGGATGCCGCTGTCCTTGCGCACCGCCGGCTCGGGGGCAGCCGCCTCTTCCTCGGGAAGGACGTCTTGCGGGACCGGCTGCGACTTGCCTGGCGGCGCCGGTGCGGTGCCGACGCGGCGGGCGATGTCCTGCTGGCGGCGCTGCAGCGGGGCGAGGCGCTCGCGCAGGGCGGCGTCGCGGGCGGCCAACTCCAGTTCGTGGCGAATTTCGCTCTGCAAACGCAGGATTTCGGTGCGCTGCCGGGCCAACTCGGCGCGCTCGCGCGACATTTGCACTTCCATATGTCCCATCTGCTGCATCAGGGCCGCCTCGTCCTCCTTGAGCTGCGCCCGCTCGTGCTCCAACTCCTCGCTGAGGGCCATCAGTTCCTCCTCGCGGGGCAGGTTGCGCGGCGCGGCGGCGGGGGCGGCGGGCGCGGGGCGGTCCTGGGACTCCTGGAGCTTGCGGTGCAGGCTGCGGATCAGTTCCGACTTTTCTTCCAGGATCGTCTCGAACTCGCGCTGCTGGTCGGCGAGAGCCTGTTCCGCCTCGTTCTTCAACTCGGCCATGAGGCGTTCCAGCTCGGCCATCTGGTCGCGGAGCTGGGCGTTCTCGCGCTTGAGCCCGTCGTCGCCGGCGGGCGCCGCGTCGTCCCAGCGGTCGAGGTCGCCGACGGCCAGTTCCTCCGCGTCGACCCGCTCGATGCCCAGCTCGGCCAGGCGGCTGAGGGTGCCGTGGTCGCCGTTCTTGGCGCCGCGCGGGAGGTCGGTGTTGGCGGGGATGGGTCTGGCCATGAGTCCGGGCCTCGTGATGAGTCGGCAGGGTCCGCTCCCGAACTATAGCTCCTAAAGTCGCCGCTTGCGGCTTCGCAACCTACACCGCGACGGCCTCCGCGCGCGGGGCCAGGACGCCGTCGAGCAGGCGCACCGCTGCGTCGACCTGCGCGGCGGTGACGCACAGCGGCGGGCAAAAGCGGACGGCGCTGTCGCCGCAGCCGAGCAGCAGGAGTCCGGCGTGGAAGGCGTCCTGAATGACGGCGTCGCGCCGCGCCGGGTCGGGCGAGCCGTCTTCCTTGACGAGGTCCATCGCCGTCATCAGCCCGAGGCCGCGCACGTCGCCGACCCCGGCGTGACGCGTCCTCAACTCGCGCAGCCTCCGGCGCAGTTGCTCGCCGCGCTCGGCGGCGTTGGCGGTGTAGCCGCCTTCGAGGAGGTCCATCGTCGCCAGGGCGGCGCGGCAGCTGACGGGGTTGCCGCCGAAGGTGCTGGCGTGGCTGCCGCTGGGCCAGTCCATCACGGAATCCTTGGCGACGATGGCCCCGAGCGGCAGGCCGCTGGCGATCCCCTTGGCGAGGCAGAGGATGTCTGGCTCGACGCCCCAGTGCTCGACGGCGAACATCTTGCCGGTGCGGCCCATGCCGCTCTGCACCTCGTCGGCGACGAGGAGGATGCCGTGCCGCTCGCACAGGCCCTGCAGCGCCGGCAGGAAGCCCGGCGGCGGGACGTGGTAGCCGCCCTCGCCCTGGATCGGCTCGACGAAGATGGCCGCCACCTCGTCCGGCGGCGCCGTGCGCCGCAGCAGCGTGTCCTCGATGTTGCGGACGCAGGCGCAGTCGGCGGCGGTCGCGCAGAGGGTGCAGCCGCGCGGGAACGGGACGTGGTGGATGTCGGGCACGAGCGGTGAGAAACCGCGGCGGTGGACGACCTTCGAGCCGGACAGCGACATGGCGCCGTAGGTGCGGCCGTGGAAGGCGCCGAAGAAGGCGACGGCGCGCGAGCGGCCGGTGTGCCAGCGCGCCAGCTTGAGCGCCGCCTCGAGGGCCTCGGCGCCGCTGTTGGTGAAGAAGACGCGCTTCGGCGCCGTCCCCGGCGCCGCCTCGGCAAGCCGCTGGGCGAGGTCGATCTGCGGCTCGTAGTAAAAGTCCGTCCCGGACATGTGAATGAGCTTACTGGCCTGGTCGTGGACGGCGGCGACGACGTGGGGGTGGCAGTGGCCGGTCGCGGCGACGGCGATGCCGGCGGTGAAGTCGAGGAACAGGTTGCCGTCGACGTCCTCGATGACGGCGCCGCTGCCGCGGGCGCACACCAGCGGGTAGACGCGCGTGTACGACGGCGACATGAAGCGCTCGTCGCGCGCGAGCAGCGCCCGCGCCTTCGGGCCGGGCAAGGGCGTCTTCAGGTCGGGCACGGCGCGGTCGTCGAATAGCCACATAAGTCGGACCTCCACGTCGTTGATGGGCGCTCCCGACGATCATCGGCGGAACTGAACCGCCCTTTTGACGTCCTTCAGATCCCAAACACTGCTGAGCCGCAACTCGGCGCCCGGCCCGAGCCGCGCCAGGACCGCCTCGAACTGCTCCTCCGAGTCGCAAAGATACCAGTCCGGGGAGGCGGCACATCCGGGGAACCGGACCTCGACCAGAACAGGGGGAGCATTTTCAAACAGGGCCGAAACGGCCGCCCTGGCCTCGGTCGCGGCGGGAAGCAGAGCGTGACTCATCGTGGTTCCTCTTCCTCAAAGACGCGAAGCTACCCCTCCGCGCTCTTCTGGATCGATGTCTTCGGCCCCTGCGCAATTCTCTTTTCGGACCTCCTACGGCGACGGTGCCGGGGGTGAGGGCGGCGGAATCGTCAAACCGGCGAGTAACAGGACGGTGTACGGCGACGACGCCACCCGGCGGACCAGGCGGCCGTCGGCCGTGACGAGCGGCACGCCGAGGCTCGCGGACGCGGCGACGTAGGTGGCGTCGTACGCGCTGGTGTTGTAGGTCAGGGCGATGTCGAGCGCGTGGCCGGCCAAGTCGCGGGACGAGATCACCTGCAAGCGCGCCGCGAGCAGAGTCGCCATACTCGCTCTTGCCTCGGCCTCGGTATGCCTCCCGGCCTTGGCGTGCTTCTTTAGAACGCTCGCGCACTCCGGGTAGAACAGGCCGGGCACGAAAAAGCTCGTCCGCGAGTCTTGATCCAGGTGCGCGAATAGAGCCAGGGCGAGCGCGGAATCCGGCTCGGGCATCACCACCTTGACACCCACGCTCGCGTCGATGACAACGGCCAGTGGGAGGGCGATCATTCGTCCCAGCCCCCTCGAAGCTCGCGGAGGATCTCTACCGACGTCGGGGCGCCGGGCGGAAGGGGCTTTCTCGTGCGTTGGATCTCCGCCAACATTGCCGCCGCCCTTGCCCGCGTCCGTTCGCGGCCCGCCCTCGTCTCCCGCTCCCACACGCCGCCGGCCGTCTCGCGACTCGCGCGCCAGCCGGCGGGCATGTCGGCGAGTTGGGCGAGCGTCGGGTCCCCGTCGAGGAGTTGTCCGAGCGTCGCCGACGCGAAATCATCCTGGTTGAACCCAGTGCGGCCGTCGAAGAAGAGCCACCCCCCCGCCGGGAGATGTTCCACGAACAGGACCGGGCGCCCCTTGATGATGCTCTCCAGTGTTATGACGCGCGTGTCACGGCCGTCGGGAAAAGGCCAGTGTTGCATGGGATGATCCTCCGATTTCGTAGTCCACTCGCGGCGCTCAGGCCGGACTCCCCTCGATCGCCGTCGTCAGCCCCTGAGCCATCTTCACTTCGGTGCCGTGGTTGACCGTCCACGCCGTCTTGTGCGTCACCGCCTCGACCAGCCCCGCCGCCGACGGGTGGCCGTTGCCGCTCTTCTTCACGCCGCCGAACGGCAGGTGGACCTCCGCCCCGATGCACGGCAGGTTGACGTAGCCCATGCCGTAGGCGCACTCCTCGCGGAACAGGCGCATCGCCCGGTAGTCCTCCGTGATGACCGCCATCGACAAGCCATATTCCGTGTCGTTATAGATCCTGACGGCGTCGTCATTCGTCCGGAACGGGATCAGGGCGACGTGCGGGCCGAACACCTCCTCGCGGACGCTGCGGACGCCGGGGCGATGCTCGATCCGGTAGACGAACGGCGACAGGTAGCAGCCCCTGGCGTGGCCGCCGTGCGTCATGCGGCCGCCGTCGAGCAGCACGTCGGCGCCCTCGCGCCGCGCCAGGTCGTTGTAGCCCAGCACCTTCTCGACCGCGGCGCGGTGGATCACCGGCCCGGTGAAGTGCGCCGCGTCGAGCGGGTCGCCGACGTGCAGCCGCTTCGCCGTGGCGACGAACTTCTCGGCGAAGCGGTCGAAGATTTTCTCCGCGACGAGGATCCGGCCCGCCGACACGCAGCGCTGGCCGCTCGTCTTGAAGCCGCTGATCACCGCGCTCGTCACCGCCAGGTCGAGCCGCGCGTCCTCGCAGACGATGACGGCGCTCTTGCTCCCCATCTCGGCGGCGACGATGCGGTCGTAGTGCTCCGCCGAAAGCTGCTGGATGCGCTTGCCGACCTCGTAACTCCCCGTAAACAGGACGACGTTGACTCCGGGGTTGCGCACCAGCGCCTCGCCGGCGACGTGGTCGCCGTGGACGAGGTTGACGACGCCCGGCGGGAAACCGGCCTCCTCGAACAGTTCCACGAGCTTCTGCGCGACGGCCGGCGTGTCCTCCGACGGCTTGAAGACGACGGTGTTGCCCTCGAGCAGGCTCGGGCCGAGCATCCACAGCGGCACGGCGAAGGGGAAGTTCCACGGCGTGATGACGGCGACGACGCCCCACGGCTTGCGGCGCATGAAGGCGTCCTTCTCGGCGATCTCCGAGGCGACGACGTCGCCGATCGGCGCGCGGCCGGTGCCGAAGACGTACTGGACCATGTGCAGCCCTTCGACGACCTCGGCGCGGCATTCGGTGACGACCTTGCCGCACTCGCGGGCCATTAGCACCGCGAGGGCGTCGGTGTCGCGCTTGATGAGCTGCGCCAGGTTATCGAACAGGTCGGCGCGGTACAGGCGGCTGGCGCGGCGCCAGCCGGAGTACGCCTGGCGGGCGGCGGCGACGGCGGCGTCGGCGTCGGCGGGCGTCGCGGTTGGGAAGACGCCGACGACCTCGTCCTGGTGCGACGGGCTGCGGCTCTCGAAGTGGGCGCCGGACGGCGCCTGCCATTCCCCGGCGATGAGCAGACGGCCGGCGACGGGTTCGGGAACAGTGCGGGGGGTCATGAGGCGTTCTCCCTCGGTAATAGGCGGCGCCGTCCGAATTATAGGCCGGACTTGGCGAGGTCACAATCGGGGCGGACAATGAGAGGAGGAGTCCGCCGCTCGCGGCTTCGCAGGAGCCCTCTCATGCGCACCCTTACCTACGGCCGCGCCCGCGTCGATTTCGACCTCGACGAACAATCGCTTGTCCCCGTGCGCCGCCGCCCGCCCGCGCCACCGCTGACCGACGTGCCGTCCGCCGTCCGCGCCGCCCTCGAAGAGCCGCTCGGCTTTCCGCCGCTGCGCCGCGCGCTGACGCCCGACGACCACGTCGTTCTCGTCGTCGACGAGCGCCTGCCGCGCCTCGCCGAACTGCTCACGCCCGTCCTGGAGCACCTGACCCTCGCGGGGGTGGCGCCCGCCGCCGTCACACTGCTGACCGCCTCGCCGCAAGAAGGACAGTCCTGGCTCGACGGCCTGCCCGAGGCGTTCGAGGACGTCCGCGTCGAGGTCCACGACCCGGCGAATCGCAAGAAGCTCGCCTACCTGGCGACGACGCGGAAGGGGCGGCGCGTCTACGTCAACCGCACCGCCGTCGACGCCGATCAGCTCGTCCTCCTGTGCCGACCCGACGTCGACCCGCTGTTCGTCCGCGGCGGCGCCGGCGCCCTCTTCCCGACGCTGAGCGACGAGGCGACGCGCCAGGAGACGTCCGAGCGCGCGGCCCGCGACGAGGCAGCCGAGGCCGCCTGGCTGCTCGGGGCGCCGTTCCTGGTGCAGGTCGTCGAGGGAGCGGGCGACGAGATCGTCCACGTCGTCGGCGGGCCGGTCGATACGAGCGAGGAGGGACGGACCCTCTACGAGGCGCGCTGGGGCCGGAGCGCCGAGCGTCTGGCCGACACCGTCGTCGCCACGGTGAGCGGGTCGCCGGAGCGACACGACTTCGCCACGCTGGCGCGGGCGCTGGCGCACGCCGCCCACGTCGTCCAGCCGGAGGGGCGCATCGTCCTGCTGACGGAGGCCGCGCCTCGCCTCGGGCCGGGAGCCGAGATGCTGCGCCGCGTCGGCGACGCCGGCCAGGCGCTCGACCTGCTGCGCCGCCACAACCCGCCCGACCTGGCCGCCGCCGTGCAGTGGGCGAACGCCGCCCAACGGGCGCAGGTCTACCTCCTCAGCGGTCTGCCGACGGACGTCGTCGAGGAGTTGTTCGTCACGCCGATGGAGCAGGCCGGTCAGGTGCGGCGCCTGACGCAAACCGGCGGCTCGTGTCTGATCCTGGAAGACGCCGACAGGGCCCTGCCGACGCCCCCCGCCGCCGAGGACGATTCCGATGAGTGAAACGACGCCGTCTGCCGACTACCGCGCCGCTCGCGAGGGCGCCGCCCTCTTCGACCTGTCCGACCGCGGCAAGGTCGAGCTGACCGGCCCCGAGGCCGCCGTCTTCCTCCACAACCTTTCCTCGAACGACGTCAAGGGTCTGGCCTACAGTCGGGGCTGTGAGGCGTTCCTGTGCAACGTGCAGGCGCGCGTCCTCGCCTGGGCGCTGATCTGGCATGTGAAGATTTTCGACGACCACGCCCTACTGAGCAGTCACGATTCGTTCTGGCTCGACGTCGATCCCGGCTTCGGCGAGACGGTCGCCAGGCACCTCGACCGGCACCTCATCAGCGAGCGCGCGGAGATCGCCGACCGCACCGACGCCTTCGCCCACCTGCACCTCGCCGGGCCGCAAGCGCCCGCGCTCATGGAGGCGGCGGGGATCACGGGCTTGCAAGAGTTGGAGTTGATGCAGGCGGGATGGGGCGCCGGGACGGTGCAGTTTCGCCGCCGCGATCGCCTCGGCGTGCCGGGCTTCGACGTCGTCTGTCCCGCGGGCCAAGCGCCGGCGCTGCGGCAATCGTACCTCGACGCAGGGGCGAAGCCGGCCGGGTCGGAGACTTACGAGATCCTGCGCGTCGAGGCCGGCACGCCGGTCTACGGCAAGGACCTCGACGAGAGCCGCCTCGCCCCCGAGGTGAACCGGACGAAGCAGGCCGTCTCTTACAACAAGGGCTGCTACCTCGGCCAGGAGCCCATCGTCCGTATCCGCGACCTCGGGCACGTCAACCGCGTGCTGATGGGGCTGAGGATCGCGGGCGGCGAGCCGGTGCCGGTGGGAAGCAAGCTGTGGCGCGACGGTAAGGAGGCGGGTCAGGTGACGTCAGCGGTCGTCTCTCCGGAGTTGGGGACGGTCGCCCTCGTCTACGTCCGCAGAGGCTCCGCCGAGCCGGGAACGGCGCTGGAGGTCGAGGCCGGCGGCGGGCGCCGGGCGGCGACGGTCGCCGCGCCGCCGCTTCAGGGGGGCGGCGCCTGAGTCATCTTGAGCAGTTGCACGCAGGCGACGCCGTTGAACAGGCTGTGCGCGACGATGCCGGGGATAAGGCTCTGGGTCCGATGGGCGACCAATCCCAGCCCCAGGCCGAGGACGAATAGCGGGACCGGCGACGGCCAGGCCATCATGTGTGCCGAGCCGAAGAGCAGCGCCGTGCCGAAGATTCCCGGCGCGGCCGGCGAAGGGACGACGCGGACGACGAGCAGGTACACCGGCACCATCGCCAGGACGAACAGAAACGGCGCGAGCTGCGGCCAGACGGCGTCCCGCCCGCCCGCGTGGTACGCCTCGGCGATCTTCGGCTGGCGGTAGAGGACCGTCAGGGCGAACGCCGCGCCCACGGCGATCAGCCCGCGCCGCCGCTCCGCCGAGAACCAGCGCTGGAGCAGTCCGCGAAACAGCAACTCCTCGACGACCGGCGCCGCCGCCATCGTCGACACGACGATCAGCACCCACTCGTACCAGTGCAGCGGCGCCTTCGCCATCTCGGCGATGGGGTGGTTCTCCGGCTGCGTGTCGAAGTGCCTCTGGACGGTCGTGATGACGAGGAACACGCCCTGGGCGAACGGGTTGACGCAGAACGCGGTCAGCAAACCGACGAGAAGGTTGCCCGGCAAACGGTGCGTCGACAGCCCGAGTTGGTAAGGCCGCGTGCCGCTGACGGCGGCGGGAACGAGGACGATAGCGGCGCAGACCAAGGGGACGTAAAAGGTCGTGATCCAAAGGCCGACGCGCTGACTCAACGCCGGCGCCGCCGCGTCCGGCCCGTAGAGCCAGGTGAAGAAGCCGGATGGGACGACGACGGCCCGCACGAACGAGGGCAGGACGATGGCGAGCGCGAGGACGAGCAGAATCTCCGGCCCGCCCCACGGCACGGCGTACCAGCGCCGCGGCGGCAAGAGCGACGAGTGCTTCGCCGGACGCAGGACGAGGAACAGCCAGGCGGCCAGGAGCAGCGGACTGTTCAAGAGCAGCCAGGACGGGTCGATGACGGCCTCCTTCGGGCGGGCGCCGGGCTCCCCCTCATGGTAACGCCCGCCGCCTCGGAGGAAATGTCCCTTCGACGTGAGACGCAAAACGCGGGCGAAGTCACTTCCGCGCGGCTTCGAGGCGGCGGACGAACGCGGCGTGCTCCGGCGTCGCGAGGCCCTGTTGCACGGCGGCGATGAGGCGAGACGTATCTCGGGCGACGAGGGCGGGGCCGTCGATCCACAGGCCGGGGAAGACGCGCGACTTCCACAGGCCGTTGCGGTCCGGCTTGTACTTGCGCCCCGTCGGGAAGTGGAACCAGTGCAATTCCCGCTCCTCGACGGAGAAGACGACGTACTCCTGGACGCCGGCCGCCCGGTAGTCGAGGCGCTTGCGGTTCATGTCGATGGCCAGGCTGCTGTGCGCGACCTCCGCGACCAGCTCGGGGGGGCCGACGAGGTAGTCGTCGTCATTGTAGCGCGACCGGCCGCCGTACTCGGCCAGAATACGCAGCATCAGGTCGGGCTGCGGCTCGCTTTTCTCGCCGAGGATGGCCGTCATGTTGTCAGCCACCTCGACGCCGGGCGTACCCGCCTTGTAAATCGCCAGCACCGTACTTAACTCCGGGTGGTAAGTGCCGTGGAAGCGTTTTAGCGGCGAGGCCATGTAGACGATACCTCCGATCAGCTCGAACTTGACGTCCTCCGGGTACGCCTCGTAGCGGCGGTGAAACTCCTCCTGCGTCATGTGGTCGCCGTTGTACAAGGGCAACAAAGAGGCTTGCGACGGGCGTCTCGCGGCGGGAGCCTTCATCGTTCGTTCCTCCGGTCCAATCCGTTCTAATCATTTCCGCGCGACTTCGAGGCGGCGGACGAACGCGGCGTGTTCCGGCGTCGCGAGGCCCTGCTGCACGGCAGCGATGAGGCGAGACGTATCCTGGGCGGCGAGGGCGGGGCCGTCGATCCACAGGCCGGGGAAGACGCGCGACTTCCACACGCCGTTGCGGTCCGGCTTGTATTTGCGACCCGAGGGGAAGTGGAACCAGTGAAGTTCTTGCTCTTCGACGCAGAAGACGAGGTACTCCCGGACGCCGGCCGCCTGGTAGTCGAGACGCTTGCGATGCATCTCGATGGCGCGACTGCTGTGGGCGATCTCACCGACCAACTCAGGGGCACCTACGAGGAAATCGTCGGTATTGCAGTGCGCCTGGCCGTCGTACTCGGGCAGGATTCGCAACAACACGTCGGGATG
The DNA here is from genome assembly GCA_038229635.1 of Gemmatales bacterium. Lineage (GTDB taxonomy): Bacteria > Planctomycetota > Planctomycetia > Gemmatales > Gemmataceae > DATFNV01. Next base: position 16,555 of record JBBROG010000035.1, read on the forward strand.
CGGCTCGCTCCGTTTGCCGAGGAGTACCGTGGGACTGATCGCCCCCTCGACGCCCGGCGTATACGTCGCATACAACTCAAGTACGCAGGAGAGTTTCGCGTGAGACGTGGCGTGTCCCATCGGGACGCGCCCGGCTTTATAAACGACCCCGCCGATCAGCTCAAACCGGATCTCGTCGGGGTAAGGAGTGTAGCGCCGGTGAAACTCCTCCTGCGTCATGTGGTCGCCGTTGTGAAGGGACGGCAAGGCGGCGTGCGGCGTGCGACGTTTCGTGGCGGCTTTCATCGTCCCTTCTCCTCCCCAAAGCGTGAGGCGACATCCCCCGCGTCGCCCCACGAACTTTACCGACGTCCGGCTCGGTCGGGCAAGGGCAGCCGCCGCGGTCACAGCCGGCCGTACATCTCCGTCATGCGGTCGCGCAGCGCCTGCGAGGCCAGCGGCGAGTCGCGCAGGGCGCCGACGAGCTTCTTCCGCGTCACGGCGTCGAGGTCGTCGGCGAGCGGGTCGGCGCCGCCGGCGAGTTGCTGCATCTTCGGCGACTGCAAGTAGATTTGCAGCGCCTCCACCTCGTACATCAGGGCGCGGCCGTCGGGCTCGGCCGTCGCTTCCAGCACGTCGAGCATCCGCAGCCAGGGGAACGAGACGCTGTCGGACGGCGTCATGTCGAGGTCGTCGCGGAACGGCTCGTCGAGGGCCAGCCGCGCCCGCAAGAGTCCCTGGCCGAAGTGGGTCTCGTCGTCTGGCGATTTGTCGGCGCTGGCGAACAGGGCGTTGCGGACGGCTTCCACTCGCTGCCACGGCTGCGCGGACTCCGGCACGCCGGCGCGCTGCAGCCACAGCGCGGCGGCGGCGGCGGCCTGCGGCGTCGCCGACGAGGTGCCGGCGCCGTCGAGCGACACCAGCGCCTGGCAGCCCATCAGCGCCCACGGCACGTTCGGCGTAAACGCGGTCAGGGCCGTCGCCATCTTCGCCGCCGGGCCGAAGCAGCCCTGCATCAGGCGGTGCCATCCCGATTTGTAGTACGGCGTCTTGTCGGCGGTCGCGCCGCAGACGGCGACCACGCGGTTGAAGCGCGCCGGGTAGACGGTCGACAGCGGCGGCGACGGGCCGAAGCGGTTGCCCGCCGCCGCGAAGATGGCGACGCCGGCCTCGTAAGCGCGGTTGACCGCCGCCGCCCACGACCGCGCCGGCACGCCGCCCATGCTCATCGACACCACGTCGGCGCCGATTGCGACGGCGTAGTCGAGTCCGTTGGCGATCGCGCTCGTGTAGAAGTGGACCACGGAATCGGCGATGCGCACCGGGACGACGTCCGCGTTCGGGGCGCCGCCGAGGTCGTCGTCGAAGTCGCTGTCGGGCGGGCGGACGCGGTTGCCGGCGAGGAGGGCCATCGTCGCCGTGCCGTGCCCCGGCTGGTTGGTCGGGAAGTGCCGGGCCGGGTCGGTCGCGTCCGACGGGTCGCCGTCGACGAAGTTGCGCTGCAATTCCTCGTTGAGGAAGCGCGGCTTCGTGACGTGGTCCGGGTCGTAGCCGGTGTCGAGGATCGCGATACGCACTTTTCGGCCCGCCGGCGCGCCGACCAGCGCCCGCGCGGCGGCCAGGCCGGAGAAGTCGTCGCCGAGGTGCCAGGCGAACGGCAGCGCGGCGGCGGGCGGCCAGTCGGCGCTCATGCCGGTCGCCTCGCAGGGGCCGGCGCCGAAGCCTTCGAGGCCGGGCGGCAGGTCGCCGGGGCCGCGCGTCGGGAAGCGCTGGACGAAATCGGGCTCCGCGTAGAGCGGCGCCGCCGTCGCCTCCAGGCCGACCGACGCGGGATTCGCCACGGCGAGGTGCGCCTCGTCCCACGGGTGGGCCGAGCGGCGCCGCGGCGGCGGCGCGGCGGTCGTCCAGGCGGCGCCCGCGGGGCGGGACGAACTCTCCAGGCCGAGGGCGGGGGCGACCTCGATCAGGAGGCGGCGTGAGGCGGAAGGCACGACGGACATGAGAACTCCTTTCGGGGGTGAAGGGCGGACAGGATTCCTGTCCGTGAAGATCGCTTGAGGGCGCCGATTGTAACGCCCGCGCCGGGGCGCCGTCCAGCATTTCACGCATTTCCGCGCGCCGCCCGCACGACCGGAACCGGCGGCAGAGTCGCCCCCGTCGGCCGCGGCATTTTTGCGTTGACTTGCGCGAGGCGATGCGTTCCCTTGAGGAGATCGGCGTCCGCTCCGACTTTCCGGCCCCCTAACGCCCGAGGTATCTCATGGCGAAGAAGACCCCCCGACCCGCCAGCGCCGCGCCGCAGGGCGACCCCCCCGGCGCCGCCGTCTCGGCGGCCGACCTCCTCGAAATGCTGAAGGCGTCCGCCCGGCGCACCGCGAGCAGTGCCGCGACGCCCGGCGGTCTGGAGTCGTTCAGCACCGAGGCCGCCGACACCCGCCTCGGCGGCAACCCGCCCGACGCCGTCGAGCGCCGGCTCAAGAAGCTCGGCCTTCACCCGGACGTGGCGCGGGCCGTCGCCACCCGGACCGAGGCCGCCGCCAGCGGCTTCGAGGCTGCCTCAGAAGGACTCGCCGAGATGCCGGGCCTGGAGCGGATCATCGGCCGCAACATGCTCATGCGGATCAACTACCTGGAGGCCGGGCAACTCGCCAGCCGCGCCGTCGCCCGCGTCCGCATTTGCGACGCGCGCGGGCAGGACCGCGGCTACGGCACCGGCTTCCTCGTCGCCCCGCGGCTGTTCCTGACCAACAACCACGTCTTCCCGTCGGCCGACGTCGCCCGGCTCAGTAAAGTGGAGTTCAACTACCAGCAAACTCTCGACGGCCGCCTCGGGCCGACCGTCGTCTTCGACCTCGACCCGGACACGTTCTTCGTCACCAGCCCGATGGGCGACCTCGACTTCGCCCTGGTGGCCCTCAAGGAACGCTCGTCGGACGGCCGTCCGCTGGGCGACTTCGGCTGGCACCCGCTGACGGCCCTGACCGACGAGGTGCTGGCCGGCGAGTGCGTCACGATCATCCAGCACCCCAAGGGCGATCCCAAACAGATCGCGCTGCGCAAGAACGAGGTGCTGAAATTCCCCCACGCCGGCGAGCAGTACTTGCATTACCAGACCGACACGACGCCCGGCTCGTCCGGCTCGCCGGTGTTCAACGACGGCTGGGACGTCGTCGCGCTGCACCACGCCGGCAAGCCGGCGACGGACGACGACGGCAACTACCTGACCGAGGACGGCCGCGTCTGGAACAGCGGCATGGGCCTCGACGCGATCAAGTGGGAGGCCAACGAGGGCATCCGCGTGGCCGCCATCGTCAAGTTCGTCAAGGAGGCGGAGTTGAGCGACGCCCAACGCCGGCTGTTCGAGGCGGGCCTGACGCCGCACCCCCTCGCGCCGGTGCCGACGGCGTTGCGGGACGACCCGGCCGAACCGGCCCCCGCCCCCGAGCGCACCGTCGTCCCCTCCGGGCCGGCCGTCCCGCAATCCCTGGCGCTGGCGCCCGGCGGCGACGGCAGCGTGACCTTCACGATTCCGCTGCAAATCAGCGTGCGCCTCGGCACGGCCCTGGTGCCCATCGCAGCCTCCCTGGTGCCGGGCCGGGGCGTGACTCCCGAGGAAGCGGTCCACATCGACCAGAACTACGCCACGCGCCAGGGCTACGACCCGGAGTTCCTCGGCAAAGGCGGCCGCGCCGTGCCGCTGCCGAAACTGACGCCGGCGCTGGCCGCGAGCGCCGCCGTCAACAGCCAGGCGAAGGCGGGCAAGTCGAAGTACGAACTGCCCTACCACCACTTCAGCGTGGTGCTGAACAAGAAGCGCCGTCTCGCCCTCTTCACGGCGGTCAACATCGACGGCAAGACGGCGACCAGCCCGAAGCGCGAAGCGGATCGCTGGTTCTTCGACCCGCGCGTCGCCCCGGAGGAGCAAGTCGGCAACCCGCTGTACACCGGCACGATGTTCGACCGCGGCCACCTCGTGCGCCGCCTCGACCCGGCCTGGGGGGCGTCGCCCGACGTCGTCAAGACGGCCAACGATGACACGTTCCACTTCACCAACTGCTCGCCGCAGCACAAGCGCTTCAACGAGGGCAAGAACCTCTGGGCCGGCCTGGAGGACTACCTGCTGAAGACGGCGTCCGACGAGCAGAAGCGCATGACGGTCTTCACGGGGCCGGTGTTCCTGAAGGACGACCCCAACTTCCGCGAGGTCCAGGTCCCGCGTCGCTTCTGGAAGGTGGCGGTGACGCCCAAGGCCGGCGGCGGACTGGTCGCGACCGCCTACGTCGTCAGCCAGGAAGACCTCATCAAGGACGTCGTCAAGGAGGAAATCAGCGCCGAGGCGGTGGCGCGGATGTTCCAGGTGCGCGTGCGCAAGGTGGAGGAGCTGACCGGGCTCGACTTCGGGACGCTGCGCGACTGCGACCCGACGATCACCCAGGAGATGTTCGAGGCGGCCTCGGACGGGCAGAACGAACTGGAGGGGTACGAGGACATCGTTCTCGGCTGAGGACGTCGCGCGGCCGTCCGGCGGATTCGTCTCACGGTTGGCTCACCAGAGGGGCTTTGCCACGCATTCGCCACTTGAGACGCATTCGCGCGGTCTGAAACGCATTCGGCGGGGGTGGGGCTGGGCTGCTGAAACGAAAAGCGACGCACTGAAGCAAAATTCGCCTGCGATCCTACCCAGCCCGTTACAAAGCGGGTGTGAGCGCGGTGGTCGAAACAGGGGGAGATTTTGGCGGGGTCCAATCAGCAATCCTGAGTCGCCTATTCCCCTTACTCTCTGACACGATCTCTTGGACCGCATTCTCGATACGCTTCATTTCCTCGTTTCGATCTTTCGTCACAAACTCAAGGTTGTACTGGAGGGCGACGCTAACAATCAGGAGATCGCGCTCGTCAACGCCAATCCATTTGCAAGTCGCGCGATCACGAAGTTCGTCGGGCAACTTCTCATTGTGGCTTCGCCTCTTGCCTCCCTTGAGTGTCCCGTACAACTCCCACAGTTTTGCTCGGACGAGCGCGTATGGCTCGATAGTATGGTAATCTATACCGTAATGAAGTGGATGATCTTTAAAAAACTGTCGTACCGCCGCCCGCTGTGCGGGGTCGGCGGTAGTGGGGGCTTTTCTTTGAATTTCTGAAAACCTGTCGCGCCCCGATCAGTCAACACCTTCCCCGCCAGCACTCGAAAGACGAGGCGGAACAATTTTCCAGGCTCTGGCTGCGAATCTTTACGATTCCTGTAGGTGGCCATCGCCGCGAAGAAGGTGCTTCGCAACAGAGGGTCGAGTTTCTCCCGAACATGTTCTTCAAGGGCCGGCATCAGTCCGATGTCGATAAAATCCAACTGCCTCTCGCGGGTCGGACTTGGAACGATGTTTTTGGCCCGCAACACCGCAGCCGGCGACCAGTCATCCGCATGGGTGGAGAATGCCGTCCCCAAGCGCTCGGGAGGGATGGCGATTGGACGTACACCGCTCATGCCGTTTGCGCGGACCGGCCACAAGAGTACCTGTTCGGGTGTGACCTCAAACGCCAGGGGCGCACCGAGGGATCGCTGACGGCTTACGAGGGCAGGGCCGCTCAAATCACCAGAGACAATGACAGCGAAGCAGGCGTTGTCATGCCCCAAGGGCTTTCGGCCGAACGCGGCGGCGTCAGCCGTTTCCACCTTGGAACTCCCCCCAGTTCGGGCCGCGAACCAGTCCTCGCAGTGATAGCCATGTTGTAACAATTCGCCCCGGTAACCGATGTCCTTCAGCCCAGAAACGACTTCATTGAACAGTCGTTTCTGAAAACTCGACATCATCTCACGACCCCTAACGAGGGTGTTCGGGTTCGTCGGATCTAATGGATTATCCCAAAAAAAACCGGATGCGCAAGTCCGAAATCGCGTTTTCGATTATACCCGTCGTCCGCCCTCCATGCCTACGTCGGTTATTCCGAACTTCCGCCGGCCTGTTCGCGTCTTGTTGCTGTGGCGACGTGCGCCTCGCCCGTGCCCTTCCTCGGTCGGTTCCAGTAGGGGGACTTGCACTTAGGGCAAACACGCAGCAGGCGTGCAAGCACGTCCTCGCCGTACAGTTGGTCCACGCCCGCGACGGCGGCGGTCCCAGCCCCGAGATCGTCGTTGACGCCGTCCCCAAGAAGAAGACGTACCCGCAGGTCTGGCCCGCGTACAATCGCGCTCAGGCGACGGAAAAGCGCCGCGTGCAAGTCCTGCTGGCCGACCTGACGCGCCACCTTCCCGACCGCGAGCGCCCGGCCTGGAGAACTTCGAGGCGGTCGCGGGCTGCGGCGGGGAAGCCTTCATCGCGTTCAAGAGCAACGCCACGGGGGGCGGCGGCGGGCAATTCGAGAAGGCGTTCCACTTCTTCCAGTTCCAGCGCGAGGAGTTCCTGGCGAGCTACCACAAGCGCAGCAACGTCGAAAGCACGTTCAGCGTCATCAAGCGGAAGTTCGGCGACTCGGTGCGGAGCAAGAGCGACGTGGCGATTGCCAACGAAGTCCTCTGTAAAATCCGGCTTTGCCACGCCTTGACGAATCGTCCTCGAATCGTCCGGGTCGTCACTGTGTCAGTCCGGTTCGCCCCCGAGAAACGGGAATGCGTGGCAAAGCCGCCGTAGGGCCGGATTGGCAGGGCGAATTCCCGTGTTTTCCGTGGGACGGCCCCGCGACTGACCTGGGATCGTCCGGTGTACGCCAGTACAATGAGAGAAGGAATGGAGATACGTCCATGCTTCTCACCCGCGAACCCGACGTCGTGCTGACCTTCCTTCCCGGACCCGACCGCAAGCGCTCGGCGACGGCGTATCGCTATCGCCTGACCTACCGCGCCGAGGACGACACGCCCGGTTGCGTCCTGCTCTGGGACGTGGCCGGCGGGCGGCTTCTCTATCAGATCGCCCTGGAGCGCGACGAGGCCGGCGCCCTGCACTTCCATTGCACCTGCGCCGACGCCGCCTTCCGCGCCCAGGGCGAGGGCCGCTTCTGCAAGCACGTTCGCGGGCTCCTCGACATCGGCCGGCACGGCGCGGCGGAGGAGACGCCGTCCTGCCTGGGCCTGAGCGCCTGACGTCGCGCCACGACACCCCCGCCGTTCCGAGCGAACGCCGACGGCCCGGCCGACCCCTCAGGGGATCGGCCGGGCCGTCGCACGTCACCGCCCGCCGCCGCCGACTAGGGGAAGGTGTGCGGCAGGAGGAAGTAGGTGCTCGAAGCGACCAGGTCGGCGACGAGGGCCTCGGTCCTCAGGCCGCGCTGGTACTGGAACCGCCAGAAGTTGATCTCCGCCACGGTGGCGTTGCGGTTCAAGTAGGTCCGGTACAGCGTGTTGACCAACCCGTTCGGCTGGGCGAAGCGGTAGCGGTCGGTCACGAGCAGCTCGTTCGCCATCTGCTCCCGCGTCAGCCCGGCGTTGAGGCGGTTGAGGTAGAAGGTCACCTCGAAGTCCGTCGGCGACTGGCCGAACAGCAGCAGGTAGTCGGCCCGGATCACCGTCGCGTTGCTCGCCGGCGCCGTGTTGCCGGGGATCAGGCCGGGCGAGCGGTTGAAGAAGTCCGGGCTGCCCAGCAGGTTGGCGATCAACTGCTCCTGCGTGATGCGGTTGAACTGGAACTGCGCCTGCCAGAAGTTGATCTCGCCGGCCCCGGGCGCCCGGCCGAGGTACGTCTGGTACGACTCGAGGATGAAGCGCCGCCGGTGCTCGGCGCTGTTGACCAGCGCGGTCGCCACCGCGTACCGCTGCGGCCGGTAGCCCGCCAGGATGTTGTTGAGCGTCGCGTCCGCCCCGGCCTGGTCGAACGGGATCTGCAGGCTGGCGAACAGGCTGGCGACCCAGGCGCGGTTGGTGTCGACGGTCCCTTCCATCTGCCGGCTGAAGTACTCCCGCGAGCCGAGGAGGTTGGCCACCAGGTTCTCGACCGGGCTGAGCCGCCCCGCCACCCCTCGGGTGGAGAGGAGCGTCCGCCAGAAGGCGATTTCGCCGGCGCCCGCGGCACGGCCGAGGAAGTTCTGGTAAGCCAGTCCCGTCAGGCGGTCGAGGAACTCGGGGGCGTTGGTCAGGATGGTGGCGGCCGTCCGCCGGCCGTCCAACTCCCGCGCGGCCAGGAAGACGAGGTTGGCGTTCAACTCCTCGCCGGTCGGGCCGCTCACCCGGCCGAACAGGTCGCGGTAAGTCGCGTTGACCCAGTTGGTGTTGATCTGGTTCGCCGACGTCGCGCCCGCCCTCTGAAGGTTGATGTAGTCCTCCGACGAGACCAACTCGGCCACAAAGAACTCGAGGCGCAGGCCCTGCTGGAACCGGCCCTGCCAATAGGCGCGCTCGGGGTCCGTCGGCGCCCGCTGGAGGAACCGCTGGTACAGGCGGTCCACCTGGCCGATGCCCGGCGCCGCGTGGAAGGCGTCGCTGGAGAGCAGGGCGAGGACGACCTGGCCGCGCGGCGTCCCGGCGTCCAGCAGCTGCACCAGGGGCGCCACCCGGTCCGGCGTCGCCACGACGCCGGGGAAGATGTCCTGGTACAGCGACTTGACGTAGGTCTCGTTCGTGCCCGGCCCGACGATGCCCAGGAAGGTCGGGTAGTTGGCGACGTACTCGGGGTCGGAGAGCAGCGCCGCGAAGAACTGCTCTTCCGTCAGCCGGTTGACGCGGAACAGCGTCACCCAGTTGTCGATCTCGCTCTGGCTGGGGGCGCGCCGCAGGTAGTCGTTGTAGCCGCGCCGGACCACGTCCTGGAAGTAGTCCACCGTCGTGATGAAGTAGCCGCCGATCTGGCGCCGGCCGGCGACGTCCGCCGCGTTGACGACCGTGACGAAGCGCAGCTGCTCCTCGGGGCTCGGGTCGCGGCCGAACAACTCACGGAAGACCTGCGTGACGTAGGCCGAGACGTCGCCGTTGATGACGCGGACGCCGGGGCGGTTCTGATCGAAGTAGCGCTCGTCGGCGATCAGCTCCGCGATGATCGCTTCGGGTTTGCCGCCGCCCTTGAGGAAGGCCAGCCAGCGGCTGACGTCGGCCGGCGTCGCCGCCGCGCCGATGAGGTCGCCGAGGCCCAGCGTGCTGCGCGGCGTCAGCGTCGACTGGTACAGGGCGCTGATGAGCTGCGTGCGGACGCTGTCGAGGGCGACGAAGGAACTCGCCACCGGCGTCAGCAGGGCGAAGCGCGGGTCGTCGATCGTCGGCAGCAGGTTGTTGAAGCCGCCGAAGTCGATCGGCCGGCCCGCCGGCGGGTCGCCGAGCAGGTCGTGGTACAGGCCCGACAGGAACTGCCCGTTGTCGGTGCTGTTGACCGCGAACTGGAACGTGAAGCGGTCGGCCGGGTCCTCGCCGTTGACGGCGTTCCCGTTCTGGTTCATCAGGTTGCCCGCGTAGTCGGAGATGCGCGGGCCGATGGAGATCGTGTAGACGCCGTCCGTCGTCTGGGCCGGGAAGTCGATGCGGAAGACGTTGTGCAGGTTCGTCCCGGACGCCGGCGTCGGCGTGATGTCCGTGACCGCCGTCGGCGTGATCGCCTGGCCGTTGGGGCCGGTGAAGATGCGGACGTCGTCGACCGTGAAGGTGAACGGGTCGACCGGCCCGTTGAAGGTCACGACGACGGCGGTGACGCCGCCGGGGGCGACGCCGGGCAGGACCTGGGACACGCTGGCGCCGGGGGCCACCGGGCCGGCGCTAACGACGGCCGGGCCGGACTCCGCCGTGTTGTCCAGGCGGATGGCGAAGGCGCCGCGGCCGTAGGTGAACGCCACCAGGAGGTTCGACCCGAGGCGGTCGTCGTTCGGCCGGCCGGTCGCCGGGTTGATATTCCCCTGCGACAACTCCAACTCGGTGACGTGGGCCACCGGCAGGTAGCCGCCGTCCTGCGGGGCGCCGTCGCCGGTGACGGCGGCGTCGGGGAACGGCGTCCAGGTGCGGCCCTTGTCGCGGGAGCGGAAGACGCCGCCGTCGCCCGCGATGTACAGGACCGGGTGCGTCGAGCTGCTGCCCACGCTGTCCGGCAGGGCGAAGCGCCAGTCGGCCTGGATCGTGGTCAGGTTCTGGACCCAGGCCACGCGGTCGCCGGGGCTGTACGAACTGATCCGCTGGAGGCTGAACAGGTTGCCGCTGATCCGGGTCCAGGTCGGAGCCGCCGCCGACGAGTCGGCCAGGAAGTAGACGCCGTTCGAGGTCACGGCATAGGCCTCGTGGCTGCCGCGCTTCGGGTTGGTGACGATCTGCATCACCGAACTGCCGTCGAGGCCGGCCGAGATGTTCTTCCAGGCGTTCTGGCCGGGGACGCTGCCGCCGCCGGTGAAGGTGACGAAGATCTGGCCGTTCACGTTGCCGGCGTAGATGAAGTTGTCCAGGTTATTGCTGGACGTCGTCTCCGGGGCGCCGAAGGCGATCGCCGGCGAGTAGACGCCGCCGACGTCGCCCGGCTCGGCGATCGGGAACCAGTTCAGGCCCGTGTCGGTCGTGCGGAAGATACGGCCGCTGCCGGGGGCGCTGATGGCCATCGCCTGGCCGTTGATCGTGTTGACGGCGAAGTTGGCCCCGCCCAGGAACGGCCACTGGCCGCGGCCGTTGCCCGGGTCGTCGCCGCCCTGGAGCAGGCCGTTGGTGCGGCCCAGGTCGGTGCCGAGGTCGTTCGGGTTGCCGTTGGGCAGCTTGACGTGGAAGAAGTTCGTCGCCACGCTGCCGTGCGTGCCGCAGCACGGCCACTGGTACTGGTAGAAGTTGCCCGACCCGGTCGGGTCCGTGGCCGCCCCGGTGCCGTCGCCGGCCGGGCCGACCCAGAGCAGGTTGCCGTCGGACAGGATGTGCGGGTCGGACTTCGGGAAGCCGGTGTCCTGGTCGGAGCTGTAGAACAGGGCGCCGGCCAACTCGGCCGCGAGGACGCTCGGCTGCGTCGCCCCGAAATACATCTGCGTGATCTGGAGGTTGCCGTTGCGGCTCCCCGTGGGGATCGTCGCCAGGCCGCCGATGTTCTGGAGCAGCGTGCCGCTGCCGCCGTCGACGCCGGTGAACACCCCCTGGTCGTCGCCGACGATGAGCCGCGTCAGGCCGGTCAGCGGATCCCGGAACGTCAGCAGGCGGTGGATGTCCGTCGAGCCCTGGCCCAGCGTCTGGAACGGCTGCCAGACCTTGATGTCGCTGCCGTCGTTGGTAAACCGGCCGACGTTCTTCGGCAGCAGCGTGGCGTCGCTGAGGAACGGGTTGTCCGGGTCGCGCAACAGGTTGAGGTACGACTGCGAGTTGAACGTCGTCGGTATCTTGACGCCGAACTGCTTGAACAGCTGCGAGTCGTAGAGGCCGAAGGTACTCTTGAAGTTCTTGATCGTGGCGCCGCCGATGGTCGCGCTCTCGATGAGGCCGCCGTCGGGGTTGGACTCGTCGAAGCCGATCAGGGCGTTGCCGTCGTGGAGGCCGGTGGTGTCCACGCGGATCAGCCCGCCGGCCGGCTGGCGCGTGCCGTCGTTGGTGCCGCCGACGTAGACGACGTTCGGGTTGTTGGGGTCGATGGCGATCGACTGGTCGTAGTTGCCCTGCGCGAACAGGCCGCCGCCGAACGGGTCGTGGTCGGGGTTGGTGGTGTCGTTGGAGCCGACGCCGATGGTGGCGTCGACGATGGCGTTGGGGATGCGGACCTTGGTCCAGTTGCGGCCGAAGTCCTTGGAGACGTACAGGCCGTCGAAGCGGTCGCCGACGGTCGAGACGAGGGCGTACAGCCAGCCCTGGTACTCGTTGTTCCGCAGCGGGTCGCCGGTGATGAACGTGGGCACGGCCAGGGTGATGCGCCCCTTGGCGCCGTTCGGCGTGCCGGCGGGCGCGTCGACCGGAATCTCGGCCGGGCCGGTGCCGGCCGCCTGGTCCGCGTCGCGGCGCAGCGGGTTGCCCTGGCCGCCGGTGAGCAGGTTCCAGGTCGCCCCGCGGTTGGGGCTGATGAAGACGCCTTCATTGCGGAAGGCCCCGTAGAGGAGCTGCAATTGGCCGTCGGTGCCGGCGCTGCCCGCCGCGAACACCAGGTCGGTGGCCTGGCCGGTGCGCAGCAGCGTCCAGGTGTCGCCGGTGTCGTCGCTGCGCCAGATGCCGGCGTCCGCGGCCCGGCCGCTGAACACGGCGTAGATCGTCAGGTTGCCGTCCGCCCGCGGCGTCGACTCGGCGACGACCTTGAAGGAGGTGAGGCCGATGAAGCGCTTGTCGCGCGCGGACTGCGGGAGGCGCTGGCCGCTGGCGCTGAGGTTCTTGACGCTGTCGAGCAGCGTCCAGGTGGCCCCGCCGTCCCTGGACCGCAGCAGCCCGACGCCCGCCGAGCCCGTGTCGCCCTCGCCGGTGGTCACGAACACCACCGACTGGCGCGGGTCGTTATTCACCGGGAAGACCGCGACGCCGCCGACGTTGATGGCGCCGATCTGGCCGAAGTCGGTCAGCGGGACGTAAGTCGGCCCGCCGGCGTCGTTGGTCAGGAAGTTGTTCGTCTTCCAGACGCCGCCGCTGGCCCCGGCCACGAAGGCCGTGTTGCCTGACGGGTCGGACGGGTCGAGCGCGAGGCCGGCGATGCGCGAACTGATCTTGACGCCGCCGTCGAGTTGCGACGCCGGGCCGACCGCCGTCCAGGTATTGTGGCTCTGGGCGTTGCTCTGGTCCTGCGTGAAGATGCGGAAGCTGACGTTGGCCTGGTCCGCGACCGTCTCGCCGAGGCCGGTGCCCGCCGCGGGCTTCTGGAACGTCAGCGACCAGCGGTTGAGCGTGCCGGTCGTGGCGCCGGTGTTGGTGATCCGCAGCGTCCACCTGCCCTTCGACGTCTGGCCGTTGAGGTCGGCGAACGGCGTCTGCGGGTTGTACGGGCCGACGTTGAACGGCGGGAAGCCGCGCTGGATCGGCGTGGCGGCCGCGTCGTCGAACGCGGTGTCCGTGAAGTTCGCGTGCGGCGGCGGACCGCCCGCGCCCACATTCGTGAACAGGTGGACCACGGTGCCGGTCGGCGAAATCAGGTCGGCGACGAGGTCCGGCACGTTCGTGTGCAGGATGTTCAGGCTCAGCGTCAACCCCAGGATCTGGAACGGGTCGTCGACCTGAATGATCGACGTCACGGTCTGGCGGGGCGTGAGCGTCACCACCTGGGACGAGGCGAAGCGGTCCGGCGTGCGCGGCGTGAGCTGGTTGGGGTCGGTGCTGCGCAGCACGTCGAGGCCGGCGTTGAGGTTGGTGTCCAACTGGTCACCGGCGTCCGACGTGATCGTGGACGCGAGGGTCAGCGTGTAGGTGCCGCTGATGGTCTGTACCGGGAAGCCGACGCGGAAGATCCGCGCCACCTGGTTGCCGGCCGGCCCGCGCGGGTCGAGCGGCGTCACGCTGACCGTCGGGTCGATGATCGGGTTGCCGTCCGGGCCGACGATGATCCGACCCTGGGCGTCGCGCCGCAGCGCGGTCAGCGGGATCTGCCCCAGCGGGCCGACGATGCGCAGCACCTGGGCCAAGGTGAACGTGTTCACCTGGATGTCGCGGTCGAAGGTGACGTCGATGCGGTCGTTGGTCTTGTTGAGGACCAGGTTGTCCGGCGATGCCGCCTGGCCGGGCACGCTCGTGCTGAGGACGTGCGGGCCGGGGACGATCAGCGGCAGCGTGTCGGCGGTGTACGGCAACTGGAACGGGATGCCGTTCTTCGGGTTCGGGGCCGCGAACTGGTCGACGTTGGCCTCGCCGGTGATGCCGTTGGCGTTCTGGTCCATCAGGTTGCCGGTGCTGCGGGTGTTGCCGGGGGCGCCGATGCCGAGGTCGAGGAACCAGGTGTCGAGGGTGCCGATGGTGTTCGGGTCGTCGTTCTCGATCTGCAACGTCCAGTTGCCGGCCGGGATCTTGCCGTTGAAGGCGGCGAGCGCCTGGACGGGGCGGAAGCGGCCGCTGTACGGCGCCGTGCCGGCGGTGATGGGCTGCGCCGCCGTGTCGTCGAAGGTCGTGCCAAACAGGCTCCGGCCCGACAGCTGGCCCTGGTCGAACAGCTTGACCTTGGTGCCGTCCGGCGCAATGAGCGTGACGCGCAGGCCGGCGGTCCAGGCCGGCTGACCGGGGTCGGTGAAGAAGTTGAAGTCCTTCTGACTGATGTAGAGCGTCACGGTGACGTTCGACACCCGCACGCCGGCCGCCTGCTGCGGCACAAGGATGCGCGACGTGACCAGACCCGTCGTCGACTGCGGGATGACCTTGGGCGCTTCGGTCGCGGACGGCGTCAGCAGCGTGTTGGCGCCGCCGGCCGCCGCCGCCGGCGTCCGCACCACGTCGCGGACGTCGGGGCCGATGGCGTAGCTGTAGGTCCCCAGGCCGGTCTGCGGCGTGAAGCGGATCAGGAATTTCGTCGCGGAGCCGCGCTGGTCGTCGTCGACGATGGTGGCCGTCCCGCGCGGGTCGGCGACAATGGCCTGGACCGGGTTGATGAGGTCGACGAAGAAGGTCTTCAGGCCGTCGAGCCGCCGGTTGCCGATGACGGTGACGGCGATGACGCCGCTCAGTTGGCCGGCGGGAATGGTCAGCGTCCCCGACGTGGCGACGTAGTCGAGGCCCGCGCGGCCGGTGCCGTCCCGCGTCGTGTAGGACACGCTGACGTCGCGGTTGTGGGCGTTCGACAGCAGGACGGGGAAGAGCGCCTGCGTCGTGCCGAAATCGCCTTCCCGGACGGTGACGTTGCCGATGCTCAGGGCCGGCAGCGGGGCCGCGTCGTCGATGATCGTGGCGGTGCCCCGGGCGCGGCGGATGACGCCGTTGGTGGCGCCCGTCAGGTTGACGAAGAAGTTCTCGTTGCCGCCCTGGATGGCGCCGCCGATCACGTTGATCGTGAACGTGGCGCTGGTATCCCCGGCGCGAATCTTCACGCTGCCGTTGGTCACCGGCTGGTAGTTCGTGCCGGCCTTGGCCGTGCCGTCCTGCGTCGCGTAGGTGACGGTCACGTCCTGGTCGCTCGGCGCGTTGAGGTAGACCGTGAAGGTCGCCGGCGTCAGGCCCGACTGGCCCTGGAGCAGGGTGACGTCGCCGAGGCTCACGAACGGCTGCGTCGCGGTGTCGACGATGGTCGCCGCCGCCGCCGCCTGTCGGATCGTGGCTCCGGTCGCGTTGCTCAGGGTGACGGTGAAGTTCAAGTTCCCCTTGAGGGCCGCGTTGCCGAGCACGTCGACGTTGATCGTGGCGCTGGTCTGGCCCGCCGGGATGACCAGGGTGCCGCTGGTCGTCCGGTAGTCGACCCCGGCGACGGCGCTGCCGTCGGCCGTGGCGTACCTGACCGTGACGTCCGTGGTGGACGGCGAACTGAGGTAGACCGGGAACTGCGCCTGACTCGTGCCGCCCCCCGCCTTGACGGCGGTCGCGGCGCCGAGCGTGAGTTCGGGCGCGGTCGTGTCGTCGTCGACGATGGTCAGCGTGCCCTTGGCCTTGATGAGGCCGGCGCCGACCGGGTTGCTCAGCGTCACCTCGACGGTTCGGTTCGGCTGGGCGTTGGTGTTGCCGAGAACCTGGATCGAGAAGGTGGCACTAATCGCGCCGGCCGGGATGGTGACGACGTCGGTGTTCGGGTTGTAGTCGGCGAGCGGGACGCCGGTGCCGCCGGTGGTCCCCCAGCGGAACGATACGGGGTCGGCCGACGGCTGACTCAGGTAGGCCGTGAAGGTGGCCGTGGTGATGCCGCCGTTCCCCTCGCGGACGGACGTGTCGCCGAGGGTGAGCCCCAGGTGATTGCCGTTGATGATCGTGGCCGTCCCCTGGGCGCGGGCCACGCCGGCGTTGCGGCCGTTGCTCAGGTTGATCGTGAACGTCTTGTTCCCGTCCAGGGCGGCGGTGGTGAGCGTCCGCACGCTGATGGTCGCGCTGGTCGCCCCGTTGGGAATGGTCAGCGTGCCGGAGGTGGCGACGTAGTCGACGCCGGCCCGGCCGGTGCCGTCGGCGGTCGTGTAGTCGATCAACACGTCCTGCCGAACCGGGTAGTTCAGGAAGACGGTGAAGGTGGCGTTGCCGCCCTGGGCGACGGAGGTGTCGCCGGCGCTGACGACGGCGGTGATGAAGTCGTCGTTGAGGATCGTGGCCGTGCCGATGGCTTTCACCAGCGTGCCGACGGACGGGTTGCTGAGGCGGACCGTGAAGCCCTTGTCGGCCTCGACCTTGGTGTTGCCGACGACCTTGACGACGAAGCTGGCGCTGCTCTGCCCGGCGGCGAAGGAGATCGTGCCGCTGACGGGGATGTAGTCGTTGTTCGCCGCGGTGGCGGTGCCGTCGACGGTCGTGTAGTTCACCGTCAGCGCGGTCGGGGCCGGGGAGGACAAGAAGACGGTGAAGGTCACGTCCTTGGTGCCGCTGTTCCCTTCCTGGACCGTGGCGTCGGACACCGAGATCGGGATGTTGTCCGCCTCGATGATGGTCCCGATGCCCTCGCCACGGAGGATGCCGGCGCCGGTCACGCCCGTCAGGTTGAGGGCGAAGAACTCCGTGGTTTCCAGGGCCGAGTCGCCGATCACGTTAACGGTGATGGTCTTGACAGTCTCGCCCGGCTGGAAGGTGACGGTGCCCATCAGCGGCTGGTAGTCGACGCCCTGGGTAGCCGAAGCGTCGGCCGTCGCGTAAGTGACGGTGATGGGCTGGCTGCTCGCCCGGCTGAGGAAGACGTTGAAGCGCGTCGGCACCACGGCGCTGCCGCTCTGGAGGACGGTGGCGTCGCCGACGGAGACCTGGACGTCGTGGTTGTCCTGGATGCGGGCCTCGACCACCGGCGTGAGGAGCGTGCCGCCCGTCGCGCCGCTGAGGTTGACGAAGAACTTCTTGAGGCCCTGCGTCACCTGGCTGGGGAGGACGGAGATGGAGAACGTGGCCGACGTCTGGCCGAGCGGGATGATGAGCGTCCCGGCGGGGAGGGGGACGTAGTCGACGTTCTGGATCGCCGTCCCGTCCGCCGTCGCGTAGGTCAGCGTGACGTCCTGGAACAGGTTCGGGGCGGACAGCGTGGCCGTGAAGGTGGCGTTGACCGCGCCCGTGTCGGAGCGCGTGACGAGGACGTTGCCGACCGTGATGTTGGGCGCGAAGTCGTCCTCAAGGATGATGCCCGTGGCGTCGTTGCCGGGGCTAGGGCTGATGGCGCCCCCGCCGCTGACGCTGATGAGCGTCACTTTGAAGTCGCGGTCGCCCTGCAAGGAGGCGTTGGGGATCAGGGCGATCGGGATCGTCGCGTTCCTGACCCCGGCCGGGATCGTGATCGTCCTCGTCTGCCCGTTGGGCACGCCGACGTAGTCGACGCCGCTGACCGCCGCCCCGTCCTGCGTGATGTACGAGAGGGTCAGAGGCCCGCCCGGCGCCCTGTCGATGAAGACGGGGAAGTTGAGCGTGCTAGGCCGGTTCGCCGTCCCCTCCGGCGCCTCCGCCCCGCCGACCGTGACGACGACCGAGGAGGTGTCGTCGTTGACGATGATGCCGGACGCCACGCCGCGGCGGACGGTGCCCGTCGTCGGGGCCGTGACGCGGACGCTAAAGAGCTTATTCGCCTCGGGGACGTCGTTGCCGATGGTGTTGACCGTCAGCGTCCCGACCGTCTGGCCGGCGAGGATGGTCGCCGTGCCGTTGGTCACGGCGACGAAGTCCCGGCCCGCGACCGCCGTGCCCGACTGGGTGTTGACCGTCACGGTCAAAAGCTGGAACCCCGGCACCGGGCGGTCGATGGTGATGGGGAACTGGATGGCGTTCCCGCTCGTGAGGAAGCTCTCGAAGTTGCCAGCATCCCCGATGGAGACGTTGACGTCGTCGTCGATGATGGTGCCCTTCGCCGAGTTGGTGATGAGCGTCCCGTTCGTGGCCCTCGTCAAGTTCAGGAAGAAGGTCCGGTTCGTCTGCGGCGTGTTGTTGTGGAGGACTGGCACGCTGATGGTGCCGTTCCCGAAGATCGTGATCGTGCCGATCGTCGGCGTGTAGTCGACGCCGCCGACGGCGCTGCCGTCCGACGTGGAGTAACTGATCGTGACGAGGCCGGTCGACACCACGTTGAAGTTCATCAAGGTGACGCCGGCGCCGCTCCCCTCAAGCACGGCGGCGTCGCTGACGGCGGCGACTTCGGGACCCCTGGCGCGGGAATTGACGATCGTGCCGACGCCGTGGTCGCGCAGCAGCGGCACGGAGGCGTTACTGAGCTGGAGCAGGAACGTCAGCGGCGGCGTGTCCTTGGCGGTGAGGATGAGCGGGACCGGGATGTCCACGCGCGTCGTCCCCGCCGGGATGAACAGCGTGTTCTTGGTGAAGCCGAAGTCGGCCCCGGCCCGCGCCGAGACGTTGGCCGTGACGTAATCGACGCGCTGCTCGACCGGGCTGGGCTTCGTCAGGACCGCCGTGAAGACGAGGCTGCCGCCCGTCGCCTCGAGGCCGATGGCGTCGCTGATGTAAATCGCCGGAGCCGGGCCGTCGTCGTCGAGGATGGTGCCGACGCCCGTCCCCTTCTGGACCGAGCCGCCGACCGCGTTGGAGAGCACGACGTTGAAGCGGCGGTCAGCCTGGAAGGCGGTGTTGCCGAGGACGTTGACGGTGATCGTCTGGCTCGACTGCCCCGGCAGGAAGGTCAGCGTGCCCGACGCCAGGTTGTAATCCTTGCCGTCCCGCGCCGTGTCGTCGGCGGTGGCGTAGTTGACCGTGACTTGCGAGCCGACGGCGGGCGACTGGTCGAGGAAGACGGTAAACGTCACCGGGGTCGTGCCGGCGTTCCCTTCGGCGACGACGGCGTCGCTGACGTAGATGTTAGGGCCGCTGCCGATGATGGTCCCGACGCCCTGGCGCCGGGCGAGGGACGCCCCGACCGGCCCGGAGAGGTTCAGAGTGAACGTGAGCGGCCCCGTCGTCGCGGCGCTGAAGAGCCCCGGCACGAAGACCGTCTTGCTGATGTCGCCGGGGTTGAACGTGAGCGTCCCGGCCGTCGCCTGGTAGTCCGTCCCCGCCCGGGCGCTGCCGTCGGCGGTGGCGTAGGCGACGGTGATCGTCTGCGTCGTCGTGGTCGACATGAAGACGGTGAACGTCGTGCCGCCGCTGAACGGGCCGCTGGCCGCGTTGGTGACGCTGATCGCCGTCGCCCCGTCGTCGTCGATGATGGTGCCGGTGCCGGTGTCGACGAAGGAGCCGTCCGCCGCGCTGGTCGCCACGCTGGCGCCGGCGGCGTTGAGGATCTGGACGGTGAACGTCCGGTTATCCTGCGGGGTCAGGTTGCCGATGACGTTGACCGTGATCGAGCCCGTCGTCTGCCCGGCCGGGATGGTGAAGGTGTTGCCTACCACCGCCCGGTAGTCGGTGCCGGCGACGGCGGTGCCGCTGACGACCTGGTAGGTGATGACGACCGGCTGGGAGGACGCCGAGGAGAGCTGGACGGGGAAGACGGCGGCCGTCAGGCCGGCGTTGCCTTCCAACACGCTGACGTCGCCGATCGTGACCGTGGGCAGGCCGTCGTCGTCGACGATGGTGCCGAAGGCGCGGCCGCGCGTGACGACGAACCCGGCCGACGGGCTGCTCAGGTCGACGACGAAGGTGCGGTTGGACTGCGGGGTCGTGTTGCCGATCACGTTCACGGAGAACGTGCCGCGCGTCTGGCCGGCGGGGATGGTGAGCGTGCCCGTGAGCGCCTGGTAGTCGGTGCCCGCCACGGCGGTGCCGTCGGAGGTCTTATACGTCACCGTCAGGTCGCGGCTGCTGGGGACGTCGAGGAAGACCGTGAAGGTCGCCCGCGTCAGGCCCGAGTTCCCCTCCTGCACCGTGACGTCGCCGACCGACACCTGGCGGTTCGGCGCCGCGGCGCCGTTGACGATCGTGGCGGTGCCGCGGCGGCGGTCGACGACGGCCACCGTGGCGGTGGAGATGTCGAGGTAGAAGGTCCGGTTCGGGTCGGGATTCGGGTCACCGATGACCGGGACGGTGACGGTCTTGATCGTCTCGCCCGGCGCGAAGGTCAGGGTGCCGCTGACCGCAACGTAGTCGCGCCCGGCAAGCGCGTCGCCGTCCGCGGTCGTGTAGCGGACGGTGACGTTCTGGGAACTCGCGGTCGAGAGGAACACCTGGAAGACGGCGCCGACCGTGCCGCTGGTCACGTTGAGTACCGTCACGTCGCCGACGGAGAGCGAGGGCGCGGCGGCGTCGTTCAGGATCGTGCCGACGCCCGTGGCCCGGCCGAGCTGGACGCCGCCGGTCGGGTTGCTCAGGGTGACGTTGAAGGTGACGTTGCCGCCCGCGAGGGTGTTGCCGATGACCGGCACCGCGAAGGTGGCGCGCGTCTGGCCGGCCTTGATGGTGACGGTGCCGCTCGTCGCGACGTAGTCGCGTCCGGCCACGGCCGTCCCGTCGGAGGTGGCGTAGGCGATGGTGACGTCGGCCACGAGCGGGAACGACAGGCTGACCGAGAAGATGGCCTGCGTCGTCCCCGAAGTCCCCTTGAGCGTGACCGCGTCGCCGACGAAAGCGCTCGGGCTGACGGCGACGGCGCCGCCGCCGCCGACGTTGTCGACGGCGGTGACGGTGATCTGGTCCGAGGGGATCAGCGTGCCGGGCTGCCCGGCCGGCGTGGTCGGGCTGCGGTAGAGCAGGGTGATGTTGGCCGGGGTGAGCGTCGCCGGGTCGATGGGCCGGTCGAAGGTCACGACGAAGCCGTTGAGGACGCGCTGCCCGTCGGCCGTCGTGGTGTTGTTGAAGTCGCCGACGAGCGTGCCCTGCGTGACCTGACCCGCCCCGTTCACCGGCCCCATCGTCGCGTCAATGATGCGCGGCCCGGCGGCGATGTGGACTTCGCTCGTCAGGAGGCCGGAGTAGGCGCCGTTGAGGTTGCCCGCCCAGACGGGGATGATCGTGCCGCCGTAAATCGCCAGGCCGTGCTCCAGCGCCCCGTTCTCGGGGCCGAAGGCGGCGGCCAGGTTCGTCGGGATCGGCTCCAGCGTCACGGTCTGGCGCGTGATCGCGTCGATCGCCGTCTTCCGCTGGTTGACCGCCACCTGCTGGGAGAACGAGGCGCCGCCGTCGATGCTGGTGGTGAGCGTGATCACCGTGCGCGCCCGGCCGGCGTCGTGGCGGCCGTCGACGAAGCTGACGGCGAGGGTGCCGGTCACGGGGTCGACGGCGATGGCCGGCTGGAACTGCGCCCGATTACCTTCCGAGTAGTTGTCGGAGAAATCGTCGCCGAGGTTCTTGGCGATGATGGCGTCGTCGTTGACCGGCGTCGGCAGGCCGGCGAAGGGGGTCGGGTGCGTGTTCCACGTCTTGCCGCCGTCGTCGGAGAAGTAGAGGAAGATGTCGGTGTTGTCGGCCCGCTGCAGGGCGTTGAAGACGTTCGCCGGCGCGTTCTCCTCGAAGACGCGGCCGTTGCCCGTGTAGGCGAGGTAGATGCGCCCCTGCGTCCCGCTGAACGACCCGAGGGTGTTGTCGCTGGCGAGGACGATGCCCGGCCCGATGCCGGCGGCGTTGGAGAACGTCGACTTCAGGGAGTAGTTATAAGTGCCGCTGTCGTGGACCACGTTGCCGGGGAACGGCTGCCGGGCCACGTCGTAGGCGTTGGACGTCACCGTCCGGTCGGTGCCGAAGCGCGAGTTGTCCAGCCGACTGGAGAACGTCAGCTTCGCCGAGGAGAGGAACTGCTGCGGCGGCGGGGTG
Organism: Gemmatales bacterium; assembly: GCA_038229635.1. Taxonomy (GTDB): domain Bacteria; phylum Planctomycetota; class Planctomycetia; order Gemmatales; family Gemmataceae; genus DATFNV01. The sequence continues at coordinate 38,144 of JBBROG010000035.1, forward strand.
TTGCCGCTATTGCGGTGGTCGATGATCCGCAGAATCCAGGTCCCGTTCAGGTCCTGGGGGCGCCGGCCGTAGAACTCGCTGAGCGTGTGCCCGCCCGACTGGTTGTAACTGGGGCGGAAGTGGCCGACCCACGGCTGCGGGTTGGCGACCGAGGTGTCGACGATCGACCGCACCGCCTCGTCGTCGAAGACGGTCGGCGCCTCCCGGTAGCCCACCACGAAGCCGTTGTTGCGCTGGACGAAGGCGCCGACGCCGTCGTTGGCCGGCAGCCCGATGGGCGGGTTGCCGATGGTGGTGCCGCTGTTGTCGACGCGGTTGACCAGCAGCCGCACGCTGATGGGCTGGCCGTTCGCGTCCGGGATCGGCGAGATGAGGTCGATGCTCAGCTGATCGGGGTTGGCGTGCGCCATGCTGAGCGAGACGTTGAGGTCGCTCAACAGGTCGAAACTCGGGTCGGTGATGTTAACGACGAACGGGATGTCCGTTACGCCGTCGCCGTGCGGCCCGCTCGACGTCGCGATGCCGTCGCGCAGGGGCGTCTGGCCCGCGGTGAAGACCGCCGCCACCGGCGGCAAGGCTCCCGAGTTGAAGGAGTCCGATTGGATGCTGTCGTGGGGCGTGGCGCTGTTGAAGTCGGTGTTGTTGGCGTTGTGGAACCAGCTGACGGTCACCTGCCCGCCGGCGACGCGCCCGTCCGCGGTCCCCTGGCTGAAGGTGAGCGCGGGCGAGGAGTCGTGCGTGAAGACGGGCGGGTTGGTGTTGGGCGGCGGGAAGTATTGCACGAAGTCGTTGACCTGCGTCTCGCCGGTGAACGACCGGCCGCGGTCGGAGGACGCCGCGATGTGGACGACGCTGGCGGTGTTGGCGGTCCCGGCCGCGCCGACGAGCGTGTTCCAGGCCACATAGACGGCCTTGCCCGCCGCCGGGTCGAGCTGCACGCGGCCCGTCGTCGGGTCCTTGAAGAACGGCACGCTCGTGTCGACCGCCACGACGGGGTTGTAGGCGGCGTCGCCGACGGCCCACTGGTAAAGGTTATTGTCCTGCACCGTGTTGAACGGCGTGGCGCCCGAGAAGTTGTAGGCGTGGAAGACGACTGCGCCGCTGGCGTCGCTGTCGGCGTGCTCGGTGTCAACGACGTAGAAGTTCTCGGAGCGGTCGAAGGCGATCGACGGCTTGCTGACGCGGCGGTAGTTGAACGGCTGGGCGGTGGGGAACGGCGACGTCGGGTCGAGCTGGTTGGAGATGCTGTCGCCGAACAGCCAGGTCTTGCCGCCGTCGTTCGAGTACTGGATTTCCAGGTTGTCGCCGCCGATGTTGCGGCCGTTGGGGTTGCTGCGGAGGTTGAGACTCCCGTTGGAGTACGCCAGCACGACCTTGTTCGGGTTGAGCGGGTCGATGGCGACGACGGGACTGCTGTAGATCGGCGTGAAGTCGTCGCCGGTCACGAAGGGCGACGTCAACTCCAGTTGATTGTTGACGATCGCCGGCGGAATGACCGCGAGCAGGGCGCGTTCCTCGAGGCGCTCCACGTCCATGTGAGCCTTGAACGGCCGGCGGCCGGCGCGGGTTTTCGAGCGCGAGCGGCTTCGCTCGCCGGCGGAACCGTACAAACGCGAACGCAGGGCACGCAGGAACGTGGAAAAGCTCATGGATGATTCCTCGAAGCAGACTACGACGGCGGCCAACGGCCCGGACGCCCCTGAACTTTCGCCCGCGCAGACGATCGCCTCATTCCCCAGGCGCACGGCAATGGGGGATGAGACCTGGCCTCATCGGCGCGGCGAAAGCATGACCGATGCCCTCGTTACTCTGATGGAGTGACGAGGAAAGCCGGCCTAGAGATTGCCGTTTTCCGGGAAAGTTCGCGCCCCTTGCCACGCCAGGCGCCCCGAAAGAGCGGCCCTCACGGGGGCGGCGCGGGGTGACGGCACGCCCGCGCCGGTGCGAACCCTCGGCCGGATCTCCCGCAGGAAGAAGACGTTGCCGGGTGATTACGGACTAGCCTACTTGCCGCAAGGGCGCCTCGCAAGAAGAAACAATACGGGGGACATGGGAAAATGGCGGGAAAGATACCGCCTGCGCGGCGCGTGCGCTTCACGTCGCCTGGGACGGCCGTTCCGAGGGCGACGCGGCTCGCCTCCGGGCGACCATCGCCAACTCCTGGAGGGCGCGCCCGTGGTGCGGCGATCCCGGCGGAACCAGGCGCAGCACCTGTTCGGCGGCGTCGAGTTGGCCGAGGCGCAGGCGACAGGTGCCCAGGTTGAGCAGGGCGCCGGAGCCGATCAGCGCCGGGTCGAACGGGGTCGAGCGGTCGTAGGCGCCGCTGCGGCCGACCTCGACCAAATGCTCCAGGACGTGCGCCGCGCGGGGGAAGTCGCCGGCCTGGAACGCGACCTCCGCGACGCGCCAGAGCAGCACCGGCGCGTCGGGGAACCAGCGCAGCGCCAGCGCCGCGGCGTCCTCGCGACTCACGCGGGCGCGGGACAACTCCGGGGAAACCGTCAGAAGGTATTCGAGGAGCCGCGCCGCGCTCGGGTGCGGCGGGCGCTCCTGGTCGCGTGCCGTCGCCAGGTTCGCGGCGGCGACGGCAAGCGCGTCGTGTGCCTTCGGGTCGCGCAAACGATTCAGGTGCAGGCCATATTCGATCTGGTAGTGCAGTTGGCCGGGGCGGTCGGCGAGTTCCTTCTCCAGCAGCCGCACCGCCCAGCGCAACTTGTCGTCGGTCGGCACCGAGAGGTAAGCGTGGTGGAGCAGCGTCAGGTCGGCGAAGTCGACGCCGCGCCCCTGGAAAGAGGCCACGTCTTCCAAAGGCGTCGCGAAGTGCGGGTACAGCCGGCCGACGTAACGCAACTCGTCGTGGCGGCGGAACAAGCGCGGCGACGACGTCTCGACGAACGGCGGCGGCTGGTCGGGGCGTAACATCTCGCGCACGCGCAGGTGATAGGCGAAGATGCCGTCGCGCTTCAGGTACGACTGCACGACGTCCCTCGTCGTGGGCAGCAGTTCCTCGTCCGGGTTGAGGAGCAAAATCCAGACGCCGCGCGCCTCGGCGACGGCGGCGTTGCAGGCGGCGGCGAAGTCGTCGTCCCAGGCGAAACTCGCCGTGCGCGCCCCGGCCTCCGCCGCCACGCGCAAGGTGCCGTCGGTCGAGCCGGTGTCGAGGACGAGGACATCGTCGGCGAGCCCGGCGACCGAGCGAAGGACACGCGGCAGGGACGACTCGTGATCGCGGGTGACGACACAGACGCTCAGCGACATGGAGGTTCCGTCCGTCGGGGCGTAGGTTCCGGGGGTGCGCGGGTACGCGCCGCCCGTCGTGGGATTCCGGGTTGCCGTCGATGTCGACCAGGGCGATCATGTCGTCGGTGCGCGGGTACGCGCCGCCCGTCGTGGGATTCCGGGGGTGCGGGTACGCGCCGCCCGTCGTGGGATTCCGGGGGTGCGGGTACGCGCCGCCCGTCGTGGGATTCCGGGGGTGCGCTGCGCGACCCCCGGCTGGGGGATGTAACCCCTTCGGGGCAGGGCGTCCACCATGGTTGTACACCCAAGGTATCAAAGGCTTTGCGGCAACAGATCATGTGGACTAACGTCCACTGTCAGTCGGGCCTCGCCGTGGCCGAGGCGGGACATGCCGAAAACCACGGGCG
>JBBROG010000036.1:0-41465 GCA_038229635.1 Gemmatales bacterium
ACAGCTATCCGACAGGAATCAAAGTCACCGACGAGGAGTTGGCGGCCGTCAAGATCGAGAGACACTCGTTTCACGGCGACTGGAATTACACGATCACACCGAGATCCTGAATTTGACAAGTTATTTTGGAACAGTTCCTTAATTTCGCTAAACTCCCTCGTAGTGTTGCGGGCGCAAACGGCGGGGAACGACAGAACTGCTGCAATGATGAGGGCCGCCCGGGATCGTTTTGCCGGACGCACGGTAAGGCCCTCGTTAGGGGTGGAGGAACGATCAATTAGCCAGTTCGATCCGATCAAGCGAGAAGGGCCGCCGTCGATGCCGGCGGAAAGACCCGCTTCCCGGCGCCCTTACCTGGACATCCGTTCCGAGGCCGTCAGCGCTCGGTCATGTCCCTCTTGCTCGTTCGCAGCTCGAACGACGGCCCGCCGGAAACTTGCGCCCCTCAGCGGGCCTCACCGCCAGGGGGCGGCGATGAATCCCACCCGCACTGTACCGACCCCGGTCAAGGGCACCCGTGTCATGCGCGAGGAGTATATTCCCCCACAGCTCATCCGGTCTTTGTCAGGCCGATGTTTCCAGCTCCAGCTCAGCAGTGACCCAATCTCCCGTGTTGCCGCAGGGGATCAACTCGCGGACGAGACTGCCGCCACTGATGCTGGCGAGCAGCTTCTCCAGGGCGTTGCCCCCCGACCGGACGACGGACCGGGCGACGTCCAGGGGGCCAAGGGTGAGGACGTCAAAGCGGGTCGGCTCGGCGGTGGCGAACAGCTTCAAGCGCTCGATCCCGTGCGTGATGCCGGCCGGAAGCGTGGCTTGCATCCCCTGAGGGACGGTAAAGCCGTTGTCGTCCGTTCGCCCCAACTCGGTGTAATCGGTGTCGGCGGGCCAAAGCCGTTGGACGCTCCAGTTCGGCGAGAAATAGAACAGGGCCGCACTCAACGGGAGGCCGGAGCGGTTATGCATTCTGACGCGGATTTCGTCCCCCGGCCGGAGCGCGACCCGGCCCGCGCCCCGGCGCCGACGCGCTCGACCGAGAGGGCCAGAAGGTCGCGCAACGCAGAACTCTCGTCCTCGTTGTGCAATTCCCAGGCGTTGCGGTACTGCACCACGTGCTCCAGGCGCTGGACGAGTTGCCGGGCGGCCCCGGCCTGCCGCACCGCGACAGGGGGAGTGATGCGGGGCAGGGGCTGATCCTGGTGGTCGAGGATCACGTAGTGGTCCCTCTCGACGACGACGGACAGTTCCGGCCGGTCGTCGGGACCGACGACCTCAAGGTACGGCGATCCCTGGCCGTCGCGCCCGCCCCGGGTAATCGCCTCCTTCAGTTCGTCCAGCGGCGGGCCGCCCGCGACGGCGACACGTCGCCGGACCTTGGCGCTACCCGGGCGGATGATGACCGCCCTCATCCCGGGAACCAGACCGCCGGCGGGCGGGTCGTCAACGAGGCGAGCCACGGACATGTGCGCTTTCCGCTCGATCACCTTCGCCACGCCGACCTGAGCCGCCGGCGCCCGGAGGTCGAGGGAGCCCGGCGGGTAGAGGGCGACCGTGGTACCCACCGTCAGTCCCACGGACGCGCCGCCGGTCAGCAGGACGGTCCCTGCGGCTCCCGGAGGCGCGACAAATCCTTCTCCAGAAGCCGGAGAAGAAAATAAGTGAACACGCCGTTCCGTCGGTGTTCTTTCGCCGTCTCACGCTCACGGCAGGCCGTGAGCAGGACGTAATTCATGGGCGCGGGCAACAAACTCCCGCCGCACCCCTCGGCGGCCACGACCGCCTTGAGCTGCTCCCGCGGCGCCACCAGGGTACTGTCAGGCCGCGGGCGCGGGTCGCCCCCTTCCCAGCCGCGGTGACCGGCCCCGTCTTCCCACCGGCGCAGGCCGTGGCGGACGCTGACCATCGACTCCAGGTTACGCGTGCCCGAAGCCGAATGGCAGCAGTCCAGGATGACCGTCACGAATGCTCCCCTGTCGGTCACCCGTCGGATCAGCCAGCCCAGTTCCTTGTCGAGGATGTAGTAGGCCGCGGGCTCCTTGTAACCGGTGTCGGTCGGCGCGATCGCTTCATCCCTCCCGTCAGCCTCCAGGCCCGGCAGGATGGTGTTGTCGTTACGCATGCCGTGCCCCGAGTAGTGGACATAAATCTGTTCACCGGCTTGGGCCAACTCCCCGAGGCGCCGAAGCGCCCCAATGATGTTCGCACGGGTGGCCAATTCTTCCGGCTTCTCGCCAGGTTTGCCCGCGGTGAGCTTGATGATCCGATCCGCGGGGGTGTGCAGCCGCGTGACCAGGGCCTGCTGAAGCTGGTCCACGTCGGCGACTCAGCCGTTCAAGAGAGGCCAAATATACTGATAGTGGTCCACGCCGATGAGGAGGGCGCGGTCGACTCGCTGGGTAGGTCTTGACGTCATGCCCGTACTCCCGAACGCACCGCACGCGCTACTGAAAGACGGCCCGCCTCGATGCCCGGTTCAAGGACCGTGGCGGAAAGTTTCTCTGATGTTACGCGAATGCCGAGCGTTTGGCCCGCCAGGGCCTCTGGGCAGTGGCGGTCGATGAGGTCCCGAACTTTCAAGTCAGGAGTTCGAGTACACCCGCCACGGTTAGCGGTCTTGCGAGTCGATCCACTTGGGCGTCTGAATTGTCGGTTTGCGGCGCAGCAGCATCTCCAATAGCCCCTCGGAATCGGCAGAAACTAGCAGCATTTCGCGGTGCTCCGGCCGCAGAAACCCCTCGCTCACACAGTGATCGACCCAAGCCAGTAGTGGGTCGAAGAAGCCGGCGACGTTGAGCAGGCCGATCGGCTTGGCGTGCAGGCCGAGCTGCGCCCAGGTCAGAATCTCGAACAGTTCGTCGGCCGTCCCGAACCCGCCCGGCAGCGCGACGAAGCCGTCCGCCAAATCGGCCATCAGCGCCTTGCGCTGGTGCATGGTGTCGACGACGTGCAGCTTCGTCAGGCCGCCGTGGGCCAACTCCTTGTCGACGAGCGCCTGCGGAATGACGCCGATGGCCTCGCCGCCGGCGCCCAGCACGGCGTCGGCGACGACGCCCATCAGGCCGACGTGCCCGGCGCCGAACACGAGTCCCATGCCGCGCTCGGCCATCAGGGCGCCGAAGCGGCGCGCGGCCTCGCGGTGTTCCGGGCGCCGGCCCGTACTCGACCCGCAGAAGACGCACAGACGATTCATCAAAACCTCCCGGGCGTCGAGAGAAAGCGTCACGGAGAGCGCGGCCGATTTCTCAAAGACCGAGGTGCGGCAGGACTTTGAAGGGGAGAACGACGAACACCAGGCGCTTCTCGTCATCGACGACGTATTGCAAGACAAGGGGTGGTACGGTTCCGGACCAGAGGGTTTCGCCCTCCGTCTTCAGATCGCGGAGGGGCTCGCCGAATTGGGGGTAGATGCGGAGGCGGGCGTCGATCTCCTTGACCGCGTCAAGGACCGCTTGACCGAGTCCGACCGCCGCCGCCTCGCGGACCAGGCTCTTGACCTCGGCGCGCACGCGCTCCGAGTAGACAACCTTGTAAGGAACGGGACTGTCACGGGCTTCGCTCACGGCTGAGCCGCCTGCTCGAGTTCGTGGAGGAAGTCGGCGAGTTCGGGGCCGCCCCGTTCGCGCAGTTCCCGCAGGCCGGCGACGGCTTCTTCTTCGGTGAATTGTTGGAGTGCCCACGCGCGCAACTCGGGCGTGAGGCGCCCGGGTTGCGGGGTCGCGGCGGCTCGCGCCGACGGATTTTCTCCCTGCCGGCGAAAGTTGTGGACGAGCGCGATTAGGACTTCGTCCCGCGCGCGTTGGTCGAGCGGGGCCAGAAGGTCGGCGAGGCGGTGGGCCAGGGCGTGCAAGGCCGTTCCGTCGCCGCCCGCCGCCTGCCGTGTGAGTTCCTCGAGCCCATGTTCGGTCATCGTCTCGTCCTCGTCGTGGCCCGCCTCTTTCCCTGGGATTATACCTGTTTCGGCGGGACCGGGTGAAGGGCGGTCTGTATCATGCCCAGCGTCTTCCGTTCGCCGTCCCTCGCCAGGAGCCCTCATGCCCGAGCCGCTCGTTTTTCTCAACGGCCGCACGGTCCCCGCCTCCGCGGCCCATCTGGCGATCTACGACGCCGGCGTCGTCCTCGGCGCCACGGTGACCGAGCAAACGCGCACCTTCCGCCACCGCCCCTGGCGCCTCGGCGACCGCCTCGACCGCCTGTCCCGCTCGCTCCGCTATACGCGCATCAGCATTGCCCTGACGCGAGGCGAGTTGGAGGCGATCTCTTTGGAGTTAGTCGCCCACAACGCCCGGCTGATCGACGCCGAGGACGAGTTGGGCCTGATCCACTTCGTCACGGCGGGCGAGCACGCGGCCTACGCCGGCGCGTCGGGGCGGCCGGCGCGCGCCGAGCCGACCGTCTGCGTCCACACCTTCCCGCTGCCGTTCGAGTTGTGGTCAAAAAAGATGATTTACGGACAGCACCTCGTGACGCCGTCGGTCCGCCAGGTGCCGCCGCAGTGCTACGACCCGAAGATGAAGTGCCGCAGCCGCATGCACTATTACCTCGCCGACCAGGAGGCGCGTCTCGTCGACCCCGACGCGGCGGCGCTGCTGCTCGACCTGCAAGGCAACGTCGCCGAGACGAACGCCGCCAACGTCTTCCTCGTCGAGCGCGGCACGCTCGTCTCGCCGACGACGGTCAACACCCTGCCGGGCCACAGCCGGGCGATGGTCGTCGAGTTGGCGGGCCGGCTGGGCCTCCCGTTCGCGGAGCGCGACCTTCAGGTCTACGACGTCCTCAACGCGGAGGAGGCGTTCACGACGAGCACGCCGTACTGCGTCATGCCGGTGACGAAGGTCAACGGCGTCCCCATCGGCGACGGCAAGCCCGGCCCCGTCGCGAGGCGGTTGTTGGCCGCGTGGTCCGCCGAGGCCGGTGTCGACATCGAACAGCAGATCCGGGAAGGGGCGGAACGGCGCCTCGCTAGTCGGGCCGCGCCAGCCGCCGCCGCGCCTCTCCCGCCGCCTTCGTCCGCGGGCTCGCCTTGACGAGCCCTTCGAGGCGCTCGCGCGCTTTCTCCCGATTGCCGCTCTCAAGCATCTGGAGGTCGAGTTTCAGTTTCCGCGCCGCGTCTTCTTCCGCCTTCGGGTCCGGCCGGCCCGTCAGGTACGCCGCCAACCACGCGCGCGCCGCCCGGTCTTCCGCCGCGGCCACGGTCAGGGCGACCAGCGCCGCCTCGTCGTGCCGCCTCGACAACTCCGTCAGCACGTCCTTCGACCGCCCCGCCGCTGTCAATTCCTCGACGGTCCAGTAGGGCAGCGCCCGCGCCGGACCGGGCGCCGGCGCCGCGGCGTTCGGCCGCGCCAGCGCCTGGCGCAAGGCCGGGAGGGCGGCGCGGAACTCGGGGTCGAGCGCCTCCAGCGCCCAGCCGGCGCCGTCGCGCGTCTCGGCGTCGGCGTCCCGCAGCGCGGCCGCCAGGTCGGGCACCGCCGCCAGCGCGTCGGCGCCGATCTTCTTGAGCGTTTCGACAGCGAGTCGGCGGACGCGAGGATTCGGATCGTTCAAAGATTCCGCAAGGGCGAGGACGGCCGCCTTCCCCGTGTGGACCAGACTCAGGTGGGCGGCGACGCGCACCTCGTCGTCGGCGTCCTGGAACGCCGCGCACAGAGCCGGGACGGCCGCGTGCGCCTCCGGCCCGATCTTGCCCAGCAGCTCGGCGGCCAGGCGGCGAGTCGCGGGACGAGTCTCCTTCAGCGCGTCGCCGAGGACCGCGGCCGCGGTCCCGCCGAGCGACACGAGCGCGTCCCGGCAGGCCGTGCGGAGTTCTTCGTCGTCGCCGTCGGCCAGACGAAGGAGCGCCCGCGCCGCGTCCGCTTTTTCCGGCTTGATCGCCCCCAGCGCCCGCGCCGCCGCGCGGCGCACCGCGGCGTCGCGGTCCGCCAGCGCCTCGATCAGGGCCGGCGCCGCGGCCTTCGCCTCCGGCCCGATCTTGCCGAGTGCGTCGACGGCCCCGCGCCGCGCCGCCGCGTCGACGTGCCGCGTCGCCGTCGTGAGGGCCGGCACCGCGGCGGCGCCCATGAGGCCCAGCGCCTCGGCGGAGTTGTCGCGCACGACGTCGCCGGCGCCGGACAGGCCGTCCACCAGGACCGGCAGCGCCGCCTCGCCGGCCTTGCCCAGGGCCGCGCGCGCCGCGCCGCGGACGGCGGGGTCGGCGTCGGCGAGGGCGGCGGCCAGCGCCGGCACCGCGGCGCGCGCGTCCTTGCCGAGCAGGCCCAAGGACTGCGCGGCCCACGACCGCAGCGCCCCGTCGGGCCGTTTCAGGATCTCCAGAAGGGACGGCACCGCCTCGGCCAGGATGGGGCGCGGGCGCCGGTCACTCGGGTCGATCTTCGCCACGGCGTTCGCCGCGAGGAGGCGGACGGCGCGGTCCTCACTCTTCAGGGCGGCGGTCAGCGCCGGCAGCGCCGCGGCGGCCTCCGGCCCGATCTTGCCCAGCGCGAGGCTGACGCTGTACCACTCGCGCGGCCCGGCGTCCTTCAGCGCCTCGGCGAGGGGCGGGACGGCGGGCGCCCCGACGCGCACGAGGGCGTGGTGGGCGGCGACGCGCAACTCCTTGTCGTCGTCCTTGAGAGCCGTAACGAGGTCGGGGATAACTGGATTCGCCGCCGGCGCCCCCATCTGCCCCAGGGCCAGCGCGGCGCCGACGTCCTTGCGCCGCAGCGCCTCGCGCAACTCGGGCACGGCGGCGTCGCCCAGGCGCGCCAGCGCCAGGCGCGCCGCGGCGCGGACGTCCGGCTCCGGGTCGCCGAACTTCGCGACGAGGGCGCTCACCGTCGCGTCGCTCACCGGCCGGCTCTCGGCCAGCGCCAGGCAGGCGAGGGCGCGCAGCTCCCGGCTCGACGCGCGGGCTGTTTCGAGGAGCGCCGCCCGCCCCGCCGGGCCAGCCTGGGCCAGCGCCCGCGCCGCGTAGCCGCGCGTCTCGGCGTCGGGATCCCGCAGCGCCTCGACGAGGTTCGGCACGGCGGGCCTGGCGTCGGCGCCGAGGTGGGCGAGCGTGTTGGCGGCCTTGCGGCGCGCCAGCGGCTCCCCCGCCTTGAGGGTGGCGACGAGCTGCGGGACGCGCGGCTTCTGCCCCTGCTGAAGTCGCTTGAGGCGGCCGTCGAGGATCTTACGCGCCTCGGCGAGGTAGTCGCGGTGCGCCGTCGGGCCGACGCCCTTACCGATGGCGTTGCGCACTTCGGTCAGCAACTCCACGTCGTTGCACACCGTCGTCAGCCTGACCAGCTTGTTGGTGAGCATCGAGATAGGACAACTCGCCTCCAGGGTTAACGCCTTGTTAATCCCGCGGGCGACGGCCGGCAGAGAGGACGGCCCGAGGCTCTCGAAATCTCTCAGGGCTTGCTGGCCCACCAGTCCTTGGAGACGGCCGAGGTCGTACAGGATGAAGCGCTCGACGGCGAAGTCGAACAGCCGCTCGGCCTCCGGCGTCGCGCGGGCGGTCTCGCGCGGCGTCGCCGTCGGGTCGGGCTTCGGCAGGAGCAGGAATGATTCCGAAACCCCCGGCAGGACGGGGAGACGCCGGTTGAGGGATTCCTTCGCGGGCGCGTCCGCTGCCAGTTCGAGGTCGGGAGGCGGCGCCTGAGGCCAACGGCCGACGAAGAGAGCCGGCGTCGCCGAAGCCGGTCGTTCCGCGGGCGGTGTCGGCGCCGGCACAAAAGGCAGTGCGGCCGGCGCGACCGCTGGCGGCCTCTCGGCCGGGGGAACGACAAGGACGGCAGACGCCGACGGCTCGTCGATCACGTCGGGGAACGATTTCGACGGGCGGATCGCCACGACGTAGACCAGCGAACCGCCGACGATGAGCAGGAAGACGGCGGCGGGCGGGAGCAGCCACGGCCAGAGAGACGGCGAGCCCGTCGGACGGTGAGCCATGTGCGGCGTCTCCCGCTGGGGGTTGGGGCGGAATGGGTCGTCTGAGGGCGAACGTAGGGAATCCTAACCCGCGCGCGGGAGCGGGGAAAGTTTCTCCCCCATCTTCCCGCACCGCGGACAGACCCCCGGCATGAACGCGCCGGCACAGCCGGCTTGCGCGGCAAGTCCGTCACGGGGCCGCTTCGCGCGGGTCGAAAAGGGGTCGGGAGCAATAGGGGTCGGACGGCATGCCACCATGGGACGCCCGCACCCCCAGCCCGTAGCCGCTAGGAGGAAAAGGGGACAGCGGAGAATGCCATTAAGTTAAGGGTGTAACGGCTGAGTTAGGGCTTCGAGAATGCCTGAAAACAAGGCGTTTTCGCAATCCCAAGCTCTTCAGTAAGCCCTTAACTTAATGGCCGTCGTGCCCGTCCCCTTTTCCGACTCAGCGGACTCCTCGCGGCAATCAACGGGGTGCGAAAGGCGGCGCAGCGTCGCCGACATTGTAGAGAGGACGTGGACGAGCCGCACGACTCACAGCACTTCGAGCGGGTAGGTCGTCAGCCAGATGTCGATCTGAGCGTAACTAACCTTAAGACGATTCTTGAAATCGATGAAGAATTGGCGGTTTTCTCCCAGATCCGGGACGTCGACGAAGACGTGGACAAGATCGTCTCGGTAGGACTGACCCTCGTGCCGCCAGTGGCCGCGCAGGGGCTGGGTTTCGCACGACACGGCTCCGAATCGCTCTTCGAGTTCGAGCAATGTCCGCGCGAGGAGGTCTTCCGGCACCGCCTGGCCGTCATTGAACCGGAGCGGGAGCAGGATCTCGTAGCGCCGGAATGAGCTGCTCATAGGTGGCCGGCCCCTCGACGTGAAACGAGATGCCCTCGCGAGCCAGGGTGGCCAAAGCCTCTTCCGGTACGAGCATCTCTCCCGACGACCAACTCTTGAAGGAGAAGCGGCCGGGGAGGTAACCCAGCGCACGGAGCTTGGCGGCAGGATCAGGAAAGCGAATGTGAATCATGGTTTCATCCTAAACGGGAGCGGCCGCTTTCGCAAGACGGCGCCGGCCTTCCCGCGGCGCGCGATTCGCTCGTATGACTGCGCCGATTCCCTCCGGCGGTCCCTGTCCCATGGGACGCAGCATGCCGAGACGGGCGGAAAAGGGGACGGCGAGAAAAGGGGACGGCACGAAGGCCATTAAGTTAAGGGGTAACGGCCGAGTCGGCGTGAGTCCTTCGCGGCCCGCACCAAGGACCGGCTCACCCCTTGCCGAGAAGGGTCAGCTTCGCGTGCGCCACCCCCAGCGTCTTCTCGCCGCGGATCACTCGGGGAAGTATACTGACGGCAGGGAGGAAACGCGACATGGCAACCGTTCCCATCGCGCAACCCGCCGAGAGCGTCGAGCAACGCTTCCGGCGCCTGGCAGCCGTCTGGCGGCGCGAAACCGCCCACCTCTCGTCCCCCACGAAGATGTTCGCCCACCCGGCCTATCAGGAAATCATCGGCCTGGGCCGCGACGCGGTTCCCCTCTTGCTGCGCGAACTGGAACTCAATCCGGACCACTGGTTCGGCGCCCTCCGGGCGCTGACCGGGGCGAGTCCCGTCGCGGAGGAGGACCGGGGCGACGTCGAGAAGATGGCGGCCGGCTGGCAGCGCTGGGGGCGGGAAAACGGATACCGCTAATGAGCGAGTTGGAATCCCTCTTTCCCAGGCTGTCGGGGGCGGAGTACCGCGTCACCAGCCCGAAAGACTGGCGGTACAACTGCATCGCCTGGGCCGCGGGAGATACGCGACGCTGGTGGTGGCCCGGCGTGCCCCCGGAAGACGAGGGTTACTTCTGGCCGCCAGGCGCGGGCGACGAAGAAACCCTTGACGCCTTTGTCGCCGCTTTCGCGACGCTCGGTTACAGCCCATGCGAAGGGGGCCAGGCCGAGGAATGTTGGGAGAAAGTGGCGCTCTTCGCGAACGCCGAGGGCGTGCCGACCCACGCCGCCCGCCAACGGCCGGACGGGAGTTGGACCAGCAAACTCGGACGTCTCGAAGACATCGGGCACCCTCTGCGCGGCCTCGAAGGGGAGGACTACGGGCGTGTCGTGCGAATCCTCAGGCGACCGAGAGTGAGCACCATTCAACAGTCGGATACACCGCCACTCGGCTAGAACAACTGGCGGAAAAAGGGGACGCGGGAAAAGGGGACGGGCGGGAAGGCCATTAAGTTAAGGGGGTAACGGCTGAGTTGAGGCTTCGAGAAAGCCTGAAAACAAGGCGTTTTCGCAATCCCAAGCGCTTCACTAAACCCTTAACTTAATGGCCTTCCCGCCCGCCCCCTTTTCCCGCCGGATGGCGACGGCGTTACTGCGAATCGGGCGCGTCCACCGGTTGTTGCTGGCTCGGCGGGGTAGCGAGGCGCGGCAAGATGTGAACGTGGTACTCGGAGGGTTTCACCATCTTCACAACCTCGGTCACAACACGCTGTGTGTCGAGTGGGCCACAAGTGTACACGTCGATGGCGACGAATTCCTTTTCGGGGTAGGTGTGGATGGAGCAGTGCGATTGGGCCAGCACGAGCATGCCAGTATAACCGGCACCAACACCGAAATCGATGAAGACTTGATCGAGGATTTTCGCGCCAGCGGCCCGGCAGGCGATTTCCAGAATGTCGCGCCCGAACTTCGAGTCGAACAGGAACACACGATTCCGGGGCCTCCAGATGTCCAGCGTGATGGTCTGGCCGTCCGCGGGGTAGACAGCCGTTCGAGGTGAAGCGCTCGGGGAGCTACCGTTCCGTTCCAGTTCGGGCGTCTGAACGAGTTTCATGGGTTGCCTTTGGGGTTCAGAAGCGACAGCGACCGTGTCGCCGTCCACAGCGGCATGCCGCCCGTTGTCGAGCCAGAGGTCGGGGTTGTCGGGGTGGGTCATCATAGCGTCGCCCTCAGAAGTCTGATCGAAACACCCAGCAGCGTCCGCGGCAGCCGTGGCGGGGGTATTTTCGCACCTCGGTCGGTGGCAGCAAAATCTGTGGAAAGTCGTGGAATTTGTCGGGTAAGATGAGGTCGGCAAAGGGGGTATCAACATGATCGCGTCCGCCCCTCTCGCGGAAGACCTCTGGCAGGAACTGTTTCAGATCTGCAAGGCACGCGGCGTCAAATGGCTCGTGTCGGTCTCCCATATCCAAAAATCAAAAATCTATCGCTTGCTGGGTGAACCAACCGATGTGTGCGTCCCGACCGTGCACGACCACCTCCGTTGGGTGATCAAGCAAGATTGGGATCGGGAGCCCAAACCACCGCCGCTACCGGATTGCCTGAAGGAACCGGACGGTTGGCTCCAAATCGAGCAGGGCGGAACGCCGTGCCCGGCCTGTACGCCGGCCCGGCCGAGTTCACATGTGGACATCCGCCTCCCGGTCGGACCGCCTAGTCGGGAGCGGGTCGGCGACGAAGTGCGGGGGTTGCTACGCCACGCGGACGAACTCAAGGGGCGGTGGGAGATCGATCCGGCTCTGATGTTGACCCATTTCGCCTACGACCGCCGGCACGCTATGTGCCGGCGGTTCACCGACGCCGTTGAGTTGCTCCGGATCGCCGCGAAGGTCGCGGAGTTGTCGCGCCGCTCTGGCGACCCGGCGCGGTGCCGCGAGTTGTACGACCGTTACTTCCTACCTGCGGCACTGGCGCTCGGGGACTTCGCCCGACACGAAGGGGAGGTGCTTTCGGTCTCGGTCGCCGTGCCGGTGGTGAAAGAATTGGTCGCCTTGGAGAACGAGTCGTACACAACGCCCGCTCGCGGTACGTGGGCACGGCGGGTGGCTTGGCTCCGCGCCGCCACCACTCGTCACGCCACGCGGCTTGCGGAGGCCGACCCAGGCGAACATGACTCCGTCCGTCGCCAACTAGCCCTCACCGAGATTCCCCGGCGGTTGTCGCCCAGACGACCGGCCGTGTCACCTCCGGGGTCGAAGGTCCGCGCCGCTGCCCCGCTCCACTACTACGGATTGAGGAACCTTCAAGCGATTGAGTTTTTCGAGTGGGGTCAGCCCACCGCCGCCGTCGCCGCCTTGGCGGACGATTACGCCCAGGCCCGCCGACAGATCTTTGCCGTAGACGGGTCTTTGGCAGCGAACGAGGGGGAGCGGTCCACGATGATGGGGATGGCCCTCTACCTCGGGGTCGCGCTCTGGAAGACCCGCGGGAAGGGCCGGGGCTGCCTCCCCTGGGAGCAGTGCCTAGCCGACTCCCGACGGATCTACGAGTACAGCGGCGGCCGCGCCCGTTGCATCGTCACACCAGCGGTGCGCGACTCCGCGGCCGGGTGTGAGCGGGCTGTGGAGTACCTTAGCCAACTAGACGTCGGACCGCCTGCCACCGACTTAACGGACCGGGTTGAGCAAGTGTGGGAACTCATTCAAGGCCAGTTGCCGTCGGCTCTGTGACGGGCAGGAAAAGGGGACGGGCACGAATGCCATTAAGTTAAGGGCCTACTGCTGAGTTTGGGGATGCGGAAGAGCCCCATCGCTGCTGAGGTCCGCGTCGGACAGCGATACGCCGCAGTCCTTCCCCACCCCGAGCAGGCGAAGCTCCCAGTCATCCCGCGGCGCGACGACCGCGTGCGCGAGGAACCGCTCGCGGAGGGCGTCCAGGGCGAGAGCTTCCGGGTCCACCCCGTGCCGTCGTGCCGCGGCTCGGAGGGACGCCTCCAACTCGGAACTCAAGGTAATCACCATGACCGTTCCCTGGAGCGCGATGCAACTGCCATTTAACGTCCGCAAAGGAGAGGCAGCTCTTTTCCTCGCCGCTCACTTCGCCGCGCATTCTACCTCGCCACGTCCCGCCTGTCACTCCCTGACACCATCCCGGACCTTTTCCGGCCCCGGCGCGGGCGGGTAGAATGGAGATCGGGCGCCGACGCGGCGGGAGGCCGGTCGCAAATTGAGAATGAGGAATTGAGAATTGAGAAGGTACTATAGGGAGATCGGGCGGCGACGCCGCGGGAGGCTCGGGTGCCGCGCGCGGACAGGTTCGGGGGCGGGAAAGGGAAGCACATGTCGGGAACGACTCACAGGCGCTCACGACTCACACCCCGGCGAAAAGCCTTGAAAAAGCAGCGAAAAGGGGCGCCGCGGGGTGTGAGTCGGGGTGTGAGTCGGTGTGAGTCGCTCCCCGCACCCTTTCGCGGTGATCGGCCTCTCTTCCCCTTCCGACGCGAGCAACGCGGCGGCTCTCCGTTCCAGGACGATTGCAAAGTTCCTTTGGCCCGGTTATCTTGCTGACGTGACTTGAGTTGACTGTTTCAGCCCGCGACCAGCCCCCTGCTTCCGCCGCCCGGAGAGGAGACGCCCGTGAATCCGGTGCTTCTCACCCTCGCCATGACGGCCCTCCTCGTCCCCGGCGCCGACCCGGAGCGCAAGCCGAATCCCTTCGCGCCGAGTCTGCGCCTGCTGACCGACGACGAAGAGGACAAGCTCGACGAGGTCATCGACCGCTTCATCGACGCCGACCTCGGCAAACTGACCGGCGACGACGCCAAGAAGGCAGTCCGCGCGTTCGACAAACTCGGGCCGGACGCCATCCCGGCGCTCATCCGCGGCGTCAACCGGGCGGCGAAGATCGAGGGGAGCTGCCCCGCCGCCGTCATCACCCGCAAACTGTCGCGGATGCTGACGGCGACGGAGGACCGCGAACTGCTCGACTTCGCCCGCGAGAACATCGGCGCCGGCGTCGGCCGCTCGCGCCACGCCTCCATGCTCCAGGACCTGCGCGTCGTCTGCATGTTGCGCAAGAGCGGCCTCGCCCGGCGCCCGGCGGGACCGGCCGCGGCGCCCGGCGACAGGACGCTGCGGTCGATGTCCGTCGACGAATTGTCGCGCCTCGCTGGCAGCGAGCGCGGCGAGCGCCTCAAGGCGGCGCTGACCGAACTCGGCACGCGCCCCGGCGACGAGGCGACGGCGGCGCTCGGCACGGCGGCGGCCTCCTACGAGAAGGACGTCCAAAAACTCGCCCGCACCCTGCTCGACCGACAACTCGCCCGCGCCGGCCCCGTCGTCATCAAGGACAAGTTGAAGGACGACCGCGCGGAAGTTCGCGCTTCGGCGGCGCGGCTCGCGGTCGGCCGGCAGTTGCGCGTGGAGAACGAACTGATCGACCTGCTCGCCGACGACGAACTCGTGGTGCGCGACGCCGCCCATCAGGCTCTCGTCCGCGTCGCGCGGGGCACCGACTACGGCCCGGAGGCCGACGCGAGCAAGAGCGAGCGCGACGAGGCGGTCAAGAAATGGCGCACATGGCTCGACAAACTCTCGAAGCGCTCACCGTGAGGCACTGTCTCCAGCTGACGAGCTTTTCGGCCGCGTGCCAGAGTGTTCGGAAAAACAGGTAAATCCTCAAGTCGTTCAGGGATAAGCAGATGTGACGCAAACACTACCTGAACACTTGACGAGTGGTGCGTACAGGGTAAGCTAAGGGCGACATCTCGGGGATGTCAGCACCGGAGCCGCCCGGCTGGGACAATGGGGGCGGCTCCGGCTTGCTTCTTTCTTTCGCGGCGCCAACGCGACTCAGACCAGCTCTTTCATCGGCGACCGCTCGACGAGGTGCTGCGGGCGGCCGCTGGGGTCGTTGAGGGTCGTCGTCTCCGGCGGGATGCCGAGGCACTGGTACAGCGTCGCGAAGACCTCCTGGAAGTGGACCGGGCGGTCCTTGGCGTACTCGCCGAGGCGGTTGGTGGCGCCGATGGCCTGCCCCGTCTTCATGCCGCCGCCCGCCAGCAACGCGCAGCTCACCTGCGGCCAGTGGTCGCGGCCGGCTTCCTTGTTGATGCGCGGCGTGCGGCCGAACTCGCCCCAGCAGACAATCGCGACGTCGTCCCGCAGGCCGCGATTCTCCAGATCCTCAATGAGGGCGCTGAGGCCCTGGTCCAGCTTCGAGCCGTGGTCGCGCACCAGATCGAAGTTCTTGCCGTGGCTGTCCCAGCGGCCGTAGGACAGCGTCACGCAGCGCACGCCGGCCTCGACCAGGCGCCGCGCCATCAGCAAGTGATCGTTCACGGTCGGCGCGCCGTCGAACTGGTACTTGTACGGCTTGCCGTCGCCGTAGCGCGCCCGGACGTTCGCCGACTCCTTCGTCAGGTCGAGGGCTTCGAGCAGCTTGCTCGACGTCAGCACGCCCATCGCCCGCTCCGCGAGGGCGTCCATGCCGGCCATGCCGCCGCTGGCGTCGACGTCGCGGCGCAGGTCGTCGAAGGAGCGCAAGAGTCGGCGGCGGTCGGCGAGCTGTTCCAGCGTCGCGCCCTTGAGCGTCATGTTGGCGAGGCCCGGCCCGTCCGGCTTGAACGGGGCGCAGGCCGTGCCGAGGAAGCCGGACGTGCCGGGGTCCGACCAGGGCGTGTGCTTCGTCGGCGCCGCCAGGCCGACGAAGGGCGGCACCGACGGGTCGACCGGCCCTTGCAGCTTGGCGAGGACGGCGCCGAGGCTCGGCCGGCCGCCCGCTTGCTGCATGTCGCGCATCGTCCAGCCGCTCATGCACTGCACCGCGTCGTGGCCGCCGGTGGCGCCGACGACCGAACGGATGACGGCGCACCTGTCCATCAGGCCGGCGAGGCGGGGGAAGACCTCGCAGATTTGCAGGCCCGGCACCTTGGTGGCGATCGGCTTGAACTCGCCGCGAATCTCGGAGGGCGCCTCGGGCTTCAGGTCCCATAGGTCCTGGTGCGGGGGTCCGCCGCCGAGGAAAATATTGATGACGGCCTTGTGGGGCGACGTACTCACCCCGGCCTTCGCCTCGGCGCGGAACAGGTCGGCCAGCCCAAAGGCACTGGCGCCGACGCCCAGGCCGCCGATCTTGAGGAAGCTGCGCCGGGAAAGGCCGTCGCAGTAAGAGTTTTTGCGGCCGTAGATCGTGAGCATGGGAGGTCGGTCCCTGAACGGGTGAGGGTTGGTGGGAGGGTGCGGGCTGCCGGCGAGGAAAGCAAACACGGCGCCGAACGCACGTTCGTAACCGCCTCTACGCTAAACCCGGAACGGAGCCGTGTCAAGCAGACATCGCGGTAGTCCGGGGGTGCGCTGCGCGACCCCCTAGGCATCAGGTTAAGGACAAACAACGAGAAAGCTCCTGCGTAAGATGGTGTTAGCGGACCCCATCCTTCCCCAGGAGCTTCCCGTGACCACCACCGTAGCACAACTCGCCGATACCTTGCAAACCCTCTTCACCACGACGGCGCAGCAGCTGGCCACCGAGTCTCGACGAGCGCTTCACTCCCACCGCCGCCGAGTTCCTCCGCCGCCTCCCGCGGGCCGCCGTCGGCCACGTCGTCGCCGCCCAACCGACCGCCGTTGCCCTCCTGCGCCGCTTCACCGGCGTCTACCTCCTCGACAGCACCGGCGTGGCCCTGCCGGCCGCGCTGGCCGACCTCTGGCCCGGTTGCGGCGGCGCGGCGTGTCGGGCCGCGCGGAAAGTCCAGGTCTGCTACGAGGGGAACGGGGGCACGTCGCGCGGCGGGCAGACGTATCGGGTGCGGTGCGAGGTGTACGCGAAGTTGTTGGCGCTGGTGGTGCGGCATTGGCTGCTGTTGCTGGGCGGGGGCGGGTTCAGTGAACGCAGCCAACGGAAGGCGGCGCGGCAGGTGCGTCGGCTGGCGATGTGCGTGGCGGCGGTGTGGGACTGCCGCCGGGAGTTGCGCCGGCTGCTGCGTCTGTTGGCGGGCGTGCCGCGCCGCTGCGGCCGGGTGAACCGACGGCGCGGGCGCCCGTCGACGTACCAAACGCTGGTCAATCCGGCTCACGATGGCTTAACCTGATGCCTAGGGGGTGCGCGTACTCGCGCACCCCCGGATCACTAAGCCGCCAGCGGCAAGACGGCCTTGGCCCGCCGCCGCCGCTTGCATTACAATCCCCGGCACACGACGTATCGCCGCCCGTGAAGGACACGCCAATCATGGATCGATTCCTCCTAGCCCCGTACACGTTCGCCCTCGGACTCCTGGGCCTGACGCTGGCCGGCTGCGGCGGCAACAGCGCCCCCGCGACGAGCGCCCCGGCCGCCCCGCCCGTGACCGCGACCGCGAAGGACGAGCCGGCTCCGGAGCCCGAGGTCAAGGCGGCTCCGAAAGACGTCGCGCCGCCGAAGCCCGCGCCCGGCGCCTGGACGATGGCGACGGCCGAAATGCGCTTCCCCGACGCGCCCGCCGCCGGCACCGTCGGCGGCCAGCCGTTCGCCCTCGACGCCGCCGACCTGAGCAACACCGGCGGCCTCTCGCTGCGCCAGGGCAAGGAGTTCCCCGCCGAGACGGAGATCAAGGTCTTCCTCTTCCTGAACAAGAACCAGGCGCCCGCCGGCAAGACGTTCGAGGTAACTCCCGAGGGCAAGGAAAGCGTCGCACACGTCTTCGCGACCTGGAAAGAGAGCGGAAAGCAGGAGGCACTGACGTTCGGCGACAAGTACGCCCTGAAATTGGAGTTCGGACAGGAACGTGACGGCAAGCTGCCGGGCAAAATCTACCTGTGCCTGCCCGACCCGAAGAAGAGCGTCGTCGCCGGCACCTTCGTCGCGGACGTCGAGCCGGACTACGCCAAGCCGCCGCGCCCGTCCGAGGCGCCTTACGTCGCCGGCAAGGTCGCCCTGAAGGGCCGGCCGAAGTACGACCTGGCCGCCGGCATCGCCGGCGTCGCGGCCGACGGCAAGCCGGTGACGAACCTCGCCGGCACGGAAGTGACGCCGAAGGTCGACACCTCGGTCACGTCGACGACCTTCGCCCCGCAACTCACGACGCTGGCCAACGACGCGGAGGCCGGCTGCGTCTACCGCCACGTCCGTCTGACGCCGGGCCACTACCTCGTTTACGTCCGCCTCGGCGCCCGCTATCTGGACTGGCAGTGGGTCGACGTCACGGACAAGTCGCAGGCGACGGTCGACTTCGCCCTCGACCCCGACGCGGCCGGCAATCTCCAAGTCATACTACCGCCGAAGTCGGAGAAAGAGAAGATCCGCCTGATCCCGCTGCCGGCCGACGGCAAGACGCCGGACCTGAAGGACGCGCTCGACTGGGTGGGCGACGCCGTCAAGACCGACGTGCCGGCGAAGGACGGCAAGGTGCTGCTCGACGGCCTGAAGCCAGGCAAGTACCGCGTCGTGGTCGGCGCGGCCCAGCGCGACGTGGCGGTCAAGGCGAAGGAGACGGCGACGGCGGACCTGACGAAGTGAACACGCACGGCCGCGCGCGGCTTCGCACCGTGCGAAGCCGCGCGCGGCCTCAGTGCCCCACCTCGCGCCACACCAGGTACGCCAGCCCCCCCAGGATGGAGTAGCACGTCAGCGTCGCGAACCACGACCGCGACGTGAGCTTCAGCGCGCTGCCCGAGAACTTGTTCAGCCGCACCCGCAGCCCGTTGAAGTCGACGCTGCACAATTCGTCCAGGACGAGGTGCGACAGGAAGCCGATCATCACGCCGCCGGCGAGGAAGAGACGCGCCGTCAGGCGCGGCCCCTCCGAATCGGGTCTGCGGTCGATCAAGAACACGGCGAGGCCGGCGATGAGCATCGCCGGCAGGCTGTGGAACATGCCGCGGTGGACCGTCAGGCGCTTGAAGACGCGCGACAGGCCGTAGCGAATCAGCAGGTAGGAGAAGGCGGCGACGACGACGACCTCGTCGCCGGGGACGCCGTGGCGCCACATCCGCCGCATGATGAGCAGCGGCACAAATGTGGCCGCGACGTTAAAGAGTTCGCGCACGGGGACGCCGCTGTCGCTGTCGAGGTCCGGCAGCAGTCCGCCGAGCACCGTCAGACCGGCGCCGAGGAACACCGGCGCCCAGTCGAGGTGCAAGTGCCACGCGGCGTAGGCGCCGTAGGCGGCGCCCAGGGCCGACGACAGCATCAGGTGTCCGTGGTAGCTCGCCATGACGCGCCACTCGGGAGGGGGCTCCGTAGGAGCATCCTACCGCGAACGGTCAAGGGCTCAAGGTCAGCTTCCCCGGCGTATGTTCCGGGGGTGCGTGTCGTTGTTCCGGGGGTGCGTGTCGTCGTTCCGGGGGTGCGTGTCGTCGTTCCGGGGGTGCGCTGCGCGACCCCCGGCTGTGCGATACAACCCCTTCGGGGTAGGGCCGGGGGCATTTTACCCCGAAGGGGTTGTATCCCACAGCCGGGGGTCGCGCAGCGCACCCCCGGACTACCACGACGCGGCGCGTACGCGCCCACCCCCGGAACGACGACGCCCCCCCCCGGCGCCTCACGGCTTCTCGAACAGCTTCGCGTCGACCTTCGCCTTCGGCTCGAAGTCGATCAGCTTGACCTCGATGACGGCCTTGCCGTCGCGCTTGGTGACGGTCTTGCCGGGCAGCATCAGGCCGCCGAACTTGCGATGGTCGCTGTAGTAGATCTCGACCGGCCCGGCCTTGCCCGTGCGCTCGTCGCGCTCCAACATCTCCGTCTTGAGCAGAAGCGACGTCTCCTTGTCGAAGTAGAGTTTGACGTCGCGCTCGCCGGCGCGGTTGGCGAGGACGCCGACCGCCTCCCGGTCGGCGACGACCGAGGTGCCCAGCGGCGTGAGGCGCGTCGCCTTGTCCTTGAGCGGCACCAGCGTTTGGCCGAGGCGCTTGTGGTAGAACGTCGCCCGCGTCTCGCGGATCGCCTCGGCGTCCAATTCCTTGACCTGGCCGTCGCGGACCGTCCAACCCTTGCCGCCGTCGAGGACCTTCGAGTACGTCGACGATTTGCCGTTGACCACGCTCGTACTGTCGAGGCGGAAGCGATCCGGGAGTTGGCCGTGCAAGGTCGCCTTGGAGGTGCGCGTCTGGCCGCCGGCCTGGCTCGTCGCCTCGGTCTTCCAGGTGGCGGCGCTCAGGCCGGACAGGCGGGTTTCGCCGCCGGCGGCCTCAATCGCGCGGTCGACCACGGCCCGCGCGTCCGCCGGCTCCTGCGCCCGCGCGCCCCCGAAGGACAGCGCCAGCGCCACGACGGCTGTCATCCCAACCCTATTCATGTCGAGTTCCCTCCCCAAAGACGTTCATCCGTGCTAATAGTTCCCCAGCACCTCGCCGCCGTCGCGCGAGCCGAGGGCGTGCCAGGTCGTGAGGTCGACGCCGTTGGTGACGAAGCGCACCGAGCCGTCGGCGAGGGCGATGTTGACGCCGCCGGAGTGCTTGCTGCGCGCCGCCTTCCAGTTAAAGCCGATGGAGATGCAGTCCCAGCCCTTGTAGTTCGGCGGGTAGCCGTGGTCGTACAGGGTCTGGTAGACTTCGCCGTCGGCCCAGCGGGTGTTGCGGTCGGTCTTCCAGAGCGAGGCGCCGTTGCACAGGCCGTCGCTCATCGGCGTCCGCGACTGGGTCCAGGCGTAATACAGCTGCGGCAGCTGCGGGGTTGTCGTGGCGGACGGCCCGCCCGGCCCCATGAGGCTCTCGGCCACCATCGCGGTGTTGCTCGTGCCGTCGGTGATGTCGGCCATTTTGACGCGCGAGGCCGTGTAGAAGATGCCGTCGGCCATGTCGCGCGTGCCGCCTTTGCCGCCGCTGCCGGCGTTGCAGACGTAGTGCGTCGGCGCGAACAGCGGGTCGATCGGGTCCGACAACTCGCTCGGGCACTGGAACACCGCCACGCGCGTCCGGACGCCGAGTTGGTTCTGCGAGGCGACGTCGCCGGCGGGGCTGATGTAGAGCGGGATCGTCAGGTCGAGCGCCTTGTAGATGTTGTCCTGCTCGATGAACGGCGTCACCTTGGCCAGCGCCGACCAGCGGAACAGGAACGCTGGCGTCCCCGGGTAGGCGGGCGAAACCTTCTGCTCGTACCCGGGGGGGAAGAGCAGGTTCGTGTCGTGGTAGTTGTGGAAGGCGAGCGACAGCTGGTGCAGGTTGTTGGCGCACTTGATGCGACTGGCCGCCTCGCGTACCTTCTGGACCGCCGGCACGAGCAGGCCGATCAGCACGGCGATGATGGCGATGACGACGAGCAACTCGATCAGCGTGAAACCTTTGCGGGACTTCATGAGTTCTCCGGTCCGGGGCGCGCCCGCGCCGGTAAGCGGACGCGAGGAGGCTCGGGCTCACCGACGAGCCGATCACCTTACGTCATCGTAAGGTCTCGCGCGCTCGCCGTCAATTGAGGAGATGCGGCTTCTCGGCGGGCGGGGTCGAAGGGGGAGCGGGTGATTCCGGAGGAGACCGTTCACGCGATGCGCCGGGCGGCACAGGCCATCCGGTACGTCTCTTCCAGGTCCAGCGGGACGGCCAGACCGGTGTCGATCCACAGCGGCAGTGTCGGCAGCGGGGAGCCGACGGCGAGCGGTTCGACCCACGCTTCGAGCCGCGCGGCCGACTCCGCCGCGCGCGTCCGGTAGGCCGCCGCGTACAGGTCGCCGTCCCTTTGGCCCGGCCCTTCCGGCGCGACTCCCAGCAGTTCCAACAGGGCACGATGCAGGCTGGCCAGCCGCTCCGTGACCACGTCGACCACGAGGAGGGAGATATCGGCCTGGAGGTAGCTGGCGGCTTTGACGGCGAAGGCGTGGCGATTCGCCAGCCGGTCCTTGTTCGAGGGACTCACCAACTCGACGGCCGCCACCAGGCGCGGCCCCTCGGAGCCTTCCAGCACCTGTACCTCGAACAGGTCCGAGGCGGTGAAGGTTAAAGGGGCGGTCAACGTCGGACGCGCGGGCGCCCACACGGCCACGCCGTTCGGATTCCCCCCGGCCGTCCCGCCGCCGTACTCCTCCAAGGCGCCGACGTCGATTTCCACGGCCCGACCGAGCTTGACCCTTGCCTCGGCGAAGTAGCGGGCCGGGAGCAAACCCCCGTTCAAGGACAGCGCCAGCGCCTCCGCCCAGGCGCCGTGAAAGCTGTCCCAGTGGCGACGCTCGCTCAGCGGCGGGTGAAAGGGATCGAGCAGCGGCATGACCGGGCTCCTCAGTACGATAGGCGGGAACGCCTCGTGAGGGACACCTGTTCCTGATTTACCATCGGCGGGAGCGGCCTGCCTGTCAAGCGAGCCGCACGCCCCGTCAGCGCGGAAAGGAGACCCCGTGGCCAGCGCCGTGACGACATCCCCCGCGTCCGAATACCGCCGCCGCCACGACGCCTGGCGCGTTCGTCGTGGCCGCCTGGAGCGCCGCTCCCGCCGCCTCGTCCGGGTGCGTAACCGCGTCCTCGGCCTCATCATCGCCCTGTTCGTCCTGGCCGATAAAGAGACGGTAGCGGTAAAGATCGTCCTGATCTTGCCGCCGGCGCTCGTGCTCGAAGGCGTCGACCGCTGGCGACGGGCGACGCGCCGCGCCGTTGAGGTGGCCGGCCGCGCCGAGAACCTGTACGAAGGACGCCTCGCCTGTCTCGACGGCGACGCGGCGGGGCGCGGGCCGGACGGCGCTCGCTTCCTCGACGACGACCACCCCTACGCGGCCGACCTCGACCTGTTCGGGCGCGGCAGCGTCTTCGAGTTGATGTGTCTCGCGCGCACGGGCGCCGGCGAGGAAACGCTGGCGGCGTGGCTGCGCGAGCCGGCCGAGCCCGACGAAGTCCGCCGCCGCCAGGCCGTTGTCGCCGACCTGCGCGACGCGCTCGACCTGCGCGAGGCGCTCGCGCTCCTCGACCCGCCGCGCCGCGCCGCCGTCGACGTGGCCGCCCTTCGGGCGTGGGCGAAGACGCCCGTCGCGTTCCCCGCCTGGTCCCGGCCGGTCGGCCTTCTTCTCGTGGCGGCGATGCTCGCGGCCCTCGCGGGCGCCCTGTTCTTCGCGACGGGCTTGCTGCCGTTCCTGGGCGCGCTGGCTCTCGAAGCGGCGTTCGCGCGGCATCTGCGCGGCATGGTTCAGCAGTCGCTTCAGCCGATCGAGGGGCGGGCCGACGACCTGGCGCTGTTGGCGGAGGTGCGGCGGCGGCGGGAGAGAGGCTCTTTGGCGTCGCGCCGTCTCGCCCGGCTGGCACGCCTCGCGCGGCGGCTAGAGGTGAAGAACGCCTTACCGCAGGCGCCCTTGGCGTCGGCGCTTTTGTGGACCACTCATGTCGCGCTCTCGGTCGAATCCTGGCGCAAGAGATGGGGAATGTCGCTGGACGCCTGGCTGACGACGTCGGGGGCCTTCGAGGCGCTGCTGTCTCTGGCGCGACACGCCTACGAAAACCCCGGCGATCCCTTCCCCGAGCTGGTCGCGGGCGGGCCGCTCTTCGAGGCCGAGGGGCTGCGCCACCCCCTCCTCCCGCCGGCGCGCTGCGTCCCCAACGACGTGCGCCTGGACGGCGCGACGTCGCTTCTCGTCGTCAGCGGGTCGAATATGTCGGGGAAAAGCACGCTGCTCCGCGCCGCCGGTGTCAACGCGGTGCTGGCGCAGGCGGGGGCGCCGGTGCGGGCGACGAGGTTACGCCTGTCGCCGCTGGCGGTGGGGTCGACGCTGCGCGTCCGGGATTCGTTGCGCGACGGCCGCTCGCGCTTCTACGTCGAAGTGGTGCGGGTGCGGCAACTCATCGCGGCGGCGCACGGGCCGCGGCCGCTTTTGTTCCTGCTCGACGAACTGTTCGCCGGCACGAACGCCGACGACCGCCGCCGCGGCGCCGAGGCCGTGGCTCGCGCCCTCGTCGAGGCCGGCGCAGTCGGCTTCCTGACGACGCACGACCTGGCTCTGACGCACCTCGTCGATCGTCTGGCGCCGCGGGCGGTCAACGTCCACTTCGCGGACCGCGCCGACGGCGCCGACCTCGTCTTCGATTACCGGATGCGTCCGGGCGTGGCGCCGCACGGCAACGCCCTGGCGATCCTCCGCGCCGCCGGCTTCGCGGTGTGACGCCTCACGCCGGCGCGTCTAGGACGTGGTACGAGTCATGTGCCGGGGGTGGGAGTCGTCGTACCGGGGGTGCGCTGCGCGACCCCCGGCTGCGCGATACAACCCCTGCGGGGTAGGTCTTGCGGCGCGTTACCGCGAAGCGGTTACATCCCACAGCCGGGGGTCGCGCAGCGCACCCCCGGAACGTAGCTCACCTGCCCTTCCCCTGGCGCGTGACAAGGAGTATCTTCTGGTATAGACCAATTCGTAGGAGGCCGTCTCATGACCGTCGCCAAAGTGTTCCGGAACGGGAGGAGTCAGGCGATTCGCCTGCCCAAGGAGTTTCGCGTGAATGCCGACGAAGTGTACCTCAAGCGGACGCGCGAGGGGTTCCTGGTGATCCCTAAAGACCCGTGGGAGGTCTTTTTCGAGGGCGTCGAGGAGTTGTCCGACGACTTCTTCCGCGACGGCCGCACCCAGCCCAAACTCGAGCGCCGCGGGTGAGCGTCGTGATTCACCTACTCGACACCGACACCTTGATTTTCATGATCCGCGGCCTCAAAACGACTTGCCGCCAGAAAGCGCGACGCGAGCGCGCGGCGAACTTGCTGGCGAAGTGTCGCGAGGCTCGGCAGGAAGGCCACGAAGTCGGCGTGTCGTCGATCACCGTGTCGGAACTGGAGTTCGGGGCGCGAAACAGCGGTAACTACGAGGTCGAAAGCGAGGCGGTGCGGAAAATCCTGCTGCCGTTCCAGACCTACGACTACGATGCGCTGAGTTCCCCCGCGCACTACGGCCGCATTCGTCACGAGTTGGAGCAGGCGGGGGCAACCATCGGCGCGATGGACCTGCTCATCGCGGCGCACGCCCTGAGCCTGGGGGCGACGCTCGTTACCAACAACCTCGCCCATTTCCGGCGCGTCCCCGAACTGCCCGTGACCGACTGGCAGTGAAGAGCGTCGTCTGTCGATCCTTTGACGCCAGCGTCGCCGGCAAAGTCTTCCCATCCCCTCGCCGCTCTGGGATAATCGAGGCGTCCCACGCGACGCTCACTGTCAGGGGAAACGGATCATGTCCGCGCCGATGACGCCTGCCGACGGTTCGCCCGCCCGCGCCACTCCTTCGCGCCTCGTCTACGCCCTCGGCGGCGGCTGCGCCGTGCTCGCGGCCGTCCTCGGCCTCGTCCTGTGGCAGAACGGGCGGACGCTCGCCGACGCCGCCGCGCGCGAGGAGGCGGAGCGCCGCCGGGCCGAGGAGCTGGTTCACGACCTGACGGCTCGCGAGAAGGACGCACGCCAAAAAGCGGCCGCCGCCGCCGAGGCGCGCGAGCGGGCGGAAGGCAAGGCCCGTGAGCAGGAGCGGACGCGCGAGGACGCCGACGCGCGGCGCGACGAGGCCCGGCAACAGGCGCAGCACGCCGACCGACTCCGCAAGGAAGCCGAACTGGAGCGCCAAAAGGCTCAGACTGCCCGCGACGACGCTCAGACGCAGACCCTGGTGACCGAACGCCTCCGTCAGCAGGCGCTCGACGAGCGCAAGCAGGCGCTCCAACAGATGGTGCGTCTGCACGCCGCCAACGGCACGCGGGCGCAGGACGCTAGCGACCTGCCGCAGGCGTTGCTCTGGTTCGCCGAGGCTCTGCGGCTCGCCGAGAAGGAGAAGTTACCTCAGGAGGCGCATCGGCTGCGCCTCGGCGCCGCCCTCGCCAAGCACCCGAAGCTGCTGCACGCCTGGTTCCCCGAAAAGCGCCCCACCGCGATCCGTTTCTCGCCCGACGGAAAGAGCCTCGCCCTCGCCGGCCCCGACGGGGCGGTGCGCTTCCACGACCTCGCCACGGGCGCCGAAGTCGGCAAGCCGCTGGAACACGGCGCCCCCGTCACGGAAACCGCCTTCAGCCCCGACGGCAAGCGGTTGCTCGCCGCCGCCGCCGACGGCCACGTCCACCTGTGGGACCTCGCGACTCAGAAGACGACGTTCGCGCCGCTGGCACACGAAGGCCCCGTGGCGCGGACGCTGTTCAGCCCCGACGGCAAGCGGTTGCTCACCGCCGCCGCGCACCGGCTCGGCGCCGGCCTGGAAGTGCAACTTTGGGACGCGGTCAAGGGCGAAAAAATCGGCAAGCCGTTCGCGCACGCCGCCGGGCTCCTCGCGGCCGCCTTCCTGCCCGACGGCCGCACCCTGCTGCTCGTCGGCGACGACCGCGTCGCCCGCACCTGGGACCCCGAAAGTGGTAAGGAGAGCGGTCAGGCGCTGGCTCTTGAAGGAGTACTCACGGGGGCGGCGGCCAGCCCCGACCGGCGGCTCCTGGCGACGGCGGGCGACAAGACGGCGCGCGTCTGGCAGACGGAGACGGGCCAGCCGGTCACGCCGCCGCTGAAGCACCCGGCCGGCGTCGCGCGCGTGGCGTTCGACCCCGACGGCAAGCGCCTGCTGACGGTCGGCCTGGACGGCGCCGCCCGCGTTTGGGACGCCGCCACCGGCGAGTTGACCGCCGGCCCGCTGCGGCCGGCCGAGGGCGCGGCTCCGGCGTCGTTCAGCCCCGACGGCCGCCTCGTCGTCACCGCCGGGGCCGACGGCCGCACGCACCTCTGGGACGCGACGACCGGCGCGGAGGCGGCGCCGGTCCTGCGCCATTTCGGGGCGGTGCAAGAGATTCTGTTCGCGCCCGACGGCGCCGCCCTGCTGACGGCCGAGGCCGACGCGCTCCGCCTGTGGGATCTCACATCGTCCGAGCCGCCCGCGCTGGCGGTCCGCGAAACCGGGAGCGGCGTGTCGTGGTTCAGCCCCGACGGCGGGCGCGTGCTGCGCGTCACCGGCGCCGCCGCCCAACTCTCCGCGGCCGATACGGACAAACCTATTGGCGCTCCGCTAAAACACAAATACCCGGTCGCGCTCGCGGCGTTCAGCGCGGACGGCCGGCGCCTGCTGACGGTGAGCAGCGAGCCGAAGCCGGACGGCGAGGGCGTCGTCCAGGTCTGGGACGCGACGACGGGCGCGGCTTTGGGGGCGCCGCTGGAGCACATTCGCCCGGTGCGCGAGGCGTCGTTCAGCCGCGACGGCGAGCGCGTGCTGACGGCGTGCGACGACTACAAGGCGCGCGTCTGGGAGGCGGGCACGGGCAAACAGGTCGGCCCGAACCTGGAGCACCAGCACCGCGTGACGCGGGCCGTTTTCAGCCCGGACGGCCGGCACCTCGCGACCGTCGCCGCCGACGACATCCTGCGGCTGTGGGACGCGGCCAACGGCGAGCGCGTCGGCCGCGGCGTGCGCTACGACGCGCCGATCACGCTGGTGCTGTTCGCGCCCGACGGCAAGCACTTCGTCACCGGCGGCGCCAACGGCGTCGCCTACGTCTGGGAGTGCCCCTCCGGCGACCAAGCGAGCGACCTCCTCGACCACGCCAAGAGTCCGGTCACGGGCGCCGCCTTCAGCGCCGACGGCCGCCGCCTCGTGACGCTGTGCGGGAACGACGCCGCGCGGGTCTGGGATCTGACCAACAAAGGACAGCCGTTGACTCCGCCGCTGGCGCACAAGGGCGTGCCGTCGCTGGCGGCGCTCAGCCCCGACGGCCGCTGGCTGGCGACGGCCGCGAGCGACGCCGTCCGTTCGTGGGACGTGACGACCGGCGAGCCGGTCGGCCCGTCGCTGGTGCCGGCGCCGGGCCGGGCGGTGACGCACCTCGCCTACACGCCGGAAGGAAAACTCGTCACCGGCGTCGGCTCCGTCGACGACCCGCGCGGCCGGCAGACGTGGGCCGTCACGTCGGACGCGCGGCCCGCGACCGACCTGACCCTGATCGCCCGGACGCTCGCCTCCGCCCGGCTCGACGACGGCGGCGGGTTGCTCCCCTGGGGCGGCGACGAGGCGAAGAAGGCGTGGGGCGTCCTCCGCTTTCGCTACCCCGACGACTTCGCCGCCAACGACGCGCGGCGCCTCGCCTGGCACCGCCGCGGCGCCGACGAGTGCGAAAAGGCGAAGAATGGGGTCGGCCTTGTGAGTCATCTTGACTGGCTCCTGGCGCGGGCGCCCGGCGACGCCGACCTGATCGTCCGCCGGGCGCGGGCGCGGCTGGCGAACGGCGACCGCGCCGCCGCCGTCGCCGACTTCCGCCGCGCCGCCGAGGTCGCGCCGGACCGGGCCGACGTGTGGGAGACGCTGGCGACGGTCCACGTCGACCTGCGCCGCTGGGACGCGGCGCTCGGCTACCTGACGAAGGCGATCGAGAAAGACGGCAACCGCGCGGACCTGTGGGCGAGTCGCGGGCGCGTGGCGGCGGAGTTAGGCGCGTGGGACAAGGCGGCCACGGACTTCGCCAGGGCGATCACGCTCGGCCGCGAGGACGCCGTCGCCTTCCAGGAACTGGCTCTGGTTCGCCTCGCCGCCGGCGACCTGGCCGGCTACCGGCAGACGTGCGCGCGCCTGGTGAAGCGCTTCGGCGTCGGCAGCACGTCGGGCCGCGTCGTCGCCTGGACGTGCGCCCTGGCGCCGGACGCCTTGCCCGACCTGAAGCCGGCGCTGCAGCAGGCCGGGCGCGCCTTGACGGCGAACCCGAAGGTCGCGGCGAACGAGGTGGCGGTGGCGGCGCTCCTCTACCGGAGCGGGCAATTCGCCGCGGCGCTGGAGCACCTGGAAAAGGCCCGGGCGCTCCCCGGCGCGGACGAGGCGCCTTACGTCGCCCTGCTGACGGCACTGGCGCAGCAGCGCCTCGGCCGCGCCGGGGAGGCGAAGAAGTCGCTCGACCGGGCGCTGCCGGCCTTGGAAGTGATGGCGCCGCGGCTGACGTGGCAGCAACGACTGGAGTTGGGCCTGCTGCGCCACGAGGCGGAGGAGGCCGTGAAGGGGGGCAAGTAGTGTCTTCCGCGGACCTAAGAGCGCCTCAAAGAACTCACCACAGAGAACACAGAGGACACAGAGGAAAGGCAAAGAGGAAGAGGGGCAACCGCGGAACCTGCCTTTCCTTTGTCTTTCCTCTGTGCCCTCTGTGTTCTCTGTGGTGAGTTCTTCTTCCTTCATTCCGCCGTCTGCTCGCGGAAGCGGTAGCCGACGCCGCGGACCGTCTCGATCAGGTCGCCGTCGCCGAGCTTCTTGCGCAGCGTCTTGATGTGGACGTCGATCGTGCGCTCCAGGACGATGGCCCCCTCGCCGATGGCGGCGTCCATCAGCTGGTGGCGCGAGAACGCCCGCCCCGGCTGGCGCAGCAGGCACTCCAGCAGGCGGAACTCGGTCGGCGTCAGACTCACCTCCTCGCCGCCGGAGAAGGCGCGGTGGCGCACCCGGTCGATGCGCACGCCGAGGTGCTCCACCAGCGTCGCCGGGTCCGCCGCCCCCTCGTGGCGGCGCTGCACCGCCTTGAGCTTCTGCAACAGCACCTTGACGCTGAACGGCTTGGTGACGTAGTCGTCGGCGCCCATCGAGTAGCCGACGACCTGGTCGGTCTCCTCGGCCTTGGCGGTGAGCATGATGATCGGGATGTCGCGCGTCCGCTCGCCGGCCTTCAGCTCGCGGCAGATCTCCAGGCCGCTCAGGCCCGGCAGCATCAGGTCGAGGAGGACGAGGTCGGGAAGCAGCGTTTGCGCCTTGCGCAGCCCCTCCTGGCCGTCGTGGCTCACGATGACCTCGTAGCCCTCGCGGCGCAAGTTGTAGCCGAGCACCTCGGTCAGGGCGCGCTCGTCCTCGATAACGAGCACCCGGGGGCACGCGGCCGTCGGCGCCGCGCCGGTCGTGGGGAGCGTCAGGGTCGCACCTCCCATAGGGGTCACTCCTCTCCCCGCACGGCGGCGGGTCGGTGTCGGACGATGGAGCCTTCCACCAGGTAGATCACGTCCTCGGCGACGTTCGTCGCGTGGTCGGCGATGCGCTCCAGGTGGCGCGTCGCCGAGAAGAACGACAGCCCCGGCTCGACCAGGTCCGGCGAGCGCCGCATCAGCCGAATCAGCTCGTCAATGATGCTTTTGTTGTAGCGGTCGACTTCGTCGTCGAGGCGGCAGACGACGCGGGCGAGGCGGGCGTCCATGTTGACGAACGAGTCGAGCGCCTGCCGCACCATCGAGCTGGTCAGGTCGGTCATGCGCTGCAAGTCGGCCGGGATCGGGATGGCCGGGAAGACGGCGAGGGCGACGGCGCGCTCGGCGATGTCCTCGGCCAGGTCGGCCATGCGCTCGAGGTCGGTGTTAATCATCATGGCCGCGGCGATGCGGCGCAGGTCGCCGGCGACGGGCTGGTGCAGCGCCAGGATTTTGAGGCACTCTTCCTCGACGTGGTTCTCCTCCGCGTCGATCTCGTTGTCGCCGTCGATGACCTGCTCCGCCAGGGCGACGTCGCGGTGCTGCAAGGCGCGGATCGCCTTGTGGATCGCCTCCTCTACCGACGTGGCCAGCGCCAGCAGGCTCTTTTGAAGGTTGTCGAGGTCGCGTTCGAGGTGCTTGGACATGGCAGTGTTCAGTGTTCAGTGTTCAGTGTTCAGTGTTCAGTGTTCAGTGGTCAGTGGTCAGTGGTCAGTGTTCAGTGGTCAGTGTTCAGTGGTCAGCAAATGCCTTTCTGAACACTGAACACTGAACACTGAACACTGCTACCCGAACCGGCCCGTGATGTAGTCCTCGGTCTGCTTGACGCGGGGCCGGGTGTAAAGCTGCTCGGTCGGGCCGACCTCGACGAGGCGCCCCTGGAAGAAGAAGGCGGTCACGTCCGAGACGCGCGCCGCCTGCTGCATGTTATGCGTGACGATCACGATCGTGTAATCGCGCTTCAACTCGAAGATCAGGTCCTCGATGCGGGCCGTCGACGCCGGGTCGAGCGCCGACGCCGGCTCGTCGAGCAGCAGCACTTCCGGGTCGGTCGCCAGGGCGCGGGCGATGCACAGCCGCTGCTGCTGCCCGCCCGAGAGGTCGAGCGCCGACTGGTGCAGCCGGTCCTTCACCTCGTCCCACAGCGCCGCGCTCCGCAAACAGCGTTCGCAGATCTCCATCAGCCGCGCCCGGTCGCGCAGCCCCGCCACCTTCGGCCCGTAGGCGACGTTCTCGTAGACGCTCTTGGGGAACGGGTTCGACTTCTGGAAGACCATGCCGACGCGGCGGCGCAGGTCGACGAGGTTGTTGCCGCGGCCGTAAATGTCCTCCCCGTCGAGGAGGATGCCGCCGACGTGGCGCGTCCCCTCGATGAGGTCGTTCATGCGGTTGAGCGTGCGCAGGAACGTCGACTTGCCGCAGCCCGACGGGCCGATCAGCGCCACCACCGACCGCTCCGGCACGACCAGGGACACGTCGAAGAGCGCCTGCGCCTTGCCGTACCAGAACGACAGGCCGCGCACCTCGAACTTGGAGCGCGTCCCGGTGAAGTCGGGGGGCGTCCAGCCGCCCTGGCTGCGCTCGGAGATGATCGCGGAGTAAGAGAGCGTGGACACGGACACACCTCGGAGTCGTTGGGCCGGGGGACCGCTCCGGCGGCGGCGTTTCTCCCCGGCAAATGCTATCCGCCGAATGTGTAGATCGCGTGAAGATCACGCGAAGATCAAGGCGGCGGCGTCCCCCTTGCATTCCGCCGACGACCGGCTACGCTGAGGCCGGCGACATTCGCGAGGGAGACGCATGGATATCTTAGGCACCGAGAAGATCACCAGCGAGCGCTGGCTGAACCTGTTCGTCCGCGCCTTCCGGCACAACGGGCGCGAGGGGCGCTGGTGCTTCGCCTCGCGCGGCGACGGCGAGCCGGCGCCGCCGGACCATTACGACGCCGTCGTCATCGTCCCCGTCGTCGTCGCGGACGGCCAGCCGCCGCGCCTCGCCGTGGTGCGCGAGTACCGCGTGCCCGTCGGCGATTACATCTACGCCTTCCCCGCCGGCCTCGCCGAGGAGGGAGAGACGCCCGAGACGGTCGCCCGGCGCGAACTGAAGGAGGAAACCGGCCTGGACGTGGTGGCGGTTCAGCACGTCAGCCCGCCCGTTTACTCGTCGGCCGGACTGACGGACGAGTCGGCGGTCCTGGTCTTCGTCACCGCCCGCCGCGAGCCCGGAAGCGTGACCGCTCACGAAGCCTCCGAGGAAATCGAAGTCCTCCTGCTCGACCACGCCGCGGTGTCGGCGTTGTGCGACTCGGGCGCCCGCTTCGACGGCAAGGCGTGGGCGGTGCTGTTCATGTACAAGACGCTCGGCCGCCTGGCGTAGCGCCGTTATTCCCCTCCAGGAGATCGATATTATGTCCGAACGCGAACGCTGGGACGAGCGCTACAGTTCCGGCTCGACGCCGTGGGACACCGGAACGCCGTCGTCCGAACTGGTACGTCTTGTCGCCGAGGAGAAGATTGCCCCGTGTCGCGCGGTCGAGTTGGGCTGCGGCACCGGCACGAACGCCGTATGGCTGGCGCGGCAGGGCTTCGACGTGACCGCGCTCGACCTCAGCCCCTTGGCCCTGGAGCGGGCGCGGCGCCGCGGTGGGGACGCCGGCGTGAAGGTGAACTTCGTCGCCGCCGACGTGCTGTCGCCGCCGGACCTCGGCCCGCCCTTCGGCTTCTTCTTCGACCGCGGCTGCTACCACGTCGTCCGCCGCATTGACGCGGCCGGCTACCGGGCGACCCTGGCGAAGCTCACGGCGCCCGACAGCGCCGGCGTGGTGCTGACGGGGAACGCCCGCGAGCCGCACAACCCCGGCCCGCCGGTCGTGTCGGAGGAGGAGATCCGCGCCGAGTTGGGGCCGCTGTTCGAGATCGTGCGCCTGACGGAATTCCGCTTCGATGAGGCCGAGGGCGAGGGGGTGCGCTTCTTGGGGTGGTCGTGCCTGTTGCGGCGGCGCCGCGGCGCCGAGACGGGCACGCCTTTAACGGCAATAGCGTAAACGAGAGGGATTTAGGTCGTTGGCCCGGAAGGCGGCGCGGGGACGGGGCGAAGAGACGATGACGGCGGGCCGCAGTTTACGGATGCCGTTGGCGTCGGCGACGGGGTGCGTGGCGGATTCGGGTGGTAGGTTCTTTAGGGCGCCTCAAAGAACTCACCGCAGAGAACACAGAGGACGCAGACTAGAGTTTAGGAGTTATCCGGGGCGGGGTTCACGGCGAGGCGGGGTAAGCTGCGCCTGGCCATCTGGGGCCGGCGCATTTCCGAGGGGGCGCGGTCGCCGGCGCCTGGACACGACCCCCTCGGAAATCTGCCGCACTGCCTCGCCGCCGTGCGCTGAGAGCGCCGCTATCTCCTAAACTCTAGTCTGTGTCTCTGTGGTTCGTTCTTTGAGGCGCTCTTACCCCTATTCTGACGGGACCGGAGGCGTTGAACAACGGGCAGAACGGCGAAATGTTTGAGACGAGGCGGCGCGTCAGAGAATCCAGGCACCCAAAGCGGCGTGCGGCGGGGCCGGCCCGTCGCCGGCGGCTTCGGGGCCGCGCGTCTCTTCGGCCGGCGGGAAGGAGAGAGTGACCGTCGTCCCCTGGCCTTCGGCCGTGGTGACGTGGATGGCGCCGCCTTGCGCCTCGACCACGTCGCGGCACAGGGCCAGGCCGAGGCCGAGGTGGCCGAACGACTTGGTCGTGAAGAACGGCTCGAACAGGCGGCGGCGGACCTCGGGCGTCAGGCCGGGGCCGCTGTCGGACACGCCGAAACAGCGCCGGTGCCCGTCGTCCCAGACGCGCAGGCTCAGCGTGCCCCCGGCCGGCATCGCCTCCAGGGCGTTGCACACGACCTGTTCGAGGGCCACGTCAAGGAGCGCGGGGTTGACGCGGACCGCGCAGTCGCCGCCGGAGGCGTCGACGCGCACGCCCACCCCGGCGCGGGCAGCGCTGACGCGCTCGGCGGCGCCGGCCGCGGCCCGACTCAGCGACACGAGGGCGGTTGTCCCCGCGCTGGCCGGGTCGGCGGCGAAGGCGACGAGGCGGCGCACGCGCTGGGCCAGGAGCAGGGCGCAGCGGACGCCGTCCTCGATGCGCTCGCGGAGGGCCGTCCCGGCGGGGGCGTCGCGCAGGGCCAACTCCAGGTGTCCGATGACGCCCATCATCGCGTTGTTCACGTTATGCGCCAGGCACGCCGCCAGGCGCGGCGCCGGCGCCAGGCTTGGCCCCCCGGCGCCGGAGCCCGCGAGATCGCCCCCGGAGGCGAGGGCGGAGTCGGCGCGGCTTGTGGCAAGTTCGACGACACTCATGGGAGGAGATCGTTCTGGGTAGCGTCCGCCAAAAAAAAATAGCCCCCGAGACCCCATAGGTCCCGAAGGCTTCGTCGCCCGGCAAGGACAGGCGTTCGGAATCCGGGGGCTCCCTTGACCCCGGATTCGGATCTGTATCCCTGGCGTCCTCGCTTGGGAAGAAAGGTAGTACACCCCGCGCGCCTGTCAAATGCGGAGGGGAAAAATCTTCGTGGGCCGCGCGGGAAACGGCGTGTCGTTTCGCGCCGCGGAGGAAAAAGGAAGGTCGGGCGCGAAACGCCGGAAGAATTCGTTACAGCTCGCCCTCGGTGCCGTTGAGGACGGTCTGGGCCAGCTCGACCATGCTGGTACGCCGGTTCATGGCGCCGCGCTGGAGCCGGCGGAAGGCCTCCGCCTCGGACCAGCGGTGCCGCTTCATCAGGACGCCCTTGGCTTTCTCGATCGTTTTGCGCTCCAGAAGTTTCTGGTTGAGCGAGGCGTTGTCGTCGCTGAGCTGTTTCAACTCCTCGAAGCGAGCCCAGGCGACGAGCAGCGCCGGGCCGAGTTGGTACGCCTCGATCGGCTTGACGAGGTACGCCAGGACGTGTTCTTCCAGGGCGCGGCGGACCAGTTCCTGGTCGCGGTCGCCGGTGATGGCGATCGCGGCGACGATGCGCTCCTGGTAGATCTGCCGCAGCGCGTCCAGGCCGTTGAGGCGCGGCAGGTGGATGTCGAATACGACGACGTCGGGCTCGAGGGCCAGCACTTGCCGGACCATCTCGGTGCCGTTGACCGCCTCGCCGACGACCTTGTGGCCGAGGTCGCCGAGGAGGCCTTTGAGGAATTCGCGAACCGTGGCGTCGTCCTCGACGACGACGACGTTCAAGGTGGGCAGCGCAGGGGCCGCACGCTCCATACTTCGTCCTCCTCGGGGCTGACCGCGACAGGCGCTGGCGTTGGGAGCCGCCGGGTGTCTCGCACGTTCCGCTGAGCGAGGCCAGGGGCGTCACGGGCCTGAGGCGCGCCGCCTTCTCCGTATTGCAAAGGGAATGCCGGAAGGGGGAACCACGCCGGGACTACGCGGGCTCCTCACAGTAACTCTAGCAGATGCGTTGCCGGTTACGCCAGGGGTAAGAGGCCAAGTGCCGCCGGCAAGACCACATCGACGCGGAAGCCGCCTTCGGCGCGGTTGCCCGCCGTGACGCGCCCGCCGTGCAGGTGGACGATCCGCCGAGCCAGCGGCAGCCCCGGCCCGAGGTGGCCCGACGCCGTCGTCGTGTGGGCGTCGAACAGGCGGTCGGTCAATTCCGCCGCGACGCCCAGCCCGTCGTCGAGGACGGTCAGCGTGACCTCGCCCTTCTCCGGCCCGGGGCCGACGCGGACCACGACGTCTCGCGCCGCCGCCGCGCAGGCGTTGCTCAGGAGAAGGCCAACGAGTTGGGCGACCCGGCGGCCGTCGGCGCGGGCGCGAGGGGCCGGCGCCTGCTCGAAGCGTACCGTCAGGCTCGGCGCCCGCGTCGCGGCCCGTGTCACCAACGGCTCCGCCACCTCGGCCACGTCGACGTCCTCCAACTCCGGAAGGATCGGCGCCACCAGGTCGTGGAGCGTGTCGAGGAGATCCCGGCACGTCTCCGCGCGGACGCGCATGTCGCCGAGGATGCGCCGCTCCGCGTCCATGCCGGGAGGCAGGCGGACGTGGAGGATGGCGACGGCGGCGTAGACGGTCTGGAGCAAGTTGCTGACCTCATGGCGCAGAATGCGCACCACGGCCTCGGGGACGGTTTGCGGCGTTCGCGACGAGCTTTCGGGGGACGGGGTCATGTTTTGTAGCCCTTTCCAAAGGGCAAGGCCTCGCTCATGAGCAGGAGCCACACTGCACGCCAAGCACGTCTGATGCCCACCCTAGTCCTTGACCGGCTCCTCGCGCCGCTCCATCGGCCCGCCGCAGCACTCGCAGATCTTCTTCTCATGCCGCTTGATGGAGCAGATGTCGCACCAGTAGTAGACGTCGTGGAGTCGCCCCTTGACGACGCTGTGGACGTTCAACACCTGGAGGATTTGGCTGCCCGGAAGAAGCCGGCCGGTGAGGCGCATCGGCCGCTTGAGGAGTTGGGGGTCCGCGAAGAACAGGCGCGAGCCCTCGTCCTTGAGGAGCGAGTAGACCTTGCCGTCGTCGCCGGCGAGGACGAGCGTCGTCGCGGCGGCGTCGGCGTCGAGCTTGGTGCCGAGCCGTCCCGCGAGGTCGGCCAGCGGGATGACCTTGCCGGCGAACGGCTTCGTCTCCGGCTCCTTCTCCTTCGGGCCGCCGGCGAGGACGAGCGGGGTGAACGCGAGGGCCAGGGCGAGGAGCAGACCGGGGCGGCGGGGGAGGGAGCGCATGGCGTTCTCCGGGCGGGCCGTGCTACAGATCTTTCCACAACTCCGACTCGTAATGCTTCGCCTCGCGGCGAGCCTCGTCGTCGCTGACGGTGGTGCGGAACGGCAGGCTCGGCGCCTGCCCGTGTCTCTTCGTCTCCTTGTCTCCCGACGTCTCCTTCGCCCGCGCCCCTTCCTCCACCGACGGCGCGTCGTCGCGGGTGCGGTGGCGCAGCACCAGCTTGATCGGCACGTCGTTGAACGGCAGCTGGTCGCGGAACGTCTTCACCAGGTAGCGCTGGTAGGTGTTGTCGAACAGCTCCGGGCCGTTGGTGAACAGCACGATCGTCGGCGGGTTCGTCCCCGTCTGCGTGCCGTAGTAGATCTTCGGCCTCCGGTTCTGGCGCATCGGCGGCGCCGACGCCTCCACGGCGGCGCGCAGCACCCGGTTCAGGTCGCCGGTCGTGGTGCGGGCGACCGCCTGCTTGTGCAGCACCTGCGCCAGGTTCAGCACGCCGTAGACGTTCTTCCCCTCCTTCGCGGTGATGAACGCCATCGGCACGAAGTCGAGCGAGGGGAACGTCGCCCGGATGTAGTTGCCGAACTCGCCCGTCGGCGTCGGCCGCATCAGGTCCCACTTGTTGACGACGAAGATCGCCGGCTTGTGATGCGCCAGGACGTACTCGGCGAGCTGCTTGTCGACCTTGCTGATGCGCTGCCGGGCGTCGAGGAACAACAGCACGACGTCGGCGCGGCGGATCGACCGCTCGGCGCGGTGCAGGCTGTAGAACTCGATGTCGTTGGCCAGGCTGCGCTTCTTGCGGGCGCCGGCGGTGTCGATGGCGAGGAACGCCTTGCCGTCGCGCTCGAAGCGGACGTCGACGCTGTCGCGCGTCGTGCCGGGGACGGCGCTGACGATGACGCGCTCCGCCTTCGCCAAGCTGTTGATGAAGGTGCTCTTGCCGGTGTTGCGCCGGCCGACGATCGCCAGCTTCAGGGCGACGTCCTCGGACGCCGTCTCGTCGCCGTCGGCCGGCGGCAGGCTCTCGTGAATGAGGTCGAGCAGCTCGACACGGCCGCGGTTTTGCTGAGCGCTGACGCGGACGAGCTTGCCGCGGCCGAGGCGGTAAAACTCGGCGGCCTGCGGGTCGAACTCCGGCGTGTCGCACTTGTTGACGACGAGGAGGACCGGCTTGGAGACGTGGCGCAGCCGCCCGGCGACCCGTTCGTCGAGCCCCATGACGCCGGCGCGGACGTCGACGAGGAAGAGGATGACGGCGGCCTGCTCGATGGCCATCTCGATCTGTTGCTCGACGTGTTCGGTGAGGTCGTCGACGTCGATGATGCCCATGCCGCCGGTGTCGATCAGCTCGAAGGTGCGGTCGTCGGCGACGACGGGGGCGCCGAGGCGGTCGCGGGTGACGCCGGCGGTCGGGTCGACGATGGCGATGCGCCGGCCGGCGAGCCAGTTGAACAGCGACGACTTGCCGACGTTAGGCCGGCCGACGATGGCGACGATTGGCAGAGCCACGGCACGATACTCCGTCACGACACGCCCGCCCGCCGCGAGCACACTCGGAAGACATTCCTTTCATTGTACCGGAAAGCGCGGGCGGGGCGCGTCCGCGTGGCGGACGTGAAGAAATGTTCCGTATTGGGCTAGTCAGGCGCGTCACGCCCGTATATACTTGTTCACGCACACAAGGAGGCGGCGAGCGGATCGTTCTTGAGTGAAAGTCACACGGCACGACCTTTGCTCAATCTCTGGACGATCCTGCGACCCCCACCCCACCAAGGAGGGACAATCATGTTGGTCCTCACGCGCAACGTCGGCGAGAAGATCGTCATCGACAACAACATCCGCATCACGATCATCTCCGTCAAGGGCGGCAAGGTGCGCCTCGGCATCGAGGCGCCCGACGACATCCGGGTCGACCGCGAGGAAGTCCATGAGCGCCGCGCCGAACTTGTGGCGGAACCGGCCCTTTCGGTCCGCTGAGGCGTGAAAGTCACGTCCCCGGCGGAAGAAGTTCCGCCGGGGGTGGGGTGGCGTCGTCGCGACGCCCACGCACGCCAAGGACTGTCCGAAAACGCTGGTGTGAAACGGTACAACCTGCCTCATTTCGCACCACCCGCCAAGAGCCTTCTTGACAGCGCTTAGTCGATTCGCGTCACCTTGGCGCGGCCGACCGTGTAGAGGAAGTTCTCGGGGTCGGTGGCGTTGAGCGTCAGCTTCCCCTCGACTTTCACCATCGTCCGCGCGTAGGCGATATTCTTCTCCGGCGGCAATTCGACGAATACGATGCCGACCACCTCCGGCATCTCGCAGTACCAGCAGCCGACCGGATTTTCGACGAGGAGGAACGAGGCGAGTTCCGCGTCCTCGCCGAGGGGCTGCATGAAGCCCGTCAGTGACACCTGCTTGTCCGCCAACTCGCGCAGGTATTTCGGAAACGTCGGCTTGAACTGCCGGTCGAGCGCCGTCGCCGACAACACCGACCAGGAGAGAGAGTTGACGCCGGTGGCGCTGACCGGCGGCAGGTCCGCCGTGTCGTCCTTGCTCGCCAGCGGACGCGAGGAGCGCGGCTTGAACGCCAGCGCGTGTCCTTCGTGAGCGGCCTTCGCGCCTTCGTCGGTCGCCGCGCCCTTTTTCGCCAGGGCGTCGGCCGCGGCGCGGTTGGCCTGCCGGTGCTGACGCAGTTCCGGGGCGCGCAGGCCGAACTCGGTGACACAGCCGTCCATGATCGCGGCCGCGGTACGGACGTCGCCGTGAGCGCCGGCCAGCTCGGCGAGTTGCCACAGCAGGCGCCCGTCGGCCGGCAGCCACAGCGCCAGCTGCTGCGCCACCTCCGCCGCCCCCGCCGGCAACTTCTTGCTCTCCGCCGCGGCCAGCCGGCCCGGCTCGTATTTCCCGCTTTCTCCGACATAACGGATGCCGAAAATGTCGTCCAGTTCCTGGCCGTCGCGCGCCGGGCGCAGGCGCAGGCGCACCAGGCGCAGGTGGGTCTTCTCGGCCTCGACGAGTTTGCCGGGCGCGAGGCGCACCGCTTCCTCCAGGGAAGCGGCCGCCTGCGCGAACTCCCCTTGAAGCTGCCAGGCGGTGCCGAGGTTGGCGGCGAGGCGGAAGTGATGAGGGTTGTCGCGCTGGGCCGAACGCAGCACCTCGACCGCCTTCGCCGTCTCGCCCAGGCGGACCAGGAGGGCGCCTTCGTCGGCGCGCTCGTCGGCGGACAGTTTCCTTTGGCGGGACGCTTCCCGCAACTTTTTCAAGGCCGCTTCGTACTTGACCCGGTCGGGGGTCGCCGGCGTCGCCGAGGTCGGCTTGAGGGCGATGGCGCGCAGCGCACGCTGGTCGAGGAGGAAGCCGCGCCACTGCGACGGCAACTCGGCGAACACCTCGCCGGAGTAGTAGAGGCCGGCGCGGGCGGCGGGAGACGCGAGAAGGAG
The DNA here is from genome assembly GCA_038229635.1 of Gemmatales bacterium. Classification (GTDB taxonomy): domain Bacteria; phylum Planctomycetota; class Planctomycetia; order Gemmatales; family Gemmataceae; genus DATFNV01. Next base: position 39,517 of record JBBROG010000036.1, read on the forward strand.
GACGGCGGCGGCGAGCGGGAGGAAGCGGCGGCGCATGGGAGACACCTCACGCCGACTCCCTCTCGCCCCTCGGCCAGGGGCAAAAACAAGGGACGAGCCGGCCTTGCCAGTGTAGCAGCCGGCTCGGGCGCGCGTAAAGTCGCTCGCGGGGGCGGCGGCAGGTACAATCAGAGACAGGAGGCCGCCATGAACGCCATTCGCATCCGCAAACTGATCGACTCCGACACGCCGCACCTGCCGGAGCTGCGGCCGCTGATCGGCAAGACCGTCGAGATCATCATCCTCGACGATTCGCCGGCCCCGTTCGAGCAACTGGAGACGGAAGAGACCTTTTTCGGCCTGGCCCCGCCGCTGCCGACGCCCGAGGAGCAGGCCGCCAACCTGGCGCAGCTTCGTGAAATGGCCAAGGATGACCCGAAGGTCGCAGCTCTGCTCGAGGCCATTGAGGCCGACGCCATTGACATCGAGCGGGTCATTCAGGCCCGGGGGTTACAGTGATCTTGACAGACACCAGCGTCCTAATTCGCCACTTTCGCACGCCGACCCCGCAGCGGACGTCTCTTTTTCGGACGATCGCTCCGGTCGTCTGTGGGGTCACGGTGACCGAAGTGTTGGCCGGGGCGCGCACGCCCGCCCAGTTGAGCAAGACGCAATCCCTTCTGGCCTTCTTCGGCCGCATCCCCACTCCGGAAGGTGTTTGGGATACGGCAGGGCGGAATCAGGCGCACCTCGCTTCGCGGGGCCTGACGGTCCCCCTCCCCGACACGGTGATCGCCACGGTCGCCGTCGACGCGGGCCTGGAGTTGTGGACTTACGACACCCACTTCGCCACGATGGCCGCACTGCTTCCGGGGCTCAACCTGTTTCAGGAGCCCCCGTGAGAGAAGGGCGTTCCCGTAGGTCAAACGGTTCGACATCGTTTTTTCCGGCATTTTCGCTTGACGGGCTCCGGTTGAGCCACAATAATCGTTCTCTTCACCACGGCTGGTACGTTCCCCCCTGCCCGGCCTCGGCTTTTTCCTCCGCCGAGGCTCTGCGCAGGGACACGACTCCTCCCGTCCCTCCGCGGACGTTTCCGGCTCAGGTTCTCGTGATAAAGGATAAATTATGTCTTCTCAACACGTCCGCCGCCAGTTCGCCCTTTCCCGCCGCCGCCCCGCCCCGCGCCCGGGCGTCGAGGTCCTGGAAGACCGGGTCGTCCCCAACGGCACGGTCACGGTCAGCACCCCCGTCGACCTGGTGGACGGCAACACGTCGAGCATCGCGGCCCTGATGGGCAGCCCGGGGGCCGACGGCAAGATCAGCCTCCGCGAAGCGCTGCTCGCCGCCAACAACACGGCGAGCACCGCGGCCGCCCCGAACACGGTGAACGTCCCGGCGGGCACTTACTCGCTGACGGGCGGCGACCTCGTCGTCGGCAACGGGACGAACCTCAACACGGTCGTCAACGGGTTGGGCACGGCGGCGAACACCGTCATCGCGCAGACCGACGGCGCCCACCGCGTCTTCACGGTCGGCGACGGGATCAGCAGCGGCATCCTCTTCTCCCTGAGCAACGTGACGGTCTCCGGCGGGCGGGAGAACACCGACAATTTCGGCGGCGGCGGCATCCTCGCCGGCGGGCCGACGAACAAGGTCACGCTGACCAACGACGTGTTCGACGACAACCGCGTCCTGACGGCTGCGGCGAACGCCCCCGGCGGCGCCCTCCAGGTGCAGGGCGGCGACCTGACGATCACCAACTGCACCTTCAGCAACAACAGTTCCGGCAACAGCGCCGGCGGCGCCGTCTACTACGACGGGGCCGCCGGCGGCAGACTGATCCCCACGGTGATCGTCGCCAGCCCCAAGCTGACCGTCTGCGGCACGACGTTCACCAACAACACCTCCAGGGGCGAGGGCGGCGGCGCCATCGACCTCAACGACACGAACGCCAACGTCCCGTCGAC
>JBBROG010000037.1:0-41419 GCA_038229635.1 Gemmatales bacterium
CGCCGCCCTTCCGAGGTTCCCGTCGCTGGAAAAGAGGCGGCGGGACGGTATAACAACCGCACAGCCACGCCAACCCCGAGGGGCGAGATGATACCCGCGAACCCCGACGCCCGCCTGTCCGAGATCCGCGCCAAGGTCCACGCCGGCGAACGCCTGTCGTTCGACGACGGCCTGTTCCTGGAGGAGCGCGCCGACCTGTTCACCCTCGGCGAGTTGGCCAACCTCGTCCGCGAGCGCAAGAACGGCACCTTCGCCTACTACAACGTCAACACGCACCTCAACGCCACCAACGTCTGCGTCTACCGCTGCGTCTTCTGCGCCTTCCGGGCCGACCTGAAGAGCCCGAAGGGCTACGTCATGAGCGACGAGCAGATCCTCGGCCGCGCCGCCGAGGCCGAGGGGCGCGGCGCCACCGAGTTGCACATCGTCGGCGGGCTGCACCACCAACTCCCCTACGAGTGGTATCTGAACGTCGTCCGCATCATCCACGAGGCGCACCCGCGGTTGCACCTGAAGGCGTACACGGCGGTCGAGTGGGACTGGTTCGGCCGGCTGACGAACCGGCCGACGCGCGACATCCTCGCCGAGTTCAAGGACGCCGGCCTCGGCAGCCTGCCCGGCGGCGGCGCCGAGATATTCGATTCCGTGGTCCGCGACAAAATTTGCGAGCACAAGGCCGACGCCGACAACTGGCTGCGCATCCACCGCGAGGCGCACGGGCTGGGCCTGAAGTCGAACGCGACGATGCTCTACGGCCACATCGAGGAGCCGCGCCATCGCATCGACCACCTGATTCGGCTGCGCGAGTTGCAGGACGAGACGGGCGGCTTCCAGACGTTCATCCCGCTCGCCTTCCACCCCGACAACACCAAGCTCGCCGAGGACTACAAGCTCACCAAGCCGACCGGGTTGACGGACCTGCGGACGATGGCGGTTTCGCGCCTCATGCTCGACAACTTCCCGCACGTCAAGGCGTACTGGGTGATGCTCGGCATCAAGATCGCGCAGATCGCGCTGAGCTTCGGCGCCGACGACATCGATGGGACGGTGGTTCACGAGAAAATTTACCACGACGCCGGCTCCGACTCGCCGCAGGAGGTGACAGTCGCCGAGCTGCGCCGCCTGATCGAGGAGGCGGGCCGCGTCCCCGTCGAGCGCGACACGCTGTACAATGAGGTCATTCGCGCCGACAAGGAGTGGAAGACGGGGCGGTCGTTGCGAACGCCTCTCCCTGTCGAGATCGCCTGACGGCCCCGCCTTGTCCCTGTCAAAGGACACTCCCATGCGACCTGCTTTCCGCGCCGGCCTCGGCCTCGCCGCGGTTCTTGCCCTGCCTCTCGCCGCCCGCGCCGACGGTCCGCCGGCCGTCGACTTCGCCCGCGACGTCCAGCCGATCTTCAAGAGCCGCTGCCTCAAGTGCCACGACGAGGTCAAGCGGAAGTCCGGCTATCGCCTCGACGTCCGCTCCCGCGCCTTCGCCGGCGGCGAGTCCGGCAAGCCCGCCGTCGTCCCGCGCGACAGCGGCAAGAGCGACCTCGTCCGCCGCGTCCTCCTCAAGGAGGGCGACGAGGCGATGCCGCCCGGCAAGGACAAGCTGAGCGCCGACGAGGTCAAGACGCTGCGCGCCTGGATCGACGCCGGCGCCGCCTGGCCCGACGCCCTCGCCGGGGAGAGCGCCGGGCCGGCGCACTGGGCCTTCCGCGCGCCGAAGCGGCCCGCCCTCCCGCCGCTCGCGGCTTCGCAAACCATAAAAAGAGTCCGCAACGACGTCGACCGCTTCGCCTTCGCGCGCCTGGAGAAGGAGAGCCTGACTCCCGCCGCCGAGGCCGACCGCGTCGCGCTGGCGCGCCGCCTGTCGCTCGACCTGCTCGGCCTGCCGCCGACGGTCGCGGAAATGGACGTCTTCCTCGCCGACAAGAGCGACCGGGCTTACGAGAATCTCGTCGAGCGCATGCTGGCGAGCCCGCACCACGGCGAGCGCTGGGGCCGTCTCTGGCTCGACGCCGCCCGCTATGCCGACAGCGACGGCTTCGAGAAGGACAAGTCTCGGCAAGTCTGGTTCTACCGCGACTGGGTCGTGAACGCCCTCAACCGCGACCTCCCTTACGACCAATTCGTCATCCAGCAACTCGCCGGCGACTTGTTGCCGAACGCCACGCAGGACCAGGTCGTCGCCACCGGCTTTTTGCGCAACTCGATGATTAACGAGGAGGGCGGCGTCGACCCCGAGCAGTTCCGCATGGAGGCGATGTTCGACCGCATGGAGGCCGTCGGCAAGGGCGTCCTCGGCCTGACGATCCAGTGCGCCCAGTGCCACACGCACAAGTACGACCCGATTACGCACACCGAGTATTACCGCCTCTTCGCCTTCCTCAACAACTGCCACGAGGCCAACGTCGCCGCCTACACGCCCGACGAGTTGATGAAGCGGGCCGACCTCTTCCGCCGCGCCCGCGTCATCGAGGATGATTTGAAGCACCGTACTCCGCAATGGCGCGAGGCGATGCACGCCTGGGAGCGCCAGGTGCGCCACGACCAGCCCGCGTGGAAGATCGTCCGCCCCGACGTCGACGACAGCGGCGGGCAGAAGCACTCCGTCCTCCCGGACGGGTCGCTCCTCGCCGCCGGCTACGCGCCGACGAAGCACACCACCGAGTTCACCGCCAAAACCGACCTCACGACGATTACGGGCGTCCGCCTGGAGCTGCTCAACGACCCCGACCTGCCGCTCAACGGGCCGGGGCGCTCGACCAAGGGGCTGTTCGGCCTGACCGAGTTCAAGGTCGTCGCCGCGCCGGCCGACAAGCCCGGTCAGAAGAAGGACGTCAAGATCCTCCGGGCGACGGCGGACGTCAATCCGCCCATCAAGGAGCTGGAACCGATCTTCGACGACAAGAGCAAGCGGCGCCGCGTCACCGGCCCGGTCGAGTACGCCATCGACGGCAAGGACGAGACGGCCTGGGGCCTCGACGTCGGCCCCGGCCGGCGCAACGTGCCGCGCAAGGCGGTCTTCGTCTTCGAGGAGCCGCTTTCCTTCCCGAAGGGGACGGTCCTGACGTTCAAGCTGACGCAGAACCACGGCGGCTGGAACAGCGACGACAACCAGAACATGAACCTGGGCCGCTTCCGCTTCTCGGTGACGGGCGAGCCCGACCCGAAGGCCGACCCGCTGCCGGCCCGCGTCCGCGACGTCATCACCCGGCCCCTCGACGGCCGCACGCCGGACGAGGAGGCCGCTGTCTTCGCCTATTGGCGAACGACGTTCTCCGAATGGAAGGCGGAAAATGCCGCGCTCGAGGCTCTGGGACGCGAGCACCCGGAGGGGTCGTCGCAGCTGGTGCTCGGCCCGCGCGCGACGCCGCGGCCGACGCACCTGCTGAAGCGCGGCGACTTCCTCAAGCCGGGCGACGCGGTGACGCCGGGCGTGCCGTCGTTCCTGCACCCGCTGCCGCCGGGGGCGCCGGTCAACCGCCTGACGTTCGCGCGGTGGCTGGTGGACCGCCGCTCGCCCGTGGCGGCGCGCGTGATCGCCAACCGCGTCTGGCAGGGCTACTTCGGCACCGGCCTGGTGGGCACGCCGGAGGACTTCGGCACGCAGGGCGAGGCGCCGTCGCACCCCGAACTGCTCGACTTCCTGGCCGTCGAGCTGATGGACCACGGCTGGAGCCTGAAGCACCTGCACCGCCTGATCGTGTCGAGCGCGACCTACCGCCAGTCGTCGAAGGTGACGCCGGAGTTGTACGCCCGCGACCCGTACAACCGGCTGCTGGCGCGCGGCCCGCGCTTCCGCGCCGACGCCGAGGTGGTGCGTGACGTGGCCCTGACGGCGAGCGGTCTGCTGAACCCGAAGGTCGGCGGCCCGAGCGTCTTCCCGCCGCTGCCGGGCTTCCTGATGGTGCCGCCGACGAGCTACGGGCCGAAGCAGTGGCCGGAGTCGACCGGCCCGGACCGCTACCGCCGGGCGTTGTACACGTTCCGCTACCGCTCGGTGCCGTACCCGGCGCTGCAAAACTTCGACGCCCCCAACGGCGACGCGGCGTGCGTCAAGCGGACGCGCTCGAACACGCCGCTGCAAGCGCTCACCGGCCTGAACGAAACGCTGTTCATGGAATGCTCGCAGGCACTCGGGTTGAAGGCCCTGGCCGAGGGCGGCAAGAGCGACGCGGAGCGACTGACCTACGCTTTCCGGCGCTGCGTCGCGCGGTCGCCGTCGTCGGCGGAGTCGTCGGAGCTGTTAGCTCTTCTGGCGAAAGAACGGCAGCGTTTCGCGAAGCCGAGCGCCAAGCCGTGGGATCTGGCGGCGAGCGACCCCGCGCACCCGCCGAAGTTGCCCGAGGGGACGACGCCGGCCGACGCGGCGGCGTGGACGCTGGTGGCCCGCGTGCTGCTCAACCTGGACGAAACGGTGACGAAGGAGTAATTGCGTCCGGTCGTTCCTTCACCCGCTTCATCTTGACCGCCGATGTCGCCAAGCCGATGATTGGTAGGGGTGTTTCCGTCAAATGAGGGGTGCTGCCGCCATGCCCATGCGAAAAGCCAAGCCGGGACAGGCGAGCAACGGCGAGGCGCGCCTCGCAAGGGCAGTCAGACGCTTCACGGGCAAGGGGCCGGAGTCCTACGCGCCGGAGGACTGGGCCAGCACGCTGGAGTCGTACCGACTGCCGATCCTCTACGCCGGGCAATTCGTGGCTTTTCGCGACCATTACCGTGCCGAGGGCAAAGCCCTACGGCTCCTCCGCCGGGAAGTCCTTTGTCACTCGCGCAGCATGACCAAGGTGCAGAAATTCCTCACGAACCTCTCGGACGAAGAGAAACGCAATACGTTCTTTGACTACACCGAAGGCCCGGATGCCCCGCTCCACGGCCGCTGAGCTTTCCCCCCAATGCTTGCGCATTTAGACGAGACGTTGACGAAGGAGTGGTCAAGCTACGAGTCCGGGTGGTACAATCCGGTGTCCCGCACGGAGGAGAGCCGTTGGCGACGCTCGACGAACAAGTCGGATGGTGGTCGCGTCAGGCCGCGCACGACCTCGTCATCGCACGCTCCAACCGGGAGAACGGCTTCCACGACGCCTGCGCCCTGATGTGCCAACAAGCGTCCGAGAAGTATCTGAAGGCGCTTACTATCAAGGTTACGGCCGCGGCGCCGCCGAAGACCCACCAGTGCGAACGGCTGGCGGCGCTGCTCTCGGCCCCGGAAGCCGTCCTCGACGCGGCGCGGCTGGTCGAGAGCGATTACATGGAATCGCGTTACCCGGACGCCGCCGAGGGCGTTCCCTTCGAGTTGTTCACCGACGCCGATTCCGCCGACCATCTTGAAGCCGCGGAGGTCATCGAACGATGGGTCCTGGAGCAGTTGATGCCGGCGCCCTGAATCGCCTCGCCGACCCCGAGGTCCGCCGCTTCCTGCGCGAGAAGTGGGCGCTCGTCGAAGAGCGCTTCGCGCCGCGGCACGTCATCTTGTTCGGCTCGCGGGTCAACGGCACGCCGCACGAGTGGAGCGACCTCGACGCCGTTATCGTGTCGGACCGCTTCGCCGACACGCGCTTCGTCCGCCGAGCTTACCTCTTCAAGACCGCCATCCGCCCTCACCTGGCCATGACGGCGCTCTGCTACACGCCCGAGGAGTTCGAGCGCCTGCGCCTCGGCGTCGGCGTCGTACCGGATGCTTGCGCCGAAGGCGTGTGGCTGAAGTGACGGCCCCGACGACGCGGTGGCGTGGACCCTGGTGGCCTGCGTGCTTCTCAACCTGGACGAGATGGTGACGAAGGAGTAACTGACGCACTGTTTGGCGACACATAGGAGTTCCGGCTCGATGCCGACGCTGATCCTGACGCCTCGGTTCACCGAAGATTCTCAAGCCCTCTGGCGAGCCGCCAGTCGCCTCGGCTGGGACGTTCAGCGTCTCGCGTCGTGGCGGGTTCCTGACGATCTCCGCACGGTGGCCGACCCGGTTTTGTACCTGGAAGGACTGCTCGGGCCGACGCTGGCGGGTCAGTTCGGGCTTCGCCTCCTGGAGCCGGCCGTGGATTGGCTGCCGCGTCTGCCGGAGGAGTATCGCAAGCGTCAGATATACCTCACCACGCTCGGGCAAGCGCGACTGCTGCCGGAACCGGCGTTCGTCAAGCCGCCCAACGACAAAAGCTTTCCGGCAAGTATCTACGCCGGTCCGGAATTACCCCGAGAGTACGACGACGACACTCCGGTTCTTGTCTCGGATGTGGTCGTCTGGGAAAAGGAGTTTCGGTGCTTCATCTTGGACCGCCGAGTCCGCACGCTCTCGCCGTACCTGCGCGGCGGTCAGGTGCAGCGCGAGCATGACTTCGCCCGGACGGTGAACGAAGAGGAGGAGGTTCGGTCGTTCCTCGACCCGCTGCTCGCGGATAGCCGCGTCGACCTGCCGAGGGCTACGGTTCTCGATGTCGGCGTCATCGCGGGACGGGGATGGGCAGTCGTCGAGCAAAACGCGGCCTGGGGCTCGGGGTTGTACGGCTGCGACCCCGAACAGGTCTTGGAAGTGTTGCGGTTCGCTTCGGTGTCGGCCTCGTGAGGAAACTTGCGAAAAGAAGAGATTAATAAGGGGTCAATATTGTCAGGTTCGAGGGCTGATTGGCAACACCTCCGCCGTCGGATTCTTCAGGACGTCGGCGAGTATGTCTCCGGCAGGTCGTTCCTCGATGACGCCTAGCGCGGCAAAAAGTTCCTCGACGCGCATCGAGTAGTCTTGCATCTCCTCGGACGACGGAAGAACCTGGACGATCGGCTCTCCTTCGTCGTCGGTCGGCCCCTCGAACACGAGCAATTCAGGCCGTGCGTAGGGCCTCAGCCGCCACCCCCGCGAGAGGAGATAGGACCGCACGTCGGCCACGCGCACCTGCCCCACTCGCGGGTCCACCCAGGCATTGGTGTTCATCAGTCAAGGTCCCGTTTCTTCCGCACCCCTACCGTAGGTAGTCTACCGCCAACGACGCCGCGTCGAAAGGTCATCCCTGACGCGACCCGCGGACGCACGCTCTGTATCATGAGTCCTAGACGACTGAGCGACGGCGCCGGGACTCCGCGATTCCGAGAGACACTCCCATGAATTGCCAAAACTACCTCTACAATGGTCACGACCCGCGGCTGGTCGCGCGCCGCTGGTTCTTGCGCGATTGTGGCGTCGGCCTCGGCTCGGTCGCGCTGGCGCACCTTCTCGGCGCTAACGCGAGCGGGCGCGAAACCGCAAGCCTCGACCCGCTCGCCGTCAAGAAGCCGCACTTCGAGCCGAAGGCGAAGCGAGTGATCTTCCTCTTCATGGCCGGCGCCCCGAGCCACCTCGAGCTGTTCGACTACAAGCCGAAGCTCGCCCAACTCGACGGCACGCTGCCGCCGCCCGACCTCCTCAAGGGCTACCGCGCCGCCTTCATCAACCCCAACTCCAAGCTCCTCGGGCCGCGCTTCAAGTTCGCCCGCCACGGCAAGTGCGGCGCCGAAGTGTCCGAACTGTTGCCGCACACGGCGAAGGTCGTGGACGATCTGGCCATCGTCAAGTCGATGGTGACCGACGCCTTCAACCACGCGCCAGCGCAGATCATGATGAACACCGGCTCGACGCAGTTCGGCCGGCCGAGCTTCGGGGCGTGGACCTGCTACGGCCTCGGCAGCGAGGCGCACGAACTGCCGGCGTTCGTCGTCTTCAGCTCCGGCAGCAAAGGGCCGTCGGGCGGTAACTCGAACTGGGGCAACGGCTTCCTGCCGACCGTCTACCAGGGCGTGCAGTTCCGCGGCGGCGGCGACCCGGTTCTGTACCTGTCCAACCCGCGCGGCGTCGACGACGGCGCCCAGCGCGACTCGCTCGACGCCCTCAAGCGCCTCAACCAGCTCCGCCTCGACGCCGTCGGCGACCCGGAGATCGCCACGCGCATCAACTCCTACGAGATGGCCTACCGTATGCAGGCCGGCGCGCCGGACGTCATGGACCTCGCCAAGGAGACAAAGCAGACATTAGAGATGTACGGCGCCGAGCCGGGCAAGTCGTCGTTCGCGAACAACTGCCTGTTGGCGCGGCGGCTGCTGGAGCGCGGCGTGCGCTTCGTGGAACTGTTCCACGAGGCGTGGGACCAGCACGGCAACTTGAAGGCCGACCTGAAGAAGAACTGCGCCAACACGGATAAGGCGTGTGCGGCTCTCGTGACCGACCTGAAGCGGCGAGGGATGCTCGAGGACACGCTCGTCGTCTGGGGCGGCGAGTTCGGCCGCACGCCGATGGTGCAGGGCGGCGACGACGGCCGCGACCACCACCCCAACGCCTTCACGATGTGGATGGCCGGCGGCGGCGTCAAGCCGGGCCTGACGCTCGGCGCCAGCGACGACCTCGGCTTCAACGCGACCGAGGACAAGGTCCACGTCCACGACCTGCACGCGACCCTGCTGCACCTGCTCGGCTTCGACCACACGAAGCTGACGTACAAGTTCCAGGGGCTCGACATGCGCCTGACCGGCGTGTTCGGCAACGTCGTGGACAAGCTGATCGCGTGAGCAAATGTTTCTCGGTCGGTGTACGAAGAAGACCGGAGAGGGCGAATTACGGCTCTGCGTCCGCCCCCTCGTGCTCGTGCGCCAGCAGCTTCGGCGTGAGGACGACCACTTCGCCCTCCTCCAACCCACCCAGCACCGCGACCCGCTGATCGTTGTACACGCCGACGCGGATCTCGCGCTCCGACGGCCCGTCCGGCGTCATCACGAAGCAACTGCACTCGCGCCCCTCGCCGGGGTGGTGGACCACCGCCTCGAAGGGGATCGCCAGTACCTCCTCGGGACGTCCGCTCTCGAAGATCGTCACGTCGGCGCTCAGGTCCGGCTTGAGGCCGTCGACCGGGTCGTCGATCGCGATCACCGTCTTGTAGACGTTGATGTCGCCCGACATCGCCTCGGCGCGCGACGGCACGGCGGACACCTGCTTGACGTGGCCGCGCAGCGGGCGGTCGGCGTGGCCGGCGACGCGCACCAGGGCGGGCAGGCCGTCGGCGACCTTGCGCAGCTCGCGCTCGTGGAAGTGGTGGCGCACCTCGTCGAACGCGGCGGCGCCCAGCAGGCGCGTCATGACGTTAGGGCTCGTCAGCAGCGCCGCCTCCACGCTCTCGCCGAAGCCGGTCGCCTCCCACGACTCGCCGCGCACGCGCGACGTCAGCGCCTCGTGGATGCGGACGGTGACGACCATGCGCGACAGGTCCGGGAGGCGCATCAGGATCTGCCCCTCGCGCACCGGCTCGCCCTGCGCGATCACCGACTGCTGGAAGCCGCCACCGGAGCGCGACTGGCCCGACATGGCGTAGACCACCAGGCCGTCGTGCGGGGCGCGCAGGACACAGTTGCGCGCCTGCTCCTGGATCTCGCGGAAGCGCTGCGCGCGGCGGTGGTAGACGCGCTCGGCGGTCAGGCGGGCGGCGTCGGCCTGCGCCTCCTTGGCCCGCGCCTGCGCGCGCACCCGCGCCACCTTCGCCTTCGCCTCCGTCAGCTTGCCTTCCAGCTCGACGCGCGTCCGCTTCGCGGTGTGGTCGTCGAAGACGCGCCGCTCCTCATGCAGCTTGGCGACGGCGAAGTCGGCGGTGTGGCGGCGTGCCTCCTCGCCCAGGAATTGCGTCCGGCCGATGTAGTCGCGCCGCAGCATACGGTCCGCCCACGCCTCGCGGTCGTCGGCCATCGCGCGGTCCGCCAGCGCCAGCGCCAGGCGCCCCTCCAGGTCCTTGCGCGCCTGCACCGCGTCGCCGAGGAGGAACTTGCGCAGGTCTAGGTCGGCGAGCGTCAGGCACGCCTCGGCGAGGCGCAGGTCGGACTCGTTCTGACTGTTGAGGATCTTGAAATTTTCCTCTGCCTGCACCCAGGCGACGCGCGCCAGCTCCAGCGGGCCGGCTCGTACCTCAAGTTCCTCGCGGAATTCCGCGTCGTCCAGCTCGGCGAGGACTTGCCCGCGCTTCACCTGCGTACCGTCGTCGATGATCGACTTGATGGTCGTGACGTAGGTGGCGTTGCGGCGCAGCCCACGCACGCGGCAGACGACGTCGCTGCACTCGGCCGGCTCCAGGTCGCCGTGGGCGAGAATGTTCCGCTCCAGGCGCTCGCGGCCGACGGGGTGAAATCGCAGGTCGCGCGCATGCCGCGGGGCTCCGTGGCCGCGCAGGGCGGCCACGGCCGCCAGCAAGATCGCGCCCAGGCCGCCGGCCAGCGTCAAGAGCGAGCGAAGGGAGAAGGCGCGTCGCTTCTTCGACCGAGGAGTGACGGGTGCGGGGGGTGGGGCAAGGACGTCGTCGGCGGGGAGGCACATCGATGAGCCCTCCAGGGGGGAACGGCAAGCCTCGCGGGCCGGGCAAGGGGAAGCCGGCGAGAGGCTCGGGGTCAGGTGGGTAAGCGTACTGGCAGCGTCGGCAAGGCGGGGGGGTGGGTCAGGTCAGCGAACCCGGCAGGTCGGACGGTCCCGCATCACGCAGGGCCATTCTAGGGGAGAGTGGCCGCGCGTGCAACGGCTGAGTCCATCGAGGTTCGCCCGTTCGGGAGCGACTCACGCCGACTCACACCTGACTCACACCCCGCCGCGCCTCTTTCCCCTGCTTTTTCCAGGCTTTTCGTGGGGGTGTGAGTCGTGAGCGCCTGTGAGTCGTTCCCGGCGCTCGCTTCCCTTTCCTGCCCCCGAACCGGTCGCGCGTGGCGTGCGGGCCTCCCGCGGCCTCGCCGCCCGATCTCCATTGTACCCGCGGGCGGCGGGACCGGGAAAGGTCCCGGATGTTGTCAGAAAGGGACAGGCGAGGCGTGTCCGGGGTGACGCGGGGCGGCGCGAAGGGCGGAGCAGCCGTCGTAACCCGGCCGGGGCTTGGGGCGCCTGATCCCTCAACCCGAGCCGTGGGAGCCGTTGTCACGAGTTCTGTTTCTTCCGCCGTTTCCGGAACATGGACCCTCGACCAGCGGTCGGCAAGGGGGGCGGAGCCCAGGGCCATTATTGCCACAACTTGTTCTCTTTCAATAAGTTGCGTGAACTGTCCTTCTCTGCAATCTCTGCACCCTGTGGCGGGGCCGCTGCCGGGATTGTGGCGGAACGTGAGCAGCAGCGGGAATGACACATGTTGAAAGGGCTGGTCCTTATACACAAACCCGGTAAGACTGTCCGGTTCGTGGCCGCTCGAAGCTGAAGTCGGGCTGAGGGTTATGACCGGGCAAATCGGACAGTCTTACCGGGTTTGTGTATTAGAAGTTAAAGGGCCAAGGCCGTTCGCTGATTGCTCGGCAAGCTCCTTGACACGAATGGTGATCCCGTTTAGTTGCTCGATTGCACCTTGGGCGAGGCTGAGATATGACAGCCCGTCGTTCACGTTCCTAATCGTCTGCGAATAGACGCGCGAACCGGACTGGCCTGGTGGGCACCGCACCGTTTTGAAGTGGCCTCGCTGTCCCAGTCGCAGCGCGGGGACTTCCAAATGCGCTACGTCCTCGGCGACCGGTACTGCCGCATCAACTACGACATCCCGCAGAAGGGGTGGGCGCTCGACAGGGTCGATTTGATTCCCGACCCCTTTTCTCCGACCCGTTCCCTACTTTACTTTACTCCCTTCCTGCCGGTGCCTCTACCTCAGCGAGCAGCTTCTTGAACTCCTCTCGTGACCGCACGGCGTCCAGGTCCTTGTCCTTCCTGAGGTCTTTCAGCCCAGCCGGCGTCTTGAAATAGCCGCCGCGGTGGAGCCGGCGCAACAGCTCGATAGACTGCCGCGCGTACTGCTCGGACCGCTGCTCCCGTTCGGCCTGCGGCAACCGGCCGTCGTCGCGGACCTTGACAGCGGCGAGGGCCCAGGTGTCGGCCGCATGCAGGAGGACGAGGGGCTCGGGCGATTCCGCCCGGGCCAACTCCTCCGCCTCGGCGGCGGCCTGGGCGTGCTCGCCCAGGTGGGCCAGGACGACGGCCCGGCTGGAGCGCAGGCGCGTACGGAGCGGGCCGTCGGCGAAAGTCAGGGCCCGGTCCCAATCGGCCAGGGCCTCGTTGTGACGAGCCAGTTTCATGAAGGCGGCAGCCCGGTCCCAGTGGTTACTGAGAAGCAGATGGCGCACGGACGGTGATTCCCGATCTCTCTTGGGGAGGTTCGTGATCGTGCTCAGGGAGCGCCCATACCACGCGAGAGCCTCCTCGGCCTTTCCCCCGGCGCGCAGCTCAAACGCCATGCTGTACTGGATGTGACCGAGCAACGCGCGGTACTCGGGAGGCATTGTGTCCTGCTGCCCCGGCGGCTCCAGGACGTCGAGGGCCTTGCGCAGCTCCCCCAGGGCCTCGGCACGCTGATTCTGATTGCCGAGGTGGACGCTGAAGTGTTGGCGAGCCCGCACGAGGGCGAACCGCGCCTCGGGCACGTTGGGTTGCCGCCGGTACTGCCCCTCGAGGAGCGCCACGGCCTTCTTGTATTCGTCGGCGGCCTCGGCCGTCTGGCGCAGCTCGACGTGCAGATCGCCCAGGGCTTGGCGGGTGGCGGCCAGTTCGCGCTCGTAGGCCAGGACACTGCGGTGTGTCTCCGTTAGGCCCGTCAGGGTGTCAATGGCCTTCCGCAACGCCTCCTGGGCCAGGGGAGCCCGGCCTGTGTCCTTATAGAAGCGGCCCAACTCCGTGTAATACCTGGCGAGGTAATGCGGATACTCGGGATCCCCCGGGTGCTCGCGGACGAGTTCCTCTTGGAGTGCGACGGCCCGTTGGTACTCGGCCTGGGCGTCGGCCTTTGGCCCCCGTTGCTCGCGGAGGCGCCCCAGATTCGTGAGGCTCAGGGCCAGCCCCTGTTTGTAGGCCGCCGTCCCCGGGTTCTGTCCGACGAGCCGTTCGTAGATCTCGACAGTCCGCCGGAACTCGGTCCCGGCCAGGTCGAGGCGGCCCGATGCGGCGTGGATGCCGGCCTGGTTCAGGACGCTCAGCGCCAGGCCGTGCTGATAGTCAGCGACCTCGGGGTGGGCGCCGGCCAGGCGCTCCCGGAGCTGAACCGATCGCTCCAACAAGGGCTCGGCGTCCTCCGGACGGCGCAAGTCTTCGGAATAAGTCATGGCGAGGTTGTGAAGCGCGATGGCTAACTGCTTGCGGTATTCCGCCTCTTCGGGGTGCTGCCCGACCAGCTCATCGAAGGCGCGAATTGCTTCCTGGAAGTGGGCGACGGCCTCTTGGGGCGAGCCGATGTCGTGGCTGAGCCGGCCCAGCCGTTCGTGGGCCTTGGCCTGTTCGGCACGCATGGCCCCCTGCATGCCCTCACGCCGCGCCAGCCGCTGGTAGAACGGCACGCCCGCCTCCAGGAGCGTGCGGCGTAACGGATACAGGTCGGCTTCGCGCAGGCGGCGGTCGCCGCTGATTCGGCGGGAATACTCGTCCACCGCCTCGCTGGCCAGCCCGAAGTACGCCAGCGCCTCCTTGTTGGCGGCCTCGGCCTCGGCCCGCTTCGTCTCCGCGACCTCGCGCAACCGATCCGCCCGCCGCCACAGTCCCGTGACGCTCGCCAGGGCCGTGAGTATGACCGCGATCAGCGCGGCGGCGGCCGGCCGCCGCCGCGCCCACTTGAGCGCGTGCTCCAGGCGCCCGACCGCCCGCGCCCGGATCGGCTCGCCGGCCAGGAAGCGCCCCAGGTCGTCGGCCAGCCCCCCGGCGCTGGCGTAACGCCGCGCCGGGTCCTTGGGCAGGCACTTCAGCGCAATCGTCTCCAGGTCGCGGGGCGTCTTCGGCTGCAGCCGCGCGGGCGGCACCGGCTCCTCGGTCCGCACCTGAAGCAGGGTCTCCAGCGGCGTCGCCGCCTTGAACGGCGGGCGCCCCGTCAGCAGCTCGTACAGGATCGCCCCGAGCGCGTAGACGTCCGCCGTCGGCCCGACCTGTTTCGCCCGCCCCCCCGCCTGCTCCGGAGCCATGTAGCTGGGCGTTCCCAGGATGGCGTCGCTCTGCGTCTGAGAGGCGCCGCCCATCACCAGCTTGGCCAGGCCGAAGTCGGCGATCTTGGGGGTGCTGTCCGCGGCCAGCAGGACGTTGGCCGGCTTCAGGTCGCGGTGGAGCACGCCGCGCTCGTGGGCGTGCTGCACGGCTCGCGCCAGCGTCTGCACGAGCCCCGCCGCCTGGCGGGCCGGCCACGGCGTCCCGTTCAGCAGGGCGTCCAGGCTGCCGCCTTCCAGGTACTCCAGGGCCAGGTACGGCCGGCTCCCGTACAGGCCGACCTCGAAGACCTGCACGATGTTCGGGTGCTGCAGCCGCCCGACGGCCTCGGCCTCCGTGCGGAAGCGGGCCAGCTCGTCCGGCCCAGCCTCGTCCCCGGCGCGGATCATCTTCAGCGCGACGACCCGCTTGAGCGGGGCATGCCACGCCTTATACGCCACGCCCATGCCGCCCTTGCCCAGGACGCCGAGCATCTCGTAGCCGGCCACGCTCGGCATTTCCGGCGCCGCAGGCGCCGGCGCGGCGATCCGCACCGTGGCCCGCGCGTCGGACGAGGCGCCACTCGGGGCCGGCGCCTCCCTCCCCAGCGCGCGGTCCATCGCGAACTGAAGGCGGAGCGGGCCGGCGAGGGACGGGAAACGCTGCACGTACTCGTCGAGGCCGGGCGCCTCGCCGTGCTGCTCGCGCAGGACGACCTCGTTGTAGATCAGGTCGAGCAGCGCGGCGGCGTCGTCCCGCAGCCCCGGGCGGCGCTCGACGTAGTGCTCGACAAGCATGCGCTCGCCTGCCGGCCAGCGGCGGCGCTGGTCCAGCAACAGCGCCGCCAGGGAGGGGCCAGGTGCGACCGTGGAATTGTCTCTTTCGGGAGGAAAAATAGGGGCAGGCGTGTCACTCATGGCGTCCTTCTTCCAGCCCCAGCTCGCGGGTGACGCGGTCGAGGGCGCGCGACAGCTTCTTGCGCAGCGCGGCGGAGTTACTCCCCAGGCGTGCGGCGACCGCCTGCCAGTCGAGCCCCTGGCCGCGCAGGTCCATCAACTCGCACTCTTCGGGAGTAAGCCGCTGCGACACCTCCGCGAACAACTCGCCGGCGATCGCCTCCTGGCTCGGGCTGGCCCCGGCGGCTGCCACGCGCTCCGGCTCGGGCGCGGCCCCGGTGACGCGGCGGTTGTCGCGCCGTTCGGCCCGCTCCCGGCGCACCTGGTCGGCCAGCTTGTTGCGGGCCATGGTCGTGAGCAGGCGTACCAGGTCCTCCGGCCCGGCGAGGTCGTACTGGCCGGCGGCGGCGCGGACGAAGAAGCTGGCCAGCACCATCTGGCAGACGTCCATCGAGTCGAAGGCGGCGCCCAGGCGGGTGTCGGTGAGGCGGAAGCGCACGAAGCGGCGGACCGCCGGCTCGTACAGCCGCACCAGCTCGGCGGCCGCCCCTTGATCGCGGGCGCGCACGCGGCGGAGCAACTCGTGGAAGCGGTCGTCGTCGGTCATGGGAGGCTCCGGGGCGGGGGGCTGGCCCCATCGTAGCCGGCCCGATGTCCCGCCGTCCAACCAATTCGCGGCGCGGCGTCACACGCCCGGGACCGGCTCCGATGGAAGGTATGAAGGGCCGTCACGTCAGGCGGCCCGCTTCTCCGCGGGAACGAACCCGTCTCGCTTCCCCAGGAGTGGCCCTGAGAAGGCATTACCCAAACAGAGGCATGTCCCATGATTCCGTTCCTGAACTGGTTTCGACCGTCGTCCTCGCCCAGGCGAGCATCCCGCCGGCCAGCGCGGAAACCCACGCGGCCGAGCCTGGAGACGCTGGAAGACCGTGTCACGCCCAGTGTCACGTTTCAGCTCGACTACACCTACGACACCGCGGGCTTCTTCAACGCCCCCGGCCGGCGGGCAGTACTCCAGGCGGCGGCCGACGCCCTCGGCTCCCAGCTGAACGACACCCTGACCGAGATCCCGGCGGCGTCCCTCGGCAACAGCTGGAGTGCCCAATTCCCTGACCCGCAAACCGGCCAACGGACAGCGAAGGGGAACCTGAGGGTTCCGGCGAACACGCTCATCGTTTACGTCGGCGCCCGCCCGCTCATCAACGAATTGGGCGAGGCGCAGAGCGGGTTCTCCTGGGGGGGGAGCGTAGCCTGGGGGAACACCGTGCAGGGCCGCGGACAGCCGGGGGCGCTGGGAGCCGAGCCCGCGCAAACGGACGTCGCGCCGTGGGGCGGGTCGATCGCGTTCGAGGCAGACCCGGCGCGGCCGGGGAGGGGCAGCGGACGCTTCAGCGGGAGCTGGTACTTCGGGCTGGCTCCCAGCGTCCCGGCAGGCCAGGCGGATTTCTTCAGCGTCGCGCAACACGAACTCGGCCACCTCCTGGGGTTTGGCGCCGCTTCGTGGAAGAACTTGATCCGCGATAACCTATTCCGGGGCCAGGCCGCCCAACAAGCCTTTGGCGGGCCGGTCCCCACCGACGGCGGCCCCCACTGGAAGGCGGGGACCAAGTACCTGGGTCGTCCGGTCACGATGGATGGGCAATTCAACGCCGCCGGGCGCGTCGCGTTCACGGAGCTGGACTTCGCGGCACTTCGCGACATCGGCTGGCAGGTGAGTTCCCCTGCTCCGCGACCCCAGCTTTCGTCGGGCTCGGCCGTCACCGCCACCTCGCACCAGACCGTGCGGGGTCTGCAGCAGGACCTGTTCGCAGTCGGCACGGACGGCCGCATCTGGACCACCTTCGGGCTGGACGGCGTCGGCTGGTCGCGCTGGTTCACCATTGGCGGGCCGCAGGACACCGTGCCGGTGGGCTCGGTGGTCACGGCCACGGTACACCAGACCGCCCGGGGCCTGCAGCAGGACCTATTCGTGGTCGGCACGGACGGCCGCATCCGGACCACCTTCGGGCTGGACGGCGTCGGCTGGTCGCCGTGGTTCACCATCGGCAGGCCGCAGGACACCGTGCCGGTGAGGTCGGTGGTCACGGCCACGGTACACCAGACCGCCCGGGGCCTGCAGCAGGACCTGTTCGTGGTTGGCACCAACGGGGGCGTCTACACCACCTTCGGACTGGACGGCGTTGGTTGGGCGCCCTGGTTCCGCATCAGCGCCTCGTCAGGCACCGTGCCGGTGGGCTCGGTGGTCACAGCCACGATGCACCAGACCGCCCGGGGCCTACAGCAGGACCTGTTTGCGGTCGGCACCGACGGGGGCGTCTACACCGCCTTCGGGCTGGACGGCATCGGCTGGTCGCCGTGGTTCCGCATCAGCGCCTCGTCAGGCACGGTGCCGGTGAGGTCGGTGGTCACGGCCACGGTGCATAACACCACCCGGGGCCTGCAGCAGGATCTGTTCGCGGTCGGCACCGACGGGGGCGTCTACACCGCCTTCGGGCTGGACGGCGTCGGCTGGTCGCGCTGGTTCCGCATCGGCAGGCCGCAGGACATCGTGCCGGTGGGCTCGGTGATCACAGCCACAGTGCATCAGACCGTGCGGGGTCAGCAGCAAGACTTGTTCGTAGTCGGCACGGATGGCCGCATCCGGACCACCTTCGGGCTGGACGGCGTCGGCTGGTCGCCGTGGTTCACCATCGGCGGGCCGCAGGACACCGTGCCAGCGCGATCTGTAATCACGGCCACGGTGCATAACACTGCCCGGGGCCTGCAGCAGGACCTGTTCGTGGTCGGCCCCGACGGCCGCATCCGGACTACCTTCGGGCTGGACGGCGTCGGCTGGGTCCCCTGGTTCTCGATTGATACCATCCAGGCTCGGCGCTGAATGGCCCCCACTGAGCGGCTTCGCCCCGTCGCGAAGCCGCTCACCAGTGCCGAGGAAGAAAAGGGGGCACGAGCAATAGTGGTCGGCAAACTGGCCGGAGCCGTCCCGGATCGAGAGCGTAACCTCGGCGCGGAGCTTGACGTCGCCGGTGGCGTAGAGCGCCTTGCCGGTAATAGGGATCGCGATTCGGGACATCATTACCCCTGGTACGTCTTCACGTCGGGCCGCTGCTCCCGCGGCACGGAGCGTTTGAGCGCCAGCGTCTCGACAGGCCCCACGGCCAGGACGTCCGGCCCTTCCGGCGACGGGCGGTACATGACCTCCTGGCCGAGGCCGTTGAAGTACCAGTCGACCGTCCAGAGATTAAGGATCTGTTCTTTGTTGTACTCGAACGCCTCGGGCCGCATCCGGGTCCGCTCCCTCTCGACCAACTCCCGCACCTCGGGCGGGACGGTCAAGCGGCCGTGGGGCAGTTCCTCGGGGGGCTTGCCCGCGAGGTCGAGAGCGGCGTTGTGCAGCGGGAAGGTGAGCATGTCAGGGTTCTCCTGCCCGTCAGTATAGCAGGAGCGGCGCGCCGAAATCGACACGTTCTCGCCCCTGGCCTGGATCTGGCGCGTCTTCCTTGGTGGTAAGATTTTGGTAAGAGCGTCTCAAAGAACTCACCACAGAGAACACAGAGGGCACAGAGGAAAGACAAAGGAAAGGCAGGTTCCGCGGTCGCCCTCCAGTTTACTCGGATACTGGCGGACGAACACCGACTCCCCCAGGCGGTAATCGCGGTGACAGATGGCGTTGAGCAGCCCCTCGCGGACGACGCCCTCGTTGAAGGCCGGCAATTGCCGGATCACCATCTCGTCCCGGACTGGCTGCACTTCGTTCCGCAGGTTGATCGTCCCCCAGAGTTCATCGTCGAAGAGTAGGTAGCCCCTGCGGTATTCCAGCCGCTGCTGGTACTCGATGGACGCCTCGCTGCCACGGTACTCGAAAACGACTTCGGCCTGGGCCAGGAAGCGGCTCACCGCGGCCGGCTTCCCCAGCAGGATCAGCGCCGCCATTTTCACGCCGCCGTCCGGGTCGAGCAGTTCGGCGTCGGCAAGCAGCTTGGTCGGGCTGAGAGTCGCAAGGTCCGGGTTGCCGCTCTTGCGGTGCCAGAGCCCCCGGAAGCGCTCGACGGCCGCCGGATCGAGGTCGTCCGCCTCGGCCTTGGGGCCGACCAGTCCGGAGAAGCTCGTCCCGGTCGATCATGGTCCGCCCCCTTCCGGCTCGATCAGCGGCGCCGTAGAGACGCGGCCGGTCATCAACTCTTCCAGCGAGGCGCGGAATAGTTCGTCAAGCAGTGCGGCCTCGCGCGCTAAGCAACTGGGCAACAATTACTTGAACGATCGGCATAGTAATTGCCCATTGCCCTTGATGAACGAACGGATGCGCCGCACGGCTTCAAGGGTGGCGTCCCGGTTCATACAAGGGCAATGAGCAATTACTATGCCGATCGTTCAAGTAATTGTTGCCCAGTTGCTTAGCGTTCGCGCCGCAAGCGGAACGACACCATGCTCAACCTCATCATCGCGTTCTCCCTGAAGAATCGCCTCCTCGTCCTGCTCGCTGCCCTGGCGCTGGCCGTCCTAGGCGGCTACCAGGCCACGCGCCTGCCCGTCGATGTCTTCCCGGATCTCAACCGTCCGACGGTCGTCCTCCTGACCGAGGCGCCGAACCTCGCCCCCGAGGAAGTCGAATCTTTGGTCACTCGTCCGATCGAATATGTCCTCAACGGTACGACCGGCGTGCGCGGCGTCCGCTCTTCCTCCGCCGTCGGCCTCTCGGTCGTCTGGGTCGAGTTCGACTGGGACACCGACGTTTACAAAGACCGCCAGGTCGTCACCGAGAAGTTGCAGCAAGTCCGCGAGCGCCTGCCGCGCGACGCCAACCCGACGCTCGCGCCGATCTCCTCCATCATGGGCGAAATCCTGTTGGTCGGCCTGCGCTCGCGCGACGGCACGACGTCGGCGACGGAGTTGCGCACGCTGGCCGACTTCACGCTGCGCAACCGCCTGCTCGCCGTCGAGGGCGTGTCGCAGGTGACGGTCATCGGCGGGAGCGTCAAGCAGTATCAGGTCGTCACGTCGCCGAACCGCCTCGCGGCGCAGGACGTGACGCTCGACCAACTCGTCGCTGCGGCGGAGAAGGCCAACGCCTTCGCCGGCGGCGGCGTCCTGGAGCGGTCGGCGCGCGAGTCGCTCATCCGCATCCGCGGACGTGTTTTGTCACTCCGCGATGTCGAGGAAACGCCGGTCCTGTGGCGCGGTTCGCGGCCGGTGTTGATCCGGGACGTCGCCGACGTGCGCTTCGGCGGCGCCACGCCGCGCGTCGGCGACGCGGGACTGAGGATCAAGGAACTCACCACAGAGGACACAGAGAACACAGAGGAAAAGACGGATCATGGAAACGGAAAAGCGGCAAATTTCGCCGTCATCCTCACCGTGCAGAAGCAGCCGCACGCCGACACCCTGACGCTCGACCGAGCCCTCGACACGGCCCTCGACGAGCTGCAAGGCACGCTGCCAGCAGGCGTGAGCCTCGAACGCCACGTCTTTCGCCAGGCCGACTTCATCGCCGCCGCCGTCCGCAACGTCGAGGAGGCGATCCGTGACGGCGCTTTGTGGGTCTTCGTCATCCTCTTTCTGTTCCTCTGGAACGTCCGCACCAGCGTCATCACGCTGACGGCGATTCCGCTGTCCGTGCTCGTGACGGCCCTTGTCTTCCGCCTCGCCGGCGCCTCGGTGAACACCATGACGCTCGGCGGCATCGCCGTCGCCGTCGGCGAGTTGGTCGACGACGCCGTCGTCGACGTCGAGAACATCTACCGGCGCCTCAAGGAATGGCGCGCGCGGGGCGGCGGCGGCTCGGCGCTCGACGTCATCTTCGCGGCGTCGAGTGAGGTGCGCGGCTCCGTCGTCTACGCCACGCTCATCGTCTGCCTCGTGGTCACGCCGCTCTTCGCCTTGGCCGGTCTGGAAGGGCGCCTGTTCGCGCCGCTCGGGCTGGCCTACGTCGTGTCGCTGCTGGCGTCGCTGCTGGTGTCGCTGACGGTGACGCCGGCGCTGGCGGCGTACCTGCTGCCGCGCGCCCGCTTCCTCGAACGGCCCGGCGACCCGCTGTTCCTGCGGGCGCTGAAGGGGGTCGAGGCCCGCCTCGTGCGCGTCGCCCTGCGCCGCCCGAACGTCGTCCTCGGCGCCGTCGCCGTCCTCGTCGTGCTGTCCGTTCTCGGCCTCGCCGGCATGGGCGGCGAGTTCCTGCCGCCGTTCAACGAGGGGACGATCACCGTCAACGCCCAGACGGCACCGGGGACGAGCCTCGTCGAGAGCAACCGGGTCGGCTCCCACGTCGAGGAGTTGCTGTTGCAGGTGCCCGAGGTGCTGTCGGTCGCGCGCCGCACGGGCCGGGCCGAGATGGACGAGCACGCGGAGGGCGTCCACTCCTCGGAACTGGACGTGCGCCTCGCGGAACATGAGGCTCCGAAGCCGGGCTGGGCGGCCGCCGCCGCGCGGGCCGTGCCGGGGCTGTACCGTTTCGGGATCGACGAAGTCGGCCGGCCGCGCGACGAGGTGCTGGCCGACGTCCGCGCGCGCCTGGCGAAACTGCCCGGCGTGAAAGTGAACGTCGGCCAGCCGATCTCGCACCGCCTCGACCACATGATGTCCGGCGTCCGCGCCCAGGTGGCGGTCAAGGTCTTCGGCCCCGACCTGGCCGCGCTGCGCGAGGCGGCGCACGACGTCGAGGCCCTTTTGCGGCCGATCCCTGGCGTGACCGACTTGCAGATTGAGCCCCAAGTGGAGATCTCGCAAGTGCGCGTTGACGTCAGGCGGCGCGAGGCGGCGGAATACGGGCTGGCGGCGGGTGACGTGGCCCGCCTGTTGGAGACGGCGTATCAGGGGCGCGTCGTGTCGGAAATCCTCGACGACGAGAAACGCTTCGCCCTGGTGGTGCGCTACGACGAGGCGTCGCGCGGCGACGTGGCGGCGCTGGGGGCGACGCGGTTGCACACGCCGTCGGGCCGCGTCGTGGCCCTCGACCAGGTGGCGGCGGTCGTCGATACGACGGGGCCGAACCAGCTCAACCGCGAGAACCTGCAACGGCGCGTCGTCGTGTCGCTGAACGTGCGCGGCCGCGACCTCGCCGGCGTCGTGGGCGACGTCCGCGCCGCGCTGGCGCCGCTGGAACGTGCGCTGTCCGCGAAGCCGGGCGGCTACCGCGTCGAGTACGGCGGGCAGTTCGAGGCCCAACAGCAGGCGAACGCGCGGCTCCTGCTGCTCGGCTCGCTGGCGCTGGCGGGCGTGTTTCTGCTGTTGTGCAAGGCGCTGGAGTCGTGGCGGGCGGCGCTGCAGGTGTTGGTCAACGTGCCCCTGGCGGCGGTCGGCTCGGTGGCGGCGCTGCTGATCGTCAACCGCCCGGAGTGGGCGGACCTGGTGGCGGCGCCTTGGTGGGACTGGCCGCGGATATGGCTGGCGCACACGAGTCTGTCGGTGGCTCACTGGGTCGGCTTCATCACGCTGGTCGGCATCGTCAGCCGCAACGGCATCATGATGATTTCGCACTACTTGCACCTGATGCGCCAGGAGGGCGAAGGCTTCACCGAGGCGATGATCGTGCGCGGCACGTTGGAGCGACTGGCTCCGGTCCTGATGACGGCCGGCGTCACGGTCATGGGCCTGGTGCCGCTGGCGCTCGGCGCCGGGCAGACGGGCAAGGAGATCCTGCACCCGCTCGCGGTCGTGGTGATCGGCGGTCTGATCGTGTCGACGCTGCTCGACCAGGTGGTGACGCCGGCGCTGTTCTTCAAGTTCGGCGCGGGGCTTGCGTCCGCGAGAGAAATGCAGTAAGCCCCGCTCGGTCTCAACCCGCCCGGGGTATCGGCATTTACCTCTTCTCCACCACCAACTCGCCGTACAGGTTCCCGAGCGACGGGTCTCTGTCGGCGGTGAAGCGCAGGTTCGCGGTGAGGGCGAACGGCTGGAAGAGGTTCCGCGGAACCCGCGCGCCGGAGCCGGACGGCGGCAAGTCCGGGTCGCCAAGGAAGAGGCACGATACGGCGTAGAGGGTCTGGTCCATGCCGCCGACGCGGAAAGCGAGCTGGCCGCTACGCACTTCCAGCCCCGTCTGCTCGTGCTTGACGGCGGCGGGCCTCGGCGGCACGTACAGGCCGAGCCGTTTCGCCTCGTAAGCCGGGAAGGTCGTGACCTCGGTGCCCGTGTCCACGAAGAAGTCCCGCCCCACGAAGTTGCCGCGCCCGTCCCTGATCAGCAGCGTGATCTCGACCCAGAGCCGCACGTCGCCGGTGGCAAAGAGAATCTGGCCGTTGACGGGAATCTCCAATCTCGACATCAGTAGGTCCGGTAAGTCTTGATGTCGGCGGGTCGCTCGTCGTGCGGCACGCTCTCCCGGTACGCCGCCACCTCCTCGCGCCCGACGGCCAGCACCTCGGGGCCTTCCGGCGTCTCGCGGTACACGACGCCGTGGCCCAGGTCGTCGAAGTACCACCCGACCGTCCAGAGGTTCAGCGTTCGCACTTCGTTCTTCGCGAACAACTCCGGCGGGTGTTTGGCGCGTTCCCTCTCGATCAACTCCCGCACCTCGGGCGGCACGGCGAGGCGGCCGTGCGGCAATTCCTCGGGCGGCTTGCCTTTGAGCGCGATGGCGGCGTTTTTGATGGGAAAGGTCAGCATGGCGGCATCCTCCTGCCGCCCATCATATCTGGAGTTCCGTCACAGGGGTAGGTAGGAGGACGGCATTGTCTCGACGCTGCTCGACCAGGTGGTGACGCCGGCGCTGTTCTTCAAGTTCGGGCGGAGCCTCAGCGCCGTACCTCGAAGCGAAGGATGACCCACCCCGCCGTGTCGACGGCGAACGAGCGCCCGTCCGGCGCGAAGGCGACGCAGCCGGGCACGTCCGGCAAGCCGCCGAGGTCGAGGCGGTCCACCTCCTCGCCGTCGGCCGCGTCCCACAGCCTCACCGAGAGGTCGTCCCCCGCCGACAAGGCCAGCGCCCCATCCGGCGACAGCGCCACGGCCGTTACCCAGTTCTCGTGTCCGGAAAAGCTTTGAAGGCGCTTCCCGGTGGCGACGTCCCACAGGCGCGCCGTGCGGTCGCGGCTCCCCGTCAGTAGGCGCTTGCCGTCCGCCGAAAACGAGACGCTCGTGACGGCGCGGCGGTGGCCGGCGAAAGCGCGCGCCTGCCTCCCGAGGGCGACGTCCCAGAGAAGGAGCGAGCCGTCCTCGTGGCCCGTGACGGCGCGGCGGCCGTCGGGGGCGAACGCCGCGCACGCCACGCGGACCGCCGGGCCGGGCAGCCTCGCCAATTCCTCGCCGTCGTCGGCATTCCACACACGGACCTCGCCGTCGGCGTCACCCGAAAGGGCGCGCGTGCCGTCGGGCGACAGGGCCACGGCGGTCACGGCGGCCTCATGCCCGACGAAGGTGCGATGCAGACTCCGGCCGGCCTCCCACAGTTTGACGTTGCCGTCGGTGCCGCCGGAAAGGGCGCGGCGGCCGTCCGCCGAGAGCGCCGCGGAGGTGACGACGCCGGTATGTCCGCGGAAGACGCGCCTCGGGCGTCCCCCGGCGACGTCCCACAGGCGAAGCGTGCCGTCGTGGCCGGCGGAGAGAAGGCTCTTACCGTCGGCGACGTAGGCCAGCGCCGAAACCTGCCCGAGATGGCCGGGGCTCGGGTCGATTTCCTGACCCGTCGTCAGGTCCCAAATCGAGATCGTGTTGGCGACGTGGCCGCAGACGGCGCGCTTGCCGTCGGGAGTGGCGGCGACCGCCAGGGGCACCCCTTTCCTGGAAGTCATGCGCCGGAGCAGCTTGCCCGTCGCCGCGTCAGACAGCCTGAGTTTGTGGTCAATACCCGCGGTCAGAACGCCCTTTCCGTCGGGCGTAAACCCCGCCGCGAGAACGGCCCCTTCGTGAACCGCGAAGGAGCGCAGCACCAGACCGGAGGCGAGTTCCACCAGGCGACTGCCGCCGTCCCGACCCCCGACCAGCACGCGCTTGCCGTCCGGCGACAAGGCGCAGACCTGGGCCTCTTCCCCGGCATTCTCGAAAACCTTCTCGTCATTCCCGGTTTTCAAGTCCAGGAGCCGCACGGTGCCTCTGGTGACGTAGACAAACGCCCGAGGGTCCGAAGAGACGGCGAGCGTCCGAATACCGCGGGAGGGGAAAAGTACCTCTTGTATCTGCTTTCCGGTCGCGACGTCCCACACTCGCATTGAGCCGTCGTTCCCCTCCGAGAGGGCGCGCTTGCCGTCGGGCGATAAGGCCGCCGCCTGGACCGGCCCCGACTCGCCGACGACGGTGGAGACGTCGCGGCCCGTCGTCAGGTCCCACGCGGTGAACGCGATCTCCTCCGCCGGCAGGGGCCGAGCCAGCGGAGGCAGCCATTCGTCCAGCTCGTCCCAGGTAGGGGAGTTCGTGCGGACGGTCATCGCCCGCTTGCCGTCCGGCGACACCCAGACCGCCGTCGCCGCGCCGACGGTCTTGCCGTTTCCCCAGACGCCGATCAGGCGGGTGCGCGGGCTGCGCGCCAGGTCTTGCCAGCGCGACGGCAGCGGTTCCTCGGCCCCGGCGGGCGCGGAGGCGACGAGCAGTCCTAGGACGCACGGGAGAAGGCGGCGCATGGGTCATTCACCGGATATCGTGCCGTAAAAGAGAAAACGACCTTTCAAACTCGCTCAAGGCGGCGACGCCGGTAACGTCTCCTCGTATTCGGAGACGTCCTCCGCCTTGCCCAGCTTCGCCGGGACGAGGAGCAGGTCGTCGTTCATCTCGGCGCGGGTGAAGGTCTTGCGGAACTTGGTGAGGAACTGCCCCTCCTTCAGGTGGCCGACGAGCAGCTTCAGCCCCTTGACGTCCGCCGCCGGCGCCGCGCGGGTCAGATAGCCGTTGGGCCGCTCCTTGGCGACGTCGGCGAGGCGTTTGCGGATGACCACAGTGGCCTGAGCGCCTTTCTTGGCGTCGGCCAGATCCTTCGGCGTGAAGCCCTCGTCGACGTCGGGGAGGCGGTCCGTGTAGGGAGCTTCGCCGCGCAGCGCCTTGACGTCCTTCGCCGTCAGCCGCTTGGCCCATTCGAGCGTCGTCGGCACGCGGCCTTCCTCATTCGGCAGGGGGCGCTGCCCGGAGGCGAAGCCGAAGCCGAGCCTTTTGCCGCGCTCGATCAGCGCCGGAGCCGTGTCGCGCGTCGCGTCGAGCCAGTCGTCGGCCTGGCCCGGCAGGTCGTTCTTGCCGAACGTCCCCTTGGCGAAGTTTCCTTCCGCGTTCTTGAGTAGCGGGAGCCACTGGTACTGATACGTCAGGTCGCCGGGCAGGTCGACTTTGTAGGGCGCCTGAACATAGAATAGGGCCTCCGTCTTGTCGCTGACGCTGATCTGCGTGATCTTGAGCGGGTAGACGAGTTTGTCGCTGGCGAACTGGAAGCGCGTCGGCGTGACCTCGCCGAGGAAGCCGCCGTCGGGGCGTTTCTTCATCTGCATCGTGTCGATCTTCATGACGGTGAAGAACCACTTCTTCTTGACGTAGAAGTCGAGCGTCGCCTCGTCGCCGCCGTAGCGGTACTTGTGGTCCTTCAGCCAGGCGAACAGGTCGTCGGCCCGGTCGGCTTCGAGGACCTTGTAGTCGAGCGAGCCGACAACGCCGGCCTCGACGACGCGGACCGGCGGCGGACGCATCAGGCCGAAGCCGCCGCCGAGCGCCCCGAGTCCTCCGCCGAGCCCGAGTCCTCCGCCGAGCCCGAGCCCGCCGCCGCCGAAGGCGCCGAATGAGTTCAGGAGGAGCGATTGGGCGTACTCGCGCTTTTTGAGAATGGTGAAGACGGCGAGTTCCTTGAAGAAATCGCGCGGCATTTCGTCGAGCTTCGGCTTGCCGGGCGTCGGCACGACCATGCCGAAGTCGGAGGCGTTGCCCTCGAAGCGCGGCTGCACCGTGAACGACTCGACCTTTTCGACGGGATCCCAGGTGAGGAAGGCTTTCTGCGACGGCTGCTTGACGTCCTGGTCCTTCGCGGCGAAGTAGCAACAGGCGGAGTCGGCAGCGGGTCGGCGCAGCTCGAAGGCGAGCAGAACGCCCAGGACGACGGGCGGCAGCAACAAAGCGGCGTGCAGTCGGCGCATGATCTCCCCTCCGACGAACACCATTATGGAGGGGGGACGCGCCTTCGGGGGGAACTTGCGCGGCAGCCGCTCGCGGCTTCGCACTTGCGAAGCCGCAAGCGGCGGTTCGTCACGGCGGCGACGTCGGCAGGATCTGGTAATACTCCATATCATCTTCTTTCTCGCCGACCTTGGCGCGCACGAACGTCAGGTCCTCGCCCATCTCGTCCTTGTGGAACACCTTGCGCAGCTTGGTGATGAACTGCCCCTTCTTGACGTGTCCCTTGAGCAGTTTGAGCTTGTCGACGTCCTCCTTGGGCGCCTCGCGGTTATACGCCTTTTTACCCTCCAGAACGGCGACGTCGCCCTCGGTGATCTTCTTCGCCCACTCCAGGGACGTCGGCTCGTGGCGGGCTTCGCGGATCTTCTGCGCCTTCTGATTCTGCGCCTGCGCGAGCGGCTCGGCGTGCTTCTGCCATTCCGTCTCCGCCTTGGTCAATTTTTCGGGCAGGGCGAACGCGGCCGCCTGGCTCCACATCGGCAGCCAGGTGAACTGGCAGGAGAAGTCGCCGGGCAAGTCGACCTTGTGCGGCGCCTGGACGTAGAACAGGGCCTCCGTCTTGTCCTTGACGCTGATCTGCGTGATCTTGAGCGGGTAGACGAGCGCCTCGGAGGCGAAGGTGAAGCGCGTCGGCGTGACCTCGCCGGCGTAGGAGCCGTCGGCCTTCTTCTTCATCTGCATCGGGTCGATCTTCATGACGGTGAAGAACCAGCCCTTCTTGACGTAGAAGTCGAGCGTTGCCTCGTCGCCCGAGTAGCTGTACCTGTTGTCCTTGAGCCAGGAGTACAGGTCGTCGGCCTTCTCCGCCTGGATGATCTTGTAGTCGAGCGAGCCGACCACGCCCGCTTCGAGGACGCGCACGGTGTCTTTCTTCCTCGTCGAGGCTTGCTCTTTCTTGTCGAATTCGCGGTTGCCGCGCGCGAGGAAGCGAATCCGCTTGTACTTGTCGAGGTCCATCGGCTCGAGGATGGTGAAGACGGCGAGTTCCTTGAAGAACTCGCGCGGCATCTCGTCGAGCTTCGGGCGGGCGGGCGTCGGCACGACCATGCCGAAGTCGGAGGCGTTGCCCTCGAACTTCGGCTGCACGGTGAACGCCTCGACCTTCTCGGCGGGGTCCCAGGTCACGAACGCCTTTTGGGCGGGCTGAAGGACGTCTTTGTCCTTGGCCGCGAAGTAGCAGCAGGCCGACTCCGCCGGCGGCGGCGCCACGACGAGCAGCGGCAGCGCCGGCAGGAGCAGCAGACCGAGGAGTTTTCGCATACGCCTTCCCTCCTTGCGGGAATGAGACGACGGGCCGGAACGGACACAGTGTCCCACATCACGACGAATCCGGCAACGGTTCGGTTTGCGGCGCCGGCACCGACTGGCCGCGGCCGGCGACGTCCTGCCCAATCTCTTCCTTCTGCACGCGCGCCGGGTACGCCGACCGCGGAAGGAGGCGCGTCCTTTCCGCGAACGCGGTTACGCGACGTCGCCCCGCGTCATGCTCACGAGGATGCCGACGATCCTATCGACTTCCCGGACGAAGTATTCTGTCAGGTCGGCCACGACCACGGCCCCCGTCAGTTGAAGGAAGCGCCAGTTGCTGCCGGTGGTCACGGCCCCGAAAACGGCCGGCACCTCTCGGCGCCGCTGACGGTTGTAAAGCCGGGCCGCCACCATCTCGGCGATGCACGGGGCCATCCCTTGCTTCATGTTCTCGTTCTTGGCCTCCACGACCGCCACGACGGGGGCTTCCAGCGTGAGTTGTTCGGCCGACCGGCTCAACAGGAAGTCGCAGACGCCCTTCAACCCCTGGGCGGCGTCGACGTTCATCTCGACGCCGGAGAACAGGCTTATCTCATGGCGACACTGCCGCCGGACCTCGATCAGGATCGGGGCGATAATCATCTCCGACCGCGCCTTCTCGGTGCTGATCGCCAAGGCCAGGGGCACGTTTTCGCGCAGCACGTCGGCGAGCAAGGGACTGACGGGACAGGGCGCCACGCTGGCGAAGACGTCGGGGCGCTCCTCGATACGCAGGCCGAAGCGCTCCTTGAGGTCGTCGATGGTGAATTCGCTGAAGGACATGCTACGGCCCTACCTGGACGTGCGGGTAGTCGCGGATATTATGATCCATCGTCACCAGTGGGCAGTTGTAGACGCGAGCCGTCGCCACGAGAATCTGATCGGCCGGGTCGCGGTGGAACGTGCCGGGAAGTTGTGTCGATTCCACGGCAATTTCCGGCGAAAGGGCAAGGAGTTGCATACTCGGGTGGCCGAGCGCGAGGCGCAACCACTGTCCCACGGGGTAAGGCAGTCCGAGACGACCCCGCTCGACGAGTTTGGCCACTTCCCAGCAGGAAATCGCGCTGACGCCGAGCCCTTGCGCCTCGTGGGCCTGGACGTATGCCTGGTAATTCGGCGGAAGGCGTGCGTCACCGTGGACCCACCAGACCCAGACGTGGGTGTCGAGTAGGATCACCGGGGCGATTCCCAATCGTCTTCGGCTACAGGGTCAGTGGGCCGCTCATAGCGGACGGGTAAGCCGCGTAAGGGATAGGAATTGCCAATCGTCGCCTCACCAGAATAAGGCAAAATGATAACCTCCACCTGTTGGCCGGCCTGAAAAGGGAGGTGTTCGAGCGTCAGCGTCCCGTCTTGCTCTAGCGTCGTCTCGACGCGATGTGCCGGAAGTGCCATGTTCATGCATCACCTCGGAGTGGGAGGGAATCCCTCAAATTTGGCTCCCGATTCGTCGTCTATGAACGAGAAGCCAAACGAGAATCCGAAGACAAGAGCCTTTATGGATGCCTTACTCTTTATTGTGGCGGCTCCGTCTCCAAACGCCGACTCGCTGCCCTTCTCTCCTGACAGCCTCGGTCCCTCAGGGTGCCTCCTGCCGTCCCGAAAGACGGCAGGAGGCACGCGAATTCGCGAGCGGTTATTCTATCACTTCCTCACGCGCACCGGGTACGCCGGCCGCGTCGCCTTCTGCGGCGGCGACTTCTCCAACTCCTTCATCACCAGCTCGATCGCCTTCTCGAGCTGCGGGTCCTTGCCGGCGATCACGTCGGCCGGCGTCTGCTCGACGTCGACGTCCGGCGGCACGCCCTCGTTCTCGACGACGAAGCCGTCCTCCGTCCAGATCGCGAAGCTCGGCGCCGTCACCGTGCCGCCGTCCATCAGCGCCGGGTAGCCGCCGATGCCGACCAGGCCGCCCCAGGTCCGCTTGCCGACCAGCGGGCCGACCTTGTACTTGCGGAACATCCACGGCAGCAGGTCGCCGCCCGAGCCCGCCGACTCGTCGATCAGCATCACCTTCGGCCCGTGGACCGCCGCGCTCGGCGAACGCCAGTCGGCGCCGTGCCGCGGAGCCCAGTAGCACGTCTGCGGACGTTGCAGAAGGTCAATGTAGTAGTCGGCGATCTGCCCGCCCGCGTTGAAGCGCTCGTCGATGATGAGCGCGTCCTTGTCCACCTGCGGGAAGAAGTAGCGCTTGAAGTACGCCAACCCCTGGGCGCCGGTGTCGGGCACGTAGACGTAGCCGACGCGGCCGTTGGTCGCCTTTTGCACCTTGCGCAGGTTCCCTTCCACCCAGTCGCGGTTGCGCAGGGCGGTCTCGTTCGCCAGCGGCTCGACGACCACGCTGCGGCTGCCCTTGCCGTCCGGCGTCGGGCCGACCGTGATCTCGACGCCCTTGCCGGCCGTGCCCTCGAAGAGGGAATAGACCTCCGTCGGCGCCTTCAGCTCGACGCCGCCGACGGCGAGCAGGTACTCGCCCTCCTTGACGTTCACGCCCGGCGCCGTCAGCGGCGAACGCAGATCCGGCGTCCAGTTGAGGCCGCCGTAGATCTTCTTGAAGCGATAGCGCCCGTTGTCGATCTCGTAATCGGCGCCGAGCAGGCCGCCGACGACGGTCTTGCGCTCGTACTGGCGCTCGCCGGGCGTCATGTAGCTGTGGCCGACGGAAAGCTCGCTGAGCATCCAGCGGATGACGCGGTAGACGTCGGCGTTCGACGTGGCGTGCGTCAGGAACGGCTCGTACTTCTTCTCGACCGCCGGCCAGTCGGCGCCGTGCATCTTCGGGTCGTAGAAGAAGTCGCGGTTGACGCGCCAGGCTTCGTGGAAGATCTGCTTCCACTCCGCGCGCGGATCCACCCGCACCTCGATGGCGTCAAGGTTGAGCCGACCGCCGCCCGCCTCGGCCGCGTCCGCGCTCGGAGCCGCCGCGGGGGGAGCGCCGGGCCGACGGCCGCGCCCGCCTGCTGCCGCCGCGAGAGCCGCCGTCGGCGGGGCGCCGCCGCCCGACGTCGAGCCGATCAGCCACGACGTCGGCGAGGTGGCGTACAGCATCTTGCGGGCGTCCGGCGTCAGTTCGTAGGCCACGACGGTCGGCTGGACCACGTCGTCCTTGCGCTTGTCGACGTCGTAGCGGTGCAGTGCCGCGCCAATCGCCACGGGTCCGCCGCGGCCGCCGCCCCCGGTGGTCTCCGGCCGCGACAGGTAGTAGAGGTGCCCCGCCGCGCCCGTCTTGAGGTTGGCGTAGCTGCCCGGCGGGACGGGGATAGCGAGGATGCGCTGGTCGAGGCCGTCAAAATCGATCTTGAACGGCTCCTGCGGCTTGCGCGCCGCCGCGGGCTTCCGGGGCGTCGAGTCGGCCTTGGGCTTGTCCTTGGGCTCGTCGTCGGCGCCGCCGATCTTCGGCTCGTCGGCCGGCTTGCGCGGGTCGAGCGGCTCGCCCTTCTCCTCGTCGCTCTCCTTGAGGAACGGCGACGCGACGTCCTTGCGCAGCACGGCGAGGTAGAGCGACCAGCGCGGCGGCCGCGCGTCGCCGGACGACTGCGAGAAGCCGTGCTTGCTCATGCCGGTGTCGTTCGAGCCGACGAAGTACAGGTACTTGCCGCCGGCGTCGAACACCGGCTCGGTCGCCTCGCTCAGGCCGTCGGTGACCGGGAACGACTTCTTCTGCTCCAGCGAATAGACGTGGACTTGGGCGATGCGGGCCGCGTCGTCGATCGCGTAAGCGACCCACTTCGAGTCGGGCGACCAACTCGACGCCTTCGGCCCGCGCGAGCGGCCGTACTCGGGCTGGACGATCTTCGTCGCCTTGCCGCTCTCGACGTCGAGCCAGTACAGCGCGTCCGAATTATCCGTATACAGCATCTTCTTGGCGTCGCGCGACCAGACGAGGTTCTGGTAGAAGCCGGTCCCCGCGAGCTTGATGCGGCGCGTGTCGCCCTTGCCGGTCTGCGGCGCCAGGCACAGTTCGTACTCGCCGGACGAGTCGGAGACGTAAGCGATGGTCTTACCGTCGGGCGACCAAGCCGGCTCGCGCTCGTGGGCGGCGACGGTGTTGGTCAGGTTGCGCGGGTCGCCCTTCTCGGCGGGGACGGTGACGATCTCGCCGCGGAACTCGAAGGCGGCGCGGGCGCCCGACGGTGACACGCTGCCGCCGACCGCGTACTTCGCCCCCTTGGCGAGGCGCGGCCGCGCCTCGGCGAGGTCGCTGGCGACGCCGATCTTCAGCCGTTGCGGACTCCCCTTCTCGGGCTCGTACAGGTGCAGGTAGCCGGCCTGCTCGTAGGCGACGCGGCCGCCGCCCGCCGCGATGTCCAGGACGGGGAAGTCGTCGTGGAAGGTGACTTGCTTGATCTCTTTCGTTTCCGGGGCGTAGGAGAAGACGTTGTACTCGCCCTTGCGGTCGGAGCGGAAGTAGAGGGCCTTGCCGAGCCACTGCGGGTCGGCGTCGTTGCAGCGGCCCTGCGGCTGCGCGATCTCGTCGACGTGGTGGTCCTTGACGCGGTAGATCCAGACGCGCGAGTGGGTGCCGCCGCGGTAGTTCTTCCACTGGGCGGTGACGTCGCGCACCGGCGTGTAGGCGATGTACTCGCCGTCGGGCGAGAAGCTGGCCTCGAAGCCCCAGGGGATCGGCAGCTGCGTCGGCATACCGCCGGCCAGCGGCACGGTGAAGAGCTGCGTGTGCCGCACCGTGTAGACGTTGCGCGGCGACGAGAACAGGACATTCTTGCCGTCGGGCGTGAAGCCACGGACGATGTCGGCGCCAGGGTGCCAGGTGAGGCGCGTCGGCGAGCCGCCGGCGAGGGGGATGGTGTAGACGTCCGGGTTGCCGTCGTACTCGCCGGTGAAGGCGATCGTCTGGCCGTCGGGCGAGAAGACGGGGTTGGACTCGACGCCGGGGTGCGAGGTGAGGCGGCGGACGTTGCCGCCGTCGAGGTCGGCGACCCAGAGGTCTTCGGCGTAGACGAAGGCGATGTTCTTGGCGGAGACGGCGGGTTGCGACAGCATTCGCGTGTCGCGGACGTCGGGGTCGGCCCTCAGGGCGCCGCACAGGAGCAGCGTCGCGCCGAGGGCCAGCGGTGTCAGGAACCGTGGCGTGCGCATGATGCGTTCCTCGAAGGAGGCGTGTCAGGTAAAAAGAGAGGCTTGCCGTGACTGATATGATAGGCACACGGGCGGGAAGGGCAACGAGGAGGCAGGCGCGCTTGTCAGTCAGGCGGAAGACGTTCTCGACGAGGTCGGCGTACGAGCGTTATCGCCTGAGGGTCTGTCGCGTGGAGGGGGAATACGGCTTCGAGCATTAACCCGGCGAGGGACGGCTCGACGTGCGGAGTCTCGGCCTAAAAACGATTTTCCGAATTCGCTTGACAATGGCTCATCCATACCTTTAGAATCATCATCTCTGTGGTCCGAAAGTGGCCCGAGGTCATCCGCAAATTCCTTTCCGTCAGGAGGTCGCACATGAAGTTGTGGTGGCGTGTCTTGTGTCTCGCGCCTCGCGCGAAATCTCTCCTTCTCGGAGACAAGACCGGCAAGATGGGGGGGGGTAATTGGGATAGAAAAACTGGAAAATAGGCTCGTGCCTACCGGCTCCCTCCCCCAATTCCTGCTCGCCCCTCCCTCCCTGGCGGGCTATTTCCCCGCCCAAGGCGTCTCGATCCTCGACCATTTCGCGGTCGACCAGAACACCGGCGACGACGTCACGGTCGACCAGAACGGGACCGGGTCTTCGGGGACCTTCGCGGTCGATTTCAACGCCTCCGTCGCGTGGCACTGGGGAGACTTCGACAGCCCCGCCGGGGGCGCGTTCGCCTGGCTGAACGACAAGAGCATCACATACCACGTCCACCTGGAAGGCACCTACGCGAACGGCGTTTTCACCGTCAGCCAGTTCGCATACCACGACCACGGGACTGCTTCGGGGTCGTGGAACGCACAATTCACCTCCGACGCCCTTTCCTTCACCGACGACCAACAGTACGGCGAGACGTGGACGTCGGACGCCTCCGGGACCGTCGCGGGCGGGGTCTTCAACTACACGGGCTACGCCTTCGACGACACCGGATCGACCAGTCACCACTCCCACAAGGTCGCGACGTCGCCCTACGCCACGACGACGGACGACACGACGTTCACGTCCGGCTTCGTGACCCACGACGCGGGGAGCGGGACTTCCGGCACCTACAGTCACGACGAGTGGCAGAACGATAGCGGCAGCCACGACTACGCGCCCCGCAGCGGCGGCTACCCCTACCACTCGTCCTGGTCTAACGTCAACAGTTCCCACGACACCGGGCCACTCGCGCTCGACGGCTACACCCCCGCCGGGGAGTATCTCCTGTCCCTCGTCCCGGACCTGACCTGGAATAGCGACAGGGCGGACGCGACCGAGTTCCACTGGCACGCTACGGGCGTCGATACGACGTCCCTCCACGAAGTCGGGACGCGCGCGGGGGACGCCGTCGCCCTCTCGTCCTTCAGCTACAGTCAGGTGAACGACGCCACGTCTCACCGCGTCGAGAAGAGTCACACGGATGACAACTCCACCGATCCCTATTACGGGAGTACCACTTCGTCCAGCGACGACGTGACGAGAGACGAATCCGCCGCGGCCCACTATCAATGGAGCGGTCAGGGGAATTGGCTGAGCGACCAGCTGACGCTCACGGCGTTCGCGGTGGACGAGTCCGGTACGTTCGGCTTCAACGACACGGGGTCGGGAACCTACGGGTTCCACGGCAACAACGGGGGCGGAGAATGGGTGGACCTGGCCACCAGTTCCGCGCGTGCTACGTCAGGCGGGCTAAGCGCTACGTCTCACGAACAGGGCAACTTCTCCAACGGCCGCCTCGTCGTCACCAACTACGCGCAGGGCGTGAACGCAACCTACAGTCACGCCTTCGACATGACGGGAACCCGGAACGGACAGCCTGACGACACGCATTCGACCGATTCGGGAAGCGACGGCGGATCGCGCGCGGGCTCCGACCCTGTCGGCGCGCCCACCCCTGACGGCGAGTTGGGGATCGGGCAAGCCGCGGAGCGGCTCTCGTCCTCGGCGGGCGTGGGTACGATCGACTACTTCCCGATCGGGATCACCCTCCCTGTCAGCCAGATCAAGGTTCCCAAGTCGCTCCCCAAGACGGTCTACAACCAGATCGTCCAATACTTCGGCAAGCGGGCGGAACAGGTCGTCGTCAAGCTCGGTTTGAAGGAGAACATCCTCGTCGACTTCGGCAACACGCAAAATTCAGGCTCGCCTTTCAAGAAGGCGGAAGGCGAGTTTGAAATGAAAGCCGCCGCGATTGCCATCGGGCAAGGCAAGTTCGAGGACATCGATAAGGCGGAAAAAAAAGCCATCGCTGAACTGGACAAACTGGGCTACAAGAACATCAAGACCAAGTTCAAGGCCAGGATCAATTGGCACGTCGTGAATCCGGAAAAGAATCCCCGTTCAGGAACCATGAACTACGACGTGTCGATCTTCTTGAACGTGACGGCGACTCTGGCAGGAGTCAATTACGATCAGGACGTCCGCATTTACATCCTGTCCGGATCGTTCTTCGATGCCAATCTCATCACGACGGATGTTCGTCGCTAGGGCGGGTTCCGGGACGGCCTCTCGACTCTCCGCACGCTCCTACGGCCTTGGCGGAGAAGGTCGAGGAGCGCCGGGAGGTCGTTCCTCCCTCCCCGGCGAACGAGACGTTTGAGCGATACAGCCATTTCGCCGACTCGACACGGAGGCATTCATGTTCGTTTGCGGGCTCTCCCTCCGAGGCTACGGACGCTCCTTTTGTTGGCACTCCGTGCTGCTCGTCCTGACCCTTGGCTTCGCGGGCGCATCGGCCGTACCGGCCCAACCGGCCAGGCGCCTCAATCTCGGCCGCGAGCGCGCCGTCGCTTCGGATTGTGAGATACATTCAGTCGCTTTTTCCCCCGACGGGAAAACCCTGGCGGCCGCGGGAACCGTCGGCGATGACGCGAACGGCGTGGCCTACTTGTACAACACGACGACCCTCAAGGTCCGGGCGCCCCTACGCTCGGACGACCCGATGCAATGCGTGGCATTCTCCCCGGACGGGAAAGTACTGGTAACGGGGGGCGTCGAGCAGCACGCTCGCCTTTGGTATGTCGCGACGGGGAAAGGGCTGGGGACCTTAAAACATCCCGACTTCGTCGAGAGTTTAGCCTACTCGGCGGACGGCCACACGCTCGCGACCGGCGGATTTGACGGCACGGTCCGGCTGTGGGATTGCGCGACGTGGAAGCAGTCCTCCGTTTGGACGAATCCCGACCGTCATGCGGTCAAAGGCGTCGCCTTCTCGCCCGACGGTAAGACGTTGGCCGCCGCCAGCGAAAAAATCGTCGTCCTGTGGGACGTCGCCACGGGGAAGCCGAGGCACACCCTTCGCGGACACCGGGAGGACATCTGGAGTATCGCCTTTTCCCTGGACGGTAAGCTGCTCGCGAGCGGCGGCGCCGACGAGACGGTTCGGTTATGGGACCCGGCGACGGGCAAGGAACTCGCCGTCCGCAAGGCTCACGACGAGATCGTTTGCGCCGTGGCGTTCCACCCGTCGGGCCGTTGGCTCGTTACGGGAGGGATCCACCATGTCGGTCGTCCCGGAGAGGAGGAAAATAGCGGCGAGATCAAGGTGTGGGACGTCGCCACCCGGCGCGTCGTCCAGACAGTGGCCGCGCACACGCTTCCGACTATCACGGTCGCCTTCTCGCTCGACGGGAAGACGCTGGCGGCGGGTAGCTGCGACAAGAAGCTCAAACTGTGGGACGTCTCGCTCGACGGCAAGTGAAGGTCCGTCGCGCGGTCCGGCACGCCGCCGCGCGTCATGCTCGATGAGTACGCATTTCGACCGATAAAA
Organism: Gemmatales bacterium; assembly: GCA_038229635.1. Lineage (GTDB taxonomy): Bacteria > Planctomycetota > Planctomycetia > Gemmatales > Gemmataceae > DATFNV01. Next base: position 37,023 of record JBBROG010000037.1, read on the forward strand.
AGAGAGGCTTGCCGTGACTGACACGATAAGCTCCCGGACGGGACGTGTAACGGGAGCGGCAGACGCGCGACGGGGCGGCGGAGGCGCGTGTCACTCCCCCGCCGTCAGCCGCAGGATGCGCCCGATGTAATCGCGCACGCCCTGCACGTCGACGCCCACGGCGAGGTCGACGTTCGGCCGCGCCGTCGTCGTCGGCCGCACGTCGATGACGCTCATGCCGCGCGTCAACTCGCCGCGCGTCTCCACGTCCGCGACGACCGCCCGCGTACTCAGCGCCCCCGGCAGGACCAGTGCCGCGACGCCGAGGACGTCCTTCAGGTGGAACCCCTCGACGCCGTACAGGTTCGCCGTCGCCCCGAGGCCGAACGGCACGATCTGCCGCAGGAAGCGGCACGCCTTCGACTCCGGCGCCGGCAGCTGAAGCAGGTCGCTCGGCGAGAACAGCAGCTTGCGCATCACGTCGAGCGGGATGAGCGTGATCGGGGCGCCGCAGCGCAGCACCTGACGCGCCGCCGCCGCGTCGCAGTAGAAGTGGAACTCGGCGACGGCGCTGGCGTTGCCCGGCTCGTGCCACGCCCCGCCCAGGCAGACGAGGCGGTGGACCAGCGACGGCAGTTCCGAGTCGCGGTCGATGGCCCGTGCCAGCGCCGTCAGCGGACCCATCGTGACGATCGTGACGTCCTTGGGGTACTGCCGCGCCAGGTCGATGAGGAGCTTGTCGGCGGCGAGCTTGTGGTGCAGCTGGGCGCAGGGGAACTGCACGCCGCCGAGGCCGCCGGGGCCGTGCAGGTTGGCGCCGTCGACGTCGTACTCCACCGGCAGCGCGGCGCCGAAGCGCGGCCAGCGCGGCGCGTCGAGTTGCTCGACGACCGTCTGCACGTTGCGCGTCGCCTGCTCCGACGAGACGTTGCCCGCCGTCGCCGCCACGCCCAGCACCTCGATGTCCGGGTCGAACAGCGCCAGCGCCAGCGCGAACGCGCCGTCGATGCCGGGGTCCGCCACCAGGATGACCTTGTGTGCCATGCCAGCTACTCCTCGCGCGAGCAGTCAATCAACCGTTGAAGCACATCCCGTGCCCGTCCGCTCGTCACCGCCGCGGTTGCCCGTTCGACGCCCTCGCGCGGCGTGGCGACGCGCCCCGCCGCCACCAGCGCCGCCGCCGCGTTGGCCAGGACGACGCGCGTCGGCGCCCCGTCGCGCCCCGACAGAATCTCCCGGATCATCGCGGCGCTCTCGGCGGCGTCCTCCGCTTGCAGGTCGGCGAGGTCGCAGCGTTCCAGCCCAAAGTCGTCCGGCGTCCACTCCCAGGCGCGCACCTGGCCGGCGCGGACCTCGCGCACCAGGGTCGGCGCCGACAGACTGACTTCGTCGAGGCCGTCGCGGCCGCACACGAGCAGGGCGTGGCGCGTCCCCAGCCGGGCGAGGGCGCCGGCGAGCGTGTCGAGCAGGTCGGCGCGGCCGACGCCGAGGAGCTGGTAGGCGGCGCGGGCCGGGTTGGCGAGCGGGCCGAGGCTGTTGAACAAGGTGCGGACGCCGAGGCGCCGCCGCACCGCCGCGACGTGGCGCAGGGCCGGGTGGAAGTGGGGGGCGAAGCAGAAGGCGAAGCCGGCGCCGTTCAGGCAGCGCAAGGCGCAGGCGGCGTCCCCCTCGACGTTGACGCCGAGCGCCGCCAGCACGTCGGCGCTGCCACTCTTGCTCGACATCGCCCGGTTGCCGTGCTTGACCACCGGGACGCCGGCGCCGGCGGCGACGAGGGCCGCCGCCGTGCTGATGTTGAAGGTGCCGCTGCCGTCGCCGCCGGTGCCGCAGGTGTCGAGGACGTCGTCGCGGCCCGTCTCCAGCGGGACCATGTGCTCGCGCAGCACCGCCGCCGCCGCCGCGACCTCGTCCGCGGTTTCGCCCTTCATGCGCAGGGCGATGAGCAGCGCCGCCGCCTCGGCCTCGCCACAGCGGCCAGCCATCAACTCGGCCATGAAGGCGCGCATTTGCGCCGCCGTCAGGTCGCGCCGCTCCGCCAGGGCGCTCAGCATCTCGGCGGTTGCGAGGGGTTCAGGCATCGTATTCGACCGGGAATGTCCAATTTGCCGCTTGCGGCTTCGCAGTTGCGAAGCCGCAAGCGGCGGGCGTCCTCGCAGTTCAGAATAGCGACCCGCGCACCTGATACCAAAAATTTCTCTTTCTTTGTGTACGGACGTGCAATATACTTAGGTTCACATCGACAGGCGTCGATGAGGGACGTGGATTCTGGAATGCGCCTGTGTCGTCCCCCCGAAAGGATCATGGGGACGTTTCCTATCCGAAACATTCAGTGTGGGGTGGACCATGGCGGACTTCAGTCAGTTGACGGAGCGGCAGAGGGAGATTTACGACTTCATCAAGCACAAGATCGAGTCGCGCGGCTACGGCCCGACGGTGCGCGAGATCGGCGTGAACTTCGAGATCCGCTCGCCGAACGGGGTGATGTGCCACCTGAAGGCGCTGGAGAAGAAGGGCCTGATTATCCGCGAGGGCTTCTCGGCGCGGGCGATCCAGCTAGTGGACCACCGCCCGCCGTCGAACGGCCTGCCGCTGCTCGGGGCCGTCGCCGCCGGCTCGCCGGTCGAGGCGGTCGCCAACGAGGAGCGCCTCGACTTCGACGACCTGTTCGCCGGCGACGGGCATTTCGCCCTGAAGGTGCGCGGCCAGTCGATGATCGAGGACCACATCGACGACGGCGACTTCGTCGTTATCAAGAAGCAGGAGACGGCGACGAACGGCGAGCGCGTCGTCGCCCGCATCGGCAGCGAGGTGACGCTCAAGCGCTACTACCGCGACAAGGGGCAGATTCGCCTCGAGCCCGCCAACAGCGCCATGCAGCCGATCCTCGTGCCCGACAACGAGGCCGGCGAGACCGAAATCCTCGGCGTCCTCGTCGGCGTGCTGCGCAAGTGCTGAGGCATCGCTCGCGGCTTCGCAAGGTGCGAAGCCGCAAGCGGCGCGCGGCGCTAGGCCGCCGCCTGGCCGGCGCCGGCGGCGATTTTCTCCTGAAGCAGATTCAAAACGTCGCTGACCGTGACGAGCTTTTCCAGCTCCTGGTGCGACAGGCGGATGCGGAACTGCCGCTCGATCTGCGACACGACGCTGACGACGTCGACGGAGTCGAGGCCGAGCCCGTCGCGCAGGCCGGTCTCGTCCTTGAGGTCGGTGTACGTCTCGCCCGTGTCGGCTTCGAGCAGCTCGACGAGGGTGCGGCGAAGAGTTTCGCGGTCGGGCATGGGTCACCTTCCCTGGCTTGTGAGGACTTGCGGGACTCCTGCGGGCTCGTGGCCCTCCCATGGCCCGCATTTGGTAACCGATTTCGGGCGCCGAGGCAAGAGCGCTTCGACCGCGTAAAAACGGCCCCCCTCGCCCCTTTGGGGAGAGGGGTTGGGGGTGAGGGGCGAGTGGCCCGTCAGCGCTTCACCCGCGTCAGTTCCATCACCGTCTTGTGCCCGGACTCCGTCCACTCCTGGCGGACCATCCGCTCGCTCTCGTCGTACCAGAGGTCGTGCGGGCCGGAACTCATCAGGAGGTAGCGCGAGCAGGTCATGGCTTGGCCGGCGACGTTCATCGTGCCCGCGCTGACCGGCCGCATCGTGCCGTTGAACTCCTTGGCGTCGTCGGCCTCCATCAGCGGCACGGGGCCGCTGCGGAACTTGGCCTCGGGCAGGAACCAGGCCGTCGTCAGCCAGACGTCGCCGCGGACTTTCTTCCCCTGGCCGTTGACCGTCACCTTGAGGTTGTCGCCGTCGCGGTCGGCGCGGACCTTGAACTGCTTGCCGTCGTCGTTGCAGTTGCTCTGCAGGGCGACGAGACGGCCGTCGCGCCAGATCTCCACGCCGCCGTAGACGTAGCTGTAGCCGGTGACGCCGAGGACCTTGACCTTGACGGCCGCCTCGCACTTCATGGTCACCAGGCCGTCGTCGTCTTTGGTGATCGTCATCGTATATTTTCCCGACGGCTTGCCGTCGACGGAGACGCTGTACTCGCGCACCTCCGTGTCGGCGGCGCGGGCGCCGGCGCCGAGGACGAGCAGGGCCGCGATCACGGGCACGAGGCGGCGCGGGTTGTGGGTCGTTCGGTTCATGAGTCGTCTCCTTGCCAACGAGTGGGTGCCGGCCGGGAGGCGGACTATAGCGGGGAGAGGGGAGGATGCAAGGGGAAGTTCCGGGGGTGGGCGTCGCCGTTCCGGGGGTGCGTGTCGTGGGATTCCGGGGGTGCGCTGCGCGACCCCCCCCTAGGCATCAGGTTAAGGACAAACAACGAGAAAGCTCCTGCGTAAGATGGTGTTAGTGGACCCCATCCTTCCCCAGGAGCTTCCCGTGACTACTACCGTAGCACAACTCGCCGATACCTTGCAAACCCTCTTCACCACGACG
>JBBROG010000038.1:0-41322 GCA_038229635.1 Gemmatales bacterium
CAGCTTCAGCGCCACCACGCGGTTGAGGCTCGTCTGCCGCGCCCGGTAGACGACGCCCATGCCGCCGCGTGCGACCTCCTCCAGCAACTCGTAGTCGCCGAAGTAGCGCACACTGCCGAGCGGTAAAGACGACGTCTCGGCGGGGGAGAGCGCGGCGTCGGTGCGGCCGGCGGCGAGACCCTTGACCCGGTCGTGGTCGGCGAAGAAGGCACGCAGCTCGTCGGCCAAGTCGGGGTGGCGGGCCAACAGTTCCGCGCGGTCGGGCGGCGCGACGGCGGCGGGCGAGCGGCCGAGCTGCCCGCCGATCTCCGCCAGCGAACGGCCCTGCCAGTAGTGCGGCACGACCGCCTCGCGCTGCGTCTCGGGCAGTTCGGCCAGCGCCTCGGCGAGGCGCAGCACCTGCTCGTCGTGTACCGCCTTCTCGCTGGGCGACGACTGCTCCGCCGCCAGCCACGCCTCCAGCCGCTGCGAGGAGGCGTCCAGCGCCGCTTCCAGGGAGTGTTCGCGGCCGACGTCGCGCTTCGCCCGGCCCAGGTCGCGCGCGGCGTGGGCGAGGGTGCGGGCCAGGATGCGGCGCAGCCACGCCGCCATCTCGGCGTCGCCGCCGCGGAAGTCGGGCAGCGCGTGGTCCATGACGTCTCCCTCTCAAGACAGAGCCCGACCGCCGACGGATTGAGCGCGCCTGGCGAGATTATTTTTTGACCTCGTCGTGGTTGTCCGGGGTGGGCGCCGTCGTTCCGGGGGTGCGCGTGGTCGTTCCGGGGGTGCGCGTGGTCGTTCCGGGGGTGCGCTGCGCGACCCCCGGCTGAGCGATGCAACCCCTTCGGGGTAGGGTTTGCGGCATTTTACCGCGAAGCGGTTACATCACAAAGCCGGGGATCGCGTACTCGCGCACCCCCGGAACGCCAACGCACGGGTCGCGTATTCGCACACCCCCGGACAACTTTCGCCGCCCGCCTCTCTTGCCCACGACAATTCGACGATACATTGCGCGAGACTGACGGTTCAGGCCAGTGCCGAGGAACCGAGGGGCGGCGCCGTGCCCTGGCGGCGCCGGCCGTTTCGGTGTATTCTAATCAGTAACCGACTCGCCAACGGACCTGCCTACCTCCCCCGCAAGGACGCCTGACCTTCCCCCCCCGCCTCACTCCGCCGGAGCGTCCGCCATGCCTTGCTCTGTCCCTGCCTCACGCCGCGCTCTTCTCGCGCTGGCTTTTCTTCTCCTGCCGCTGCTCGCGACTCACGCTTCCCCGCCGGGCGCCCTCGACGCGCCGCACGGCATGGTCGTCGCCGTGTCGCCGCCCGCCGCCGAGGTCGGCCGCGACGTCCTCGTCCGCGGCGGCAACGCCGTCGACGCCGCCATCGCCACCGAGTTCGCTCTGGCCGTCACCTACCCCGGCGCCGGCAACGTCGGCGGCGGCGGTTTCATGACTGTCTTCCCCGGACGCGGCCGCGAGCCGGTCGTCATCGAGTACCGCGAGACCGCCCCCGCCACGGCGACGACGACCATGTTCTCCCGCGAGGATAGCTGGTACGGCCACAAACCCGTCGGCGTCCCCGGCACGGTGCGCGGCATGGCGCTGGCGCACCAGAAGTTCGGCCGCCTCCCCTGGCGCGACCTGGTCATGCCGGCCGTCCGCCTCGCCGCGGAAGGTTTCGCCGTCGATAACCAACTCGCCAACTCCCTTAACTGGGTCGTCTCCGCCTCGCCTGAGTTCCCCGAGTTGCGCCGCGTCTACGGCAAGAACGGCGGCGCCGACGACTGGCGCCCCGGCGATCGCCTGGTGCAGAAGGATCTCGGCCGCACGCTCCGCCTCATCGCCGAGCGCGGCCCCGACGCCTTCTACACCGGCCCCATCGCCGACCTGATCGCCGCCGAGATGAAGGTCGGCGGCGGACTCGTCACCAAGGCCGACCTCGCCGCCTACCGGGCCAACGCCCGCAAGCCGGTCCACGGCACCTACCGCGGCTGCGACGTCTACGCCCCGCCGCCGCCGTCGTCCGGCGGCACCTGCCTGGTCGAGATGCTCAACATCCTGGAGAACTTCGACCTCAAGAAGAACCCGCGCTTCAGCCCCGAGACGCTGCACCTGATGGCCGAGGCGATGCGCCGCGCCTACCTCGACCGGGCGCGCCACCTCGGCGACCCGGCCTTCACCACGGTGCCCGACCACCTGACGAGCAAGGACTACGCCCGCGCCCTGGCTCAGGGCATCGACCCGAAGAAGGCGACGCGCAGCGAGGACCTGGCGAAGGACGTACCCCTGGCTCGCGAGGGCGACAGCACGACGCACTTCTCGGTGATCGACAAGGACGGCATGGCGGTCGCCAACACGACGACGCTGGAGCGCAGCTACGGCTCGCGCGTGGTGGTGCGCGGCGGCGGCTTCCTGCTCAACGACGAGATGATCGACTTCAACTGGAAGCCGGGCGTCACCGACCGCAAGGGCGGCATCGGCACGGCGGCGAACCTGATCGCCCCCGGCAAGCGCATGCTGTCGTCGCAGACGCCGACCGTCGTCGCCCGCAACGGCAAGGCGATTCTCGTCACCGGCAGCCCCGGCAGTCGCACGATCATCAACACGGTGCTGTGCGTCGTCGTCAACGTGGTCGATTACGACATGGACATCCGCGCCGCCGTCGACGCGCCGCGGCTGCACCACCCCTGGTTCCCCGACGAACTGCGCTTCGAGGGGACGGGCGAGCACGCGGCGACGGTCGCGAAGTTGCGGGCGCTGGGGCACGCAGTCAGCAACATCAGCCAGGGCGACGCCCACTCGATCTGGCTCGACCCGCGCACCGGGACGTACCGCGGCGCCGAGGACCGGCGCATCAACGGCAAGGTGGCGGCGTATTGAGGAGCCGCCGTCGTGGTAGTAGTCCGGGGGTGCGCTGCGTGACCCCCGGCTTTGGGATACAACCCCTTCGGGGTAAAATGCCCCCGACCCTACCCCGAAGGGGTTGAATATCAAAGCACCCCCGGAACAGACTCGCCGTCTTCACGCCCGCCGCCGCCTTCCCTTTTTCCCCGGCTCCGTCGTGGTGCCGACTCACACCGACTCACAGGCCGACTCACACCCCGCCGCGCCCTTTTTCCCTGCGTTTTCCGGGCTTTTCGCCGGGCTGTGAGTCGTGAGCGCCTGTGAGTCGTTCCCGGCGCTCGCTTTCCTTTGCCACCCCCGAACCGATCCGCGCGGGGCGCGCGGGCCTCCTGCGGCGTCGCCGCCCGATCTTCATTCTACCCGTCCGCGCCGGGGCCGGTAAAGGTCCCGGATGGTGTCAGGAAGGGACACTACTGCCCTCCGAGGGACAACGGCCGGGGGCGTGTTGGTGTATGGAACCCGCGGAGGGAACACGACCGGGGACGTGCCCCATCTCCGTCACCCGCTCCGCGGGTTCAACCCATCGACACGTCCGCGTGGCTGTCCCCGGGTTGCGCTGCACCCGCTACGCGGGTTGCGCTCCACTCGGGGCTACGATCCGTCACCCGCTCCGCGGGTTCCATACAGGAACACGGCCCCGGATGGACCCCCGGGTTGCGCTCCACCCGCTGCACGGGTGCGGTTACATCCCAAAGCCGGGGGTCGCGTGCTCGCGCACCCCGGAACGACGACCTGACGTGTCCCCTGTGACGAGCGGGGGAAGATCGCTTGACAACTCCGCCCCGCGCAAGTCCAATCGGGGGAGAAGTTAGGTACGCTCGATTCTTCTTGACACTCGGCGGAGTCTGTCATGACAATTCCGGTCAACCTCCCGGAGATCATGGCCTTCCTCGACGAACGGAATCGGAGATCTCCCATGCGACCGCCTTCCCTCCTCCGTCTCCTCCTGACGGCCCTCTTCGCCGCGACGCTGATCGGCTGCGGCGGCGACCGGCCCGCCGCCAAGGTCGACCCCGGTAAGGCCGAGGAGCCCGTCGCCCCCGGCACCGCCAAGCCTCTCTCCTCCCACCCGGAGGCCCCGCCGCCGATCACGCGCGTCGGCGACGGCGCCGACCCCGGCGCCGCCAAGGGCGACGGCGTCGTCAAACTGCTCGACCTGCCCGCCGCCGCCGCGCCGGCCCTCACCCAGGCCGAGAAGTACGACGACGCCCTCATCGACGCCCTCGGCCTCATGGCGGATCGCAAATACGCCGAAGCGCTCACGGCCCTCGAGGCGGCGCGGCGGGCGCAGGACACCGAGCAGATCCGGGCCGAGATCGACAAGGTCCGGCGGCTGATCGACCAGGAGAAGGCCGCCGAAAAGACGCAGAGCGACATCCAGACCGTCCTCAAAGACGGCCGCCCCGACGACGCCGCCAAGCTCGCCGGCGACGCCCTACAGACCTACGGCGGCACCGACGTCGCCGAGCCGCTGGAGAAGCTCAAGCGCCAGGCCGACGCCGTCGCCGCCGCCCAGGTCGACGACGGCCGCGCCCGCCGCGAGCGCTTCCGCGCCGAGGCCGACGCCGCCCTCCGCGACAAGAACCTCCGCGCCGCGTCCATCTCCCTGGAGCAGGCCCTGCAATACGGCGACGATCCCTCTCTGAGAACGCAGTACGACCAGGTGCGAGCCTCGCTGGCGCGCTACGACGACGCCCGCCGCCGCGCCCGCGACCTGCGCCGCGACCCGGGCCGCCTCGAAGACGCCCTCGCCACTTTGCAGGAGGCGTCTTACACCTGGGACACGCCGCAGGTGCGTCAGGAGATCGACGAATGCTCCCTCGCGCTGCAGAAGCGGCGCGACCGCATCAGCGTCGCCGACTTCGAGGTGCGCGGCGACGTCGGCATCCCCTTCGCCGGCCGCACCCTTGCCGAGGAACTGCTGCCCGCCTTCAAGGCGCGCTACGACCTCGTCGAGCGCGGCCAACTCGGCAAGGTGATGGACGAACTGCGCCTCGAAGCGAGCGAGTTGGCCGGCAACGACGAGGCGCGCAGCCAACTCGGCCGCCTGGCACGCCTCCGCTATCTCGTCGTCGGCAGCGTAACGCCGGTCAACGGTCTGCTGGTCCACGCCCGCCTCATCGAGGTGAAGACCGGCCTCGTGGTGCAGACGGCGCGGCTCGTCGCGGCCGGGCCGGACGACTTGATGCGCCGCCTGCCGCAGCTCGCCGCCCTGTTGCAGATGAGCGACGAGCAGCGGCTCGTCTTCGAGCAGGCGCTGATCCGGCAAGCGCCGGAGCCGGTGCGCTTCGTCGAGACGGCGCCCTTGCCGCCGCCGCCGCCCGCCCCGGTCGTCGGCGTCGTGCTGGCGCCGCCGCCGCCCATCCTCGTCTACAACCCGCGGCCGATCCCCGTCGGCGGCCTGCTCATCGAGGACTTCTACCGCCTGCCGCCGCCCCCGCCGCCGAGCGCCCCCGCGTTCGGCTTCAACCTGATGCTCGTCAAGGAGAATCCGTATAAGAGACGTCTGCTATCGATTTCCGTCGAGCTGGGCGACAACCTGTTCCGCCGCGGCCGCTACCAGGAGGCGCACAGGCACTTCGAGGTGGCGCTGAGCCTGTCGGGGCACAGCGAAGAGGTCGCGGTGCGCGTCGAGCGCTGCCGCCCGTACCTGCCGCCGCCGCCGCCCGTGGTGGTCATCGACACGCCGCGGCCGGCGCCGGTCGTCTTCGTCTCCGCGCGGCCGCGCCTCGCCATCTTCAACTTCCTCGTCGACGCCCCGGCGGGATTGGTGCCCATCGGCACCGACAACTGGTGCGCCGACCAGCTCGCCGGTTGCTTCGCCCCGAGCCACGAGGTCATCGACCGCGGCGAGGTCTGCTGGTGGATGGGGCGCCTCGGGCTGACGATGCGCGAGGTGCTGAACGACCCGACGGCGCGCGTCGCCCTGGCCCAGTCGCTCAACGCCCGCTTCTTCGTCTTCGGCGGCATGAGGCACACCGCCAGCTTCGACGTGACCACGCACATGGTCGACGCCCAGACCGGCGGCAAGACTGGCGAGGGCAAGATCCACGTCCAGGACCAGGGCGAGCTGAAGTTGCGGATGCAAGAATTGGTGGGCCAGACCACGGGCAAGCCCGCCGACCAGGCGCGGCTGGCGCAGCAGGGCGCCGCCAGCGAGCAGGCGCTGAACCAGACGCGGCAGAACCTGCAAAAGGGCAACGCCGCCGCCGCCGCCGAGGCCGCCCGCGCCGGGCTGAAGCAAAACCCGAACAACGTCGCCCTGCAATCGCTCCTCGCCCGGGCCGACCAGCAGAACGAGAAGGCCCGTCTGGAACAGGCGCGGCGCCAGGAGGCCGAGCGCCAGAAGACGCAGGTCGAGGCCGCCCGGAAGCGCCAGGCCGAACTGACCGCGCAGGCCGCCGAGGCGCGCCGCCGCGCCGAGGCCGAGGCGAAGGCGGGCGACGAGGCGACGCGCCGCCAGCAGGAGGCGACGAAACAGCGTGCCTACGATTCCCTCGCCGGCCGGGCGCAGGCGGCGCTGAAGGCCGGCAACCCGCAGCAGGCCGCGTCGCTGTACGAGAGCGCCGTCGCCCTCAGGCCGAACGACGCCGCCGCCACCCGCGAGTTGGCCCAGGCGAAGGCGAAGGTCGAGGAGTCCGCCCGCGCCCGCGCCGTCGCCGAGCAGGCGCGGCGCGACGAGGACGCCCGCAAGAAGCGCGAGGCGGACTCCGCCGCCGCCCGCGCCAAGGTGGACGACGAGCGCAAGCAGCGCGAGGCGCAGGACCTGGCCCGCCGCAAGGAGCAGGAGACGCGCGACGCCGCCGAACACGCCCGCCTCGTCGATCAGGGCCGGGGCGCGCTCGCCAAGCAGGACTACGGCCAGGCCGCCGCCGCCTTCGCGACCGCTCAGCGTCTGAAGAAGACGCCCGAAGTCGATAAATTGCTCCTGCAGGCGCAAGCGAGCCTGGCCCGCGCCGAGGCCGCCAAGAAGGGCGAGGCCGAGCGCAAGGCCGCGGAGGTGAGGCTCGCCCAGGAAAAGACCCGCCGCGACCAGGCCGACGCCGAGGCGAAGAAGAAGCAGCAGGCGTACCAGGACGCCCTCACCGCCGGCCAGAAGGCGTTCGCCGAGAAGCGCTTCGACCAGGCGACGGCGTCCTACAACGAGGCCGGCAAGTTGTTCCGCACCGACGCCGTTCTCGCGGGGCTGCGCCAGGTCGAGGACGCGAAGAAGCGCGACACCCAGGCCAAGAACACGGCCGATGCGGACCGCAAAAAGCGCCTCGCCGACTATCAGTTGGCGATGGACGCCGGCAAGAGCGCCCTGACGGCGAAGCGCTACGAGGGCGCCGTCAACGCCTTCAACGAGGCGCTGCGGATCATGCCGGGCGACCGCGACGCGACCGCCCAGCTCGACGCGGCGAAGCGGGCGCGCGACGCCCAACAGACGACTGTGGACGCCGACAAGCGCCGCCAGCAGGACGAGGAGAAACGCCGCACCGAGTTCGCCAGGCTGACCGCCCAGGGTCAGGGGGCGATGGCGGGCAAGCGCTACGACGAGGCCGTGAAAGTCTACGGCGAGGCGCTGAAGTTAATGCCGGGCGACCCGGCCGTGACCAAGGCGCTGCGCGACGCGGGGGCGGCGCTGGAGGCGTCGCGGACGCCGCCGAAGCCGGCGGGACCGCCCGCCGAGTTCACGCGGCAGATGGACCTCGCCGCCGCGAACGAGAAGGTCGGCCGCTACGCCGACGCGGTGCGGGCGTACCGCGAGGCGCTGAAGGCCGCCCCCGGCGACGTCCGCGCGAGCAAGGGAGCCGAGTACGCGCAGTACATGGCCGACGGGCAGAGCGCGCAGGCCGCCCGGAAGTACGCCGACGCCGTCCGCGCGTTCGAGGCGGCGCTCAAGGTGGTGCCGAACCACCCGGCGGCGGAGGCCCTGTTGCGCGAGGCTCAGAAGGCACTGGACTCGTCGCGGACGCCGCCGAAACCGCCGCAGCCGCCGACGGCGAACGACTACGCGAAGTTCCTGGTTCAGGGGCAACAGGCGATGACGGCGAAGCGCTACGCCGACGCGGCGAAAGCTTATGCGGAGGCACTGCGGCTGGCGCCGAACGACGCCGCGGCGACCAAGGGGTTGCGCGAGGCTCAGGACGCCCAGAAGCCGCAGCCGGCGGCGATGCCCGCCGAGTTCACGCGGCAAATGGACGTCGCCGCCGCCGCCGAGAAGCAGGACAAGTACGCCGACGCCGTGCTGGCTTACAAGGCGGCGCTGAAGGTGGTGCCCAACGAGGTGAGGGCGAGTAAGGGCGCCGAGTACGCCCAGCACATGGCCGACGGCCAGAAGGCGCTGACGGCCCGCAAGTTCGCCGACGCCACGCGCGAGTTCGAGGCGGCGCTCAAGGTGGTGCCAAACCACCCGGACGCTCTGAATTACCTCAAACGAGCCCGCGACGGCAAGTAAGAGTCCGTTCCGTAAGCCCCTCTCCCCTGTACTCAGGGGAGAGGGGTTGGGGTGAGGGGTGCCTTGGCGCCCCGGAAAAACCCCTCACCCCCGGCCCCTCTTCCCTGAGTACAGGGGAGAGGGGGGCTCATCGAACAGACTCTAAGGCACAAGGGTTAACGGCCCGAAGCGCCAACGACGCCTTCCCTCACAGGCGCTTCGGGCCGGTGAGGGCGGGCGACGTTTCCCGAGGGAGAAGCGCAGAGGTCGTACCGCATGTCCCCACGCACTGTCTCGCCCGCCGACGCCGCCCGCGACGAGCGCCTCGCCGCCGTCCTGCACGACCTCACGGAGGCGCGGCGACGGGGGCGGTCCGCCGACGTCGAGGCCGCGGCCCGCGCGCACCCCGACCTCGCCGACGAACTGCGCGGGCTCTGGGCCGCCGTCCAGCTCGCCGACGAACTCGGCCGCGCCGCCGCGCCGCCCACCCTCGCGCCCGCCGAATCACGCGCCGAAACGCCCGTGCCCCGGCGCCTCGGCGACTTCGAGCTTCTCGAAGAATTGGGCCGCGGCGGCATGGGCGTCGTCTACAAAGCGCGGCAGGCCAGTCTCGACCGCGTCGTCGCCCTGAAGGTGATTCACCGCGGCGAGCACGAGCGCTTCCGCTTCGAGGCCAAGGCCGCCGCCCGGCTGCGCCACCCCAACATCGTCACCGTCCACGACGCCGGCGAGTGCGACGGCCGGCCGTTCCTGTGCATGCAGTACGTCGCGGGGACGACGCTCGCGCGCCTCGTCGCCGACCAACCGCTGCCGCCGCGCGAGGCCGCTGGTATCGTGGCGGTCGTCGCCCGCGCCGTCCACCACGCCCACGAGAACGGCATCCTGCACCGCGACCTGAAGCCGGCGAACGTCCTCATCGACCCCGACGGCAAGCCCTACGTCACCGACTTCGGCCTCGCCAAGGAGGTCGCCGGCGGGCCGAGCCTGACGCAGTCGGGCGCCATCCTCGGCACGCCGAGCTACATGCCGCCCGAACAAGTGAGCGGCAGCCGCGGCCGCGTCGGGCCGCGCAGCGACGTCTACGCGCTCGGCGCCATCCTCTACGAGCTGCTCACCGGCCGCCCGCCGTTCCGCGCCGCCACGAACTTCGACACGCTCATGCTCGTTCTCGACCAGGAGCCGGTGCCCCCGCGCCAGCTCAACCCGCAGGTCGACCGCGCCCTCGAATTGATCTGCCTCAAATGTCTTCAGAAGCACCCCGACCTGCGCTACGCCTCCGCCGCCGCCCTCGCGGTTGACCTGGAGCGCTTCCTGAACGGCGAGCGGCCGTCGGTCTGGTCGGGGACGTTCGCCGACGTGGTCAACGGGCTGTTCACCGAGACGCACCACGCCGCCGTCCTGGAGAACTGGGGTCTGCTGTGGATGTGGCACAGCCTGAAGGCGTTCTTGCAGTGCGCCGCGACGACGCTGCTGTGCGCGCTGGGCTTCGAGAGCCGCTGGCCGTACTTGTGCATCTGGAGCTTCGGCCTGTTCGTCTGGTGCGGCATCTTCTGGAAGCTGCGCAAGCGCGGCGGGCCGGTGCTATTCGTGGAGCGCGTCATTGCCCACGTCTGGGGCGCCGCCGTCATCGCCACGACGGGCGTCTTCCTCGTCGAGATCGTCATGGGGCTGCCCGTGCTGAAGCTGTCGCCGGTGCTGCCGCTGCTTGGCGGGACGGTGTTCCTCGTCAAGGGCGGTCTGCTGACGGGGCGATTTTATGCCTACGCCTTCGCCCTGTACGCCTCGGCGCTGCCGATGGCGTGGCTGATGGACCTGTGGCGCCCAGGGGGTCCGCTGCTGTTCGGCGTCGTCATAGCGCTGTGCTTCTTCCTGCCGGGGTTGAAGTACTACCGGCAATTCCGCCGGGGGTGCGCGGGTACGCGACTCCCGGCGGGGTTATGAAACTTTGCTTCCGCCTCCCCGTCTGGGGCAACATCGCGCTTACGGCGAAGCCCGGCAAGTTCCGTGATGGTGCAAGCCGCCTCAGGTGAGGAGCGACAGACGCGGATGAACTCCCGACCCATCCCGCCCACCCTTCTGCTCCGCGAACGCCGTCCGCGCGAATGCCGCCTCGCCCGCGCCGACGTCGACTTCCTCCTCGCCGAGCATCGCGCTCACGTCGAAGTCGTCCCGACGCGCGAGCGCGGCCGCTACCGCCTCACGCCCCTCGGCCACGTCGGCACGATTGTTGCGCCGCGCCGCCGCCTCGTCATCCGGCCGAAGATCCCGCTCGTCAACCTCTTTCACCTCCTCGACCCGACGACGCCCGTCCCCGTCGTCGAGGACCGGACCCACGCCGTCGCCGGCGCCGAGGCGCTCGACTTCCTCGGCGCGCGCCTCGTCCGCCTCCTCGCCGAGCGCGCCGCCGCCGGGCTGCACCGCGGCTACGCCGAGCGCTCCTCCCGGGGCGCTTTCCTCCAAGGACGCCTCGACGTCCCGGCGCAACTGCGGTCCTCCGCCGCGCGCAAGGACATGCTGCACGGCGTCTGGGACGACTTCACCGCCGACGTGCCTTGCAACCAGGTGCCGCGCGCCGTCGCCGAGTTGGTGTTGCGCTCGCCGCTGACCGGCGCGACGGCGCGCGCTGCCGTCCGCCGCGCTCTCGCCGACTTCGACGGCGTGAGTGCGATCGACCTCGGTCCCGACGCCTTCGCCCTGGCGTTGCCCGACCGCCTGACCGAAGCGTACCGCCCGCTGCTCGACCTGTGCCGCCTGCTCGCCGACGCGCTGGCGCCGGGCGAGGCGCCAGGGCGTAGCGCGTGTCCCGCGTTTCTCATCGACATGGGGCGCGTCTTCGAGGGGTATGTGACGCGCGCCCTCGCGGACGACCCGCGCCTCACGGTGGAAGTCCAGCCGCGCCGCGTCGCCAACGAGCCGGCTCCGGGACAGCCCGACATTCACGTCCGGCCCGACGTGGTGCTCATGAGGGAAGGACGGCCGGAGGCGGTCGTCGACGCGAAGTGGAAGAGCCTGGCCGGCTCCCCGCTGGTGACGGAAGACGTGTATCAGGCGCTGGCGTATTGTTCGGCTCTCGGCGTCGGCCGCGGCGTTCTCGTCTATCCGGGACGGCGCGACCGCGCCTGGACCTACCGCATTGCCGCAGCGCCGGTGACGCTCGTCATCCACACCCTACGTGTCGTCGGCGGGCGCGAGGCGCTGCGGCGCGGAGTGCGTCGGCTGTCGCGGTCGTTCCGCTAGGAAAATCAAGACCGAATCGCCGAACTCGTGCGTTCGATAGTCGCGCGCGTCCAGTTCTGCGCTCACGCGGCCCAGCGTCGCGTCGTCCGTGAAGGCGCGCAGCAGCTCATAATGACTGGTGCCGGGCTCGTGCGTGCCGGAGAGGATCGCATCGACAACGAGCAGCCGGGTCGCCGCGCCGATGCGTTGTGTCGCCAGGCCCTCGCCGGCCCGCACCCGGCCGCCGCCAACCGCCGCATGTTCGAGCGCGCGCACGACGGTCGTGCCGACGGCGACGATGCGGTCGCCGCGCGCCCGCGTGCGGCGGATCGCGAGAGCGGCCGCCTCCGAAATGCGGTAGGGCTCGTCGAACGGCAGGCGCCGGTCCAGTTCGTCGTCCCCGGTGGACGAGACGCCGGCGGCGTGCGTGATCGTGGCGAACGCCACGCCGCGGGCGCGCATCGCCGTGAGCGACCGCCAATCCAGCGCGAAGCCGGCCGACGGCGGCTCGAAGGCGGCCGGCGGTCCGGCGATCGGCGTCCACACGTCCCACAGCGCCAGCGGCACCGGGACGTGCGCGTACTGGATCGGCCGGCCGTGGCGCGCCAGGCCGGCCCAGATCGCATCGGGCGAGCCGTCGAAGCGCAGCGACACGAGACGCGGGTGGCCGAGCAGCCGCTCCACCGTCGCCCGGAGCGGGCCGAGCGCGAGCCGGTCTCCCGGCGCGAGCGGCGGCGGCGGCGGACGGTCTTCGGTGCGGGTGCGGAAGTCTCCCGCGCCGAAGACGATAGCGGAGAACTGACGGACGTCGTCCGCCGCGAGCGAGCGCCGCGCCGCGAGCCGCACTTCGATGCGGGAGCCGGTCGGCCCGTGCTCGCCGTGAAGGCTCGCCGGCAGGGTTGCCGCGTCGTTGGCGATCACCAGGTCGCCGGGCCGCAGGAAATCGACGAAGGCCGAGCGCGGCGCGTGATCGATACGCCCGCACGCATCGACGACCAGAAGCTTGGCCCGGGGCGGGCGCTGGACGGGTTGGCCGGCGGCAATCATGAGGTTTCTCCTTCGACTTCGCAGGCCGGCGTTGGCGGCACGCTCGACGAAGCGCGGCGGGGCAGTGCGTCGCCGACGGCCTCGGCCAACTCGCGCGCCGCGGTTTCCGGACGTTTCAGAGTCGCCGGGTCCGCGTCGGGCACGGCGAGGGCGTGCAGCGGCGTGTCCATGTCGCCCGGATCGAGCGCGAGGAAGCGCACGCCGTCCGGCGCGAGTTCTTCATTCCAGATGCGGCTCAGGTGTTGCAGCGCCGCCTTGCTCGCGCCGTAGGCCCCCCAGCGCGGGTAGGCGTTGACCGCCGCGTCGCTGGTGACGTTCAGCACGACCGCGCCGCGGCCCTCGCGTGCCGAAGCGGCCAGAGCACCCAGCAGCGCCTTGGTCAAGCGAAACGGCCCGAGCAGGTTCGTGGCGAGCGCGCGCTCCAGGTCTTCGCACTCGGTATCGCCCAGGAGGGCCAGCGGCGTCGGCCCGAGATCCGAGGCGTTATTGATGAGGACGTCGAGCCCGCCGAGCTCGCCCACGATCTGCACGGCGACGGGATAGATGTCGTCCTTCCGGGAAATGTCGCCGACGATGCCGTGCGCGCCACGGTGCGCCCGCGCCACCCGCTCGACGCGACCGCCGTCGCGCGCGACGAAGGCCACCCGCGCGCCGCGAGCGAGCAATTCCCGAACGAGGGCCAGGCCCAGGCCCGAAGTGCCGCCCGTGATGGCGACCCGCAGGCCGGCGAATCGGTCGGGCGAAAAGGGCGGCGGCGGCACGACAGGAGGGGATTCGGTCGGATCTGTCATGGGGAGGCTCCCGTTTGAGTTTCTAAAGTC
Organism: Gemmatales bacterium; assembly: GCA_038229635.1. Classification (GTDB taxonomy): domain Bacteria; phylum Planctomycetota; class Planctomycetia; order Gemmatales; family Gemmataceae; genus DATFNV01. The sequence goes on from JBBROG010000038.1 coordinate 13,386, forward strand.
ATTCCTTTACTTATTCACAGTCTAGAGCCGCCGCTTGACTTTGTAAAGGGTATCTTTTAGAAATAAAGCATGACTCGCGCACCCCTACCACCCGGTGAGAACAAGACGCGCCGCGCCGTCGTCAGGCTCCTGAAGACCGAGGGGGCGATGGACTCCGCGCAACTCGCGGAGCGGCTGGGCCTCACGACGATGGCCGTGCGCCAGCACCTTTATGTGTTGCAAGGGGAGAAGCTCGTGACGGCCGAGGAACGGCCCGGCCCCGTCGGCCGACCCGCCAAGCACTGGCGGCTCACGCGCGAGGCCGACCGACTCTTCCCCGACGCCTACGCCGAGTTGAGCGTCGCCCTCCTTGACGCTTTAGGGGACGCTTTCGGACCGACGGGCCTGAAGCGCGTACTCGACTCTCGGTGCGCGCGACAGCAGGCGGATTACGCGGGGCGCATAGCGCCCGTGGCCTCCCTGGAGGAGAAGCTTCGGCAACTGGCTCGGGTACGGACGGAGGAAGGGTACATGGCCGACGTCACGGCCGAAGGGAGCGCGAGCTTTCTCTTCGTCGAGAACCACTGCCCCATCTGCGCGGCGGCGACCGCCTGCCAAGGCTTCTGCGACACGGAGATCGCCCTTTTCCGAACGGTATTGGGGCCGGACGTCGGCGTCGAGCGGGTCGAGCACATCGTCTCGGGCGCCCGCCGCTGCGCCTACCGCATCACGCCCGCGCCCGAGGCCGCGTAGGGACTGCGCCGTGAACGACCGGACGGTTTGGCTGACCTGGGTGATCTTCGCCGCGACCTAAGCCGGCCTGGCGCTGGGCAAGGTGCCGGGCCTGCGCGCGGACCGGGCGGGCATCGCCCTCGTCGGCGCCACCCTCATGTTGGTCACGGGAGTTCTGAGCCTGGAGCAAGCGGGCGGTCCAGAGTCGCGCCCGGCGATTCGGCCCTATATTCCCTCGTTCGGAGCGTTCGCGCTCGCTACCAGCACCGCGAGGGGAGGGCGCGTTTCGTCCGCACGCGCGGAGCGGGAAGGCGGTTGGTTCCGTCCGGTCTCGCGCCCGCGATCCCTGCGGAGCTCGGGCCACGCGAAAGCCCAGGTTGTTGTTCCGGTTCGACGGGTCGTTCCTGTTCCGGTTGCCCGCCGCGCAGTTGGAGCCGTTGTTGTTCCAGCTGCCGCCCCGGTTCACCCGGGAGGGGCCGCTCGACCGCCCACCCCGAGTCGTTGGAGAACGGACTGGCGGAAGCCCCGACTCGAAAGGCCCGCCGTCTTCGCGAAGGCGAACAGCGACGTCGCCCGACGCTGCAACTCGCTTTCGCCGATCTCTCCCGTCGCAAATCCGTCCTCCAGGCGCGCCAGCTTCCGGCGGAAGCGCTTCCGGCCGCGGGCGTTCAGCGTCAGCCGGCGCCGGTCCAGCCGACAGCCGAGGAAGTCCATGCCGTGTTCGGTCCGGTTCAGGTACGGCACCGGCTTCCACTCCAGGCGCAACTCGCGCCCCAGGAACTCCTCGCCGGCGGACAGGGTCGCTTTCAGCTCGTCCCGCTCGCCCCACAGGGCCATGTCGTCCATGTAGCGGACGTAACCGCCGATGCGCCGCGTCTCCTTGACGAAGCGGTCGAACCCGCCCAGGTAAAAATTGGCGAAATGCTGCGACGTTAGGCTGCCGATGGGCAGGCCGCGCCCGACCGCGCCCCGGAACCCCCGCACGATCCGCTCCCAAAGCGCCAGCAGGCGGCGGTCCTTGAAGCGCCGCGCCAGCCGGCGCAGCAACTCGTCGTGCGGGACGCTGTCGAAGTGTTTGCGGATGTCCAGTTTCAGGAAATACGGCGCGCGGGCGGCGAAGCGGCGGGCGCGCAGCAAGGCCGCGACGCGCCCCTTGCCCTTGCGGCAGGCGTAAGTGTCGTCGATCAGCCAGCGCTCGAAGTGCGGCTCGCAGACGTTCATCACCGCGTGGTGCAGCACGCGCTCCGCGAAACACGGCGCCGTGATGATCCGCTCCTTGGGGTCGCGGATCACGAATTGCTGGAAGCGGCCCACGGGATAAGTGCCGTCGCGCAGCCGCGCGGCCATGTCGTCGAGGCGGACGTCAAGGCGGCGGACGAACGCCCGCGCCTCGGCCCGGTCGCGCTTGCCGCGCAGCGCCTTGTGAGTCGCCGAACGCAGGTTGTCGCGCTCGAGGATGCCCTCAAACAGGTTGCTGGCTCGCTTCATCGCCGTTCTTCCATGTACACGCCAGCCGCTCCAAGAACCGTGCCCCGTACTTCTCGAGCCGCGCGTCGCCGATCCCCGCGATCTTTTCCAGGGCGGTCTTCGTCGTCGCCCGCCCCTTCACCATCTCCGCAAGTTGCTCGTTCGTGAAGATCGTGTAGACCGGCACCGCCTCCGCCTGGGCGATCTCCTTGCGCAGGTCGCGCAGCCCGGCGAACACGCGGAAGTCGTCGGGGTTCAAGACTTCCTTGTAGTCCACCCCCTTGCCGCGCTGGGGGGGACCGTTCCGACGATCTCCCGGCGGCGCCGAACTCGCACCGTCCAGGTAGTCAATGCAGAAGCTCCAAAACGACGACGCCCCTTGCTCCACCCAGCGCCGGTCCACCGACAGGACGCGGTGGCTGCTCAAAAAGCCGTTCAACTCCCCGGCCGCGCCGCTCGTGTCCTGGATCGGAACAGTAAGAAACTTGAACGCCATCGCAAGAAGTAAATATCTGTACACTAAGATATCGAAATAGCGCGACCAGGGGCTGCGCCCCTGGACCCCGGCGCGCACTGCCACTCGGCCGTCCCGTCGTGGCCTTCCGCTTCGGCACGACGGATCGTCGCTCCGCTGCCGCTGCGCCGACGACCCGTCGGCCTACGCTCCAGGCCACGACGGGACTCTCGCTAGCCTGGCCTGAACTACCGGACGGGAACTCGGGCCACGCGAAAGCCCAGGGCGCTGCGCCGGTACGACGGGTCGTCCCTGAACCGGAAGCCCGCCGCGCAGTAGGAGCCGTAGTTGTACCAGCCGCCGCCCCGGATCACCCGGGAGGGGCCGCTCTCGAAGAGATCCTCGCACCATTCCCAGACGTTGCCGTGCATGTCGTACAGGCCAAGCTTGTTCGGCTTGTACGAGGCCACAGGGCACGGACGATTCAACTCCGTTCCCTTATCGGCTTTTCCAGCCGGGCGAGTACCGACGAACTTGGCGTCGGCCGAAGCAAGGTCGTTCGTCGGACCGCGGTCAAGATAGAAGTCGAACGCACTGTCTTGCTTAGAAGTGGCCCCTCCCCGACAAGAATATTCCCACTCGGCCGAAGTCGGCAAGCGGTATTTCCATTCACTATTCGCCTCCCGCGCGTTCAACTTCGGCAGAAACTCCTTCTGAATCATGTCCCACGAGACATTCTCCACCGGAAATTGCGCCAGGTCGGCGTCCGAGACATCCTTGACACCGTCTTTGATCACTCCGTTGCGTGAGAACATGCTCGGGTTCGATCCGCCCGTCACGGCGACCCACTGGCCTTGCGTGACCTCCGTGGTCCCGAGGTCGAAGTCGTGCTTGATCGTCTCCTGCTTGTTGCCCGGCTTGCCGGCTCCGCCGCCCATCCAGAACGTGCCGCGCGGGATCGAGACCATCTTCATGCCAAAAGTGTTGGTGAAGGACGGCCCGGCCACGACAGAAGAGGGAGGCGAAACACCCTTGTCGTCTTTCTTACCGCTGTCCTTGTCGCCGTACGGCCAGGCGAACACCAGCAGCAGGAGGATGCCCAGGACGGCCATGACCGCCGAGATGATGACGTTGGGCGACACCGACCGCCGTTCCTCGGGTTTCGGGTCGGGCCTAATTATTGGCCGGGCCACGGGGTATGAGACAGGCCGCTGCTGTTCGTGCAACAGGACAGGGGGCGGGGGAGGAGGCGGTTCGAGATGAGCAAGGAGATTCTCACTGAGAATCCCGGCGTGCCCTGGGCGCGGTTCGGCATCCGGCTCGACGCAGGACGCCAAAATCCCCACCATCGGATCGGACATGCCAAGTCGTCGTAATTTCTTCTCCCATTCCCGACCGCTCGGGGCGCCTACGGTCATGTCGCCATTGAGGAGTTGATACCAGATCACGCCCAGGGCGTAGACGTCGTCGCGCGGGTCGGGGTCGTCGCCGCGGACCTGCTGCGGCGAGGCGTACAGCGGCGTGTGCGCGCCGCGCAGCGCCTTGGTCAGGTCGCCCTTGCCCGAGGCATAGGAGTTACCGCCCTTCGACCCCGCCGGCCCGAGCGCCTGCCGCGCCGCGAGGCCGCCGATGCCGAAGTCGGCGATCTTGTAGACGATGTCGCCGTTCTTCGTCCGCTGCACCAGGACGTTCGCCGGCTTGAGGTCGCGGTGGACGATGTCGAGCGCGTGGGCGTGGGCCGCGATCGTCGCCAGCCGCAGGACGACCCTGGCCGCCTGCTCCGGCGTCGGCGGTTCCGCGCCGTCGTGCCACTCGCGGATCAGGCCGGCGAGGTCGCCGCCCTCGACGTACTCGTACTCCAGGCACGGCGGCTTGGCGAGCAGGTACGTCTGCTTCAGCGCCACGATGCCGGGGTGCTGGCCGCGGCTCTTGACGCGGTCGAGCAGCCGGGCTTCGTTCGGCAGCGTCTTTGCCGCCTCCGCGTCGAGGCAGAACTTCAGCGCCACCGCCGCCTCGCTCTCCTGGAACGGGTTGATCGCCTTCCAGACCTCGCCGAAACCGCCGACGCCGAGCAGCTCGACCAACTCGCGGTCCACCGCCAGCGGCCGGTCGCCGGGCTTGAAGCGCGGCAGCCGGTCGGGCAGGAAACGCAGCAGGTCTTCGGCGCGGCGCAGCGGCAGGTGGGCGGGGACGGTGCGTCCGCTCGGGTCGGCGCGGCAGCGCAGCGACCGGCGGACGACCTGCGGCACCAGGCACAGGAAGTCGATCATATCTGCTTGCACCTGCGCCGGCTGGCTCGCCGCCTCCGCGCGGACGGCCTCCACGGCGGCAGGGCGGACGTTCTCCGACTTGGCCTGGGCGAGGGCTTCCAGTTCGGTGCGGAGCCGGGTCTCGGCGTTGGCGTCGTTGCAGCGGCGGCGGTACTCCTCGAGGGTACTTTCGGCGATCTCGCAAAGCGTCGGCCCGAACGGCACCGACTGGGCCATCGCCTTGAGGCCGTTGCGAAGGAGGGCCGCGGACAGGCAGCGGAACAGGACGGCGAATTGGACCATGGGGACAACCTCGGCCGCGAGAACGAGGGGCACCGGGCCGGATGGGTCGCGCTCGCATCGGCCCGTAAGACGATCAGTCTAACCGCACACTCTGTCCCTGTCACGAGTCGTTGTGTGGTTATTCGTCGGCGCGGTCGGCGGATTTACGGGGCGGAACCGCGTCTCGCACCACGGGCATTGTAATCCGCCGAGGGAGGGTGAGGAGCAGTAATGCGGGAAAAGCAGGATCGACCACGTTCCAGGGGAGCGCGGCCATCGGTCAGGAGGCGCGGAAGAAGTCGGCCAGCGTCTCCTCGCACGCCTCCTCGTGGCGCCGGAACCAGGCGTCGGCGGCGTACTCCTTCCACTTGCCCAGCGCCGGCTTGACCAGGATCGCCTTCAGCCGGTCCAGCGGCCCCGGTGCGACGCCGACGGCGGCGAACAGCTTCGTCAGTTCGGCGTCCGGCTCGGTCACCAGCTGCTCGAACGCCACAGAATGGTGACAGTGCCGCACGCCGAACAGGTACGACAGCTTCCAGACGAAATAGAACAGCGCGTAGGGGTGGGCGCCGCAGCGCTCGTCGAGGAAGGGGAAGTGGTAGCGCAGGTCGCGGCACCAGGCGCGGAGGTAGAACTTGTCGTGCGGGGCGAAGGCGGCCATATCGCCGCTCTCGGGTCCGAAACAGCGCACGTCCATCAGCGCCGAGCACCACTGGTCGCGCGGGTGGCGATACAGGTGGACGTATTTCGCGTTCGGGAAGTTCTTGCGGAACCACGGCAGGCGGAAGTCGATCCGGTTGAACTGCAGCACCGGCCGCCCCGGCGCCCGCTCGACCATCACCTCGACGTATCGCCTTAAATCCGGATCCCAGAAGTCGGCGTCCATGTACAGGTGGCGCTCGTGCCAGTCGGCGCGGAAGAACTTGCCGAGTTCGGCGAGGCCGTCGTACTCGCGCCAGTATTCCTCGGCGTTCTTGTGCGTCTTGTCGGTGTGGCTGCCGCGCGCCGCGGGGTCGAACCAGCGGCGCTCGTTGAGCGGCTCGTAGTAGCTGGTGAACCCGTCGAGCTGGCGGAACAGGTTCCACAGGAGCGTCGAGCCGCTGCGGAAGCGGGCCGTGATGATGATCGGGTCGGAGCGCAGGCAGGTCGCGGCGGACGTTGCCGCGCGGCCGAGGTCGGCGTAAGGCGGGGCGAGGGCGTCGGCCGGCGGCTGCCAGTCGGCGCGCGCCGGCAGCAGACCTTGCAGCGACCGCGCGGCCATCTCCCGGCCGTCGTCGGTGCGCAAGACCTTGTCGATCAGGCGGAACAGGCCGTCGCGCATCCCGTTGCGGCCGCGGCCCAGGAGCGGCCAGCGCTCGTGCCAGGGGGCCTTATCCTCGTCGGTCATGGCGGCGTCCCTCGTGTCGTGCCGGCCGCGCGTCTTCGCTCAAAGACCTCTCCGTAAAGGTCCCAGACGCGCCGGCAGAACGTCGGCCAGTCGTTCTCGGTCGTGGCGCGGGCGTAGGCGTTCTCGGCGAGGCGGCTCGCCAAGGCGTGGTCTTGTAGCAGTCGCGCGACGACGTCGGCGTAACCGGCGACGTCCTCCTGCGCGACGAGAAAGCCGGTCTCGCCGTTCGCGACGATCTCCGGCACGCCGCCGACCGGCGCCGCGACGACAGGCAGCTTGGTCGCCTGAGCCTCCAGCACGGCGAGCGGCATCCCCTCCGTCGAGGCGGGTTGGAGGAAGACGTCGGCGGCGCGCAGCAGGTCGGGCGTGTCGCGGCGCTCGCCGAGCAGCACCGCCCGGTCGCCGACGCCGAGTTCGGCGATAAGAGATTTCAGCTTATCCGTGTAGGTCGTCGTCCCGCCGCGTTCGAGGCCGGCCATCCAGCACAAGACGTCGATGCCGCGCCGCTTCAGCAGGGCCGTCGCCCGGATCGCCGTCTCCTGCCCCTTGACCGGCGACAGGTTGCTGAGCATCAGCAGCAGCGGCCGGCTAGGCGGGGCACCGACGCGGGCGCGCGCCGCCCGCTTGTTGTCGGGGGTGAAGCGCTCGGTGTCGACCGGGTTGGGCACGACGGCGACGAGGCAGCCGGCGCCGCGCCCGGCGACGGCGCGTTCCACCGGCCCCTTCAGCACCCGGTTGCAGGTGATGACCAGTTCCGGCGCCGGCCGCAACGCCCAGCGGAGATCCTCTTCGGTTTCCATCGACTGGAGATGCACGACGCGCGTCACGCCGGCGAACCACCAGGCGTAGCGCAGGGCGCCGTAGGCGGCTGGCGTGTAGACGTGGATGAGGCTGCCGCCTTGTCTCCGCAGGTCGCGCCCCAACGAAAAGTTGCTCAGCGCCGAGCGAAAACGCGATTTTCCGTAGGCGGAGAAGAGGTCATAGGGGTGAGTCGGAAGGCCGAGGCGTCTCACTTCCGCGAGCGCAATCCCCTCGCCCGGCACCCAGACGCGGCTGTCGCGCCCCTGGCGGCGCACGAACTCGGCCAGGCGCACCGCCACGCGGGCGGCGCCGCCGAACTCGGGCGATACCAGAAATTGATTATACACGGGTCGTCCTTGTCGTCGAGTGCGAAGCCGCAAGCGGCGGTCAGGCCCAGGCCCGAGCCGCGGACCGCAGCCGGGCGAGGAGGTACGTCTTCCAGCGGCCGGCGTTCCACGGGTCATAGGCCAGCCCGCGGCGGAAAGCGTCGAGCGCCTCGTCGCTTCGTCCGTGCGCCCACAGCAGGTTGTAGCCGAGGTGCCAGAACCACTCGTGCGCCAGGCGCCGGTCGAGCGCCCGCCGCTCGCACCGATTCAGCGCGAAGACCCGGCCCGCGTCCTCGTAACAGCCGATGACCTGGTGCGCGATGTCCACCTGTTTGTCCACCGCCCCGACTCCGCCAGGAGCCGAAATGTGTCCGGCGGCGTGCAAGTTGTAAATGACATGCACGTCGTCCAGGCACGCCGGCCGGTAGCCCGACGCCACCAGCTCGAAGCCGAAAAAGCGGTCGTCGCAGACCCGGTACGGGCGCATGCGGATCGTCTCGAAGACGCGCGCCCGGTAGAGGGTGTTCTGCAAGACGCCGACGCCGCCGTGGTAGAGGACCGTCGCGAACAAGCGCGGGTCGTCGATGAGGTGCAGCTTGCCCTCTTTCCGGTGCCGCAGGCGTAGCAAAGCGTGCGGCTCGCCGTCGGGGTGGAACGTGCTCTCCTCGACGACGCGGCCCGTGTCCGGCTCGACGCGGCGCAGGGCGCCGAGGACCAGGTCGAAGTCGGCGTGCGCGTCGAGCGCCGCGACACAGTCGGCGAGGTGGTGCGGCAGCCACAAGTCGTCGCTGTCGAGGAAGGCGACGTAGGGCGCGCCGACGTTGTCGAGGCCGGCGTTGCGCGCCCCCGGCGGGCCGGCGTTCGCTTGGCGGATATAGCGGATCGATTGCGGAACCGTGGGGACAAGGCGTTCCATCACCTGCGGCGTGTCGTCGGTGCTGCCGTCGTCGATGACGATCAACTCCCAGTCGGCGAACGTCTGCGCGCGGATCGAGTCGACGGCCTGCGGCAGGAACCGCGCCCGGTTGTACGTCGGCAGGATGATGCTGACCTTGGCCATGTTGGTGCGCAGCCGCAAGCGGCATTAAAGACTCTCGATCACCTCGACGACCCGGTCGAACTGCGTGCGCGCGTCGAAGTGCGTCCGGGCGTGGTCGACGACACACTCGCTCATGCGGGCGCACTCTTCCGGCGAAGCGTCGGCGGCGGCGGCCAATCCCGCCAAAAAGCCCGCGCGGTCCTCCGGCGCCACCAGCCAGCCGAGTGACGGACTCGTTATCACCTCCGGAATGCCGCCGACACCCATCGCCACCGGACGACAGCCGCTCGCCATCGCCTCCAGCAGCGACAGAGGCAACCCCTCGGTGCGACTCGGCATCACGAAGACGTCGAGGCCGACGTGCGCCTCCCACGGCCGCGCGTTGAAGCCGGCGAAGACGACGCGCTCGCCGCAGCCCGCCGCCTTCGCCTGCGCGCGCAGGCGCCCTTCCTCCTGCCCCTCGCCGGTCAGTACGAGCCACGGGTCGAGGTTCGGCCGCCCCGCACGCAGCTTGGCGAAGGCGTCGATGGCCATGTCGTACCCCTTCATGTGCGCCAGCCGGCCGACGGCGCCGAAGACGAGGGCGTCGTCGGGAACGCCCCACGCCTGGCGTGTCTTCAGGCGCTGTGCCGGGTCGGGGCGGTAGCGGGCAGAATCGATCCCATTATGGACCGTCAATAATTTCTTATGAGGATAGCTGTAGTCGTTGACGAGGCGTGCCTTCAAGCCGTCGCTGACGCAGACGACCCGGCGAGGCCCCATCGCCCGCAAGCGCAGTCTCAGGCGGTAGCGATACCACCACAGACCCGGCCCCGGCAGCAGGCCGAAAAGGTAGCGGCGGCTCGTCTTCGGCAACGGCGCGTCGCCGGTGCATTGCTCGATTGTGAAGAAGCGGCGGAAGCGCAGGCGCGGCGCCAACTCCAGCCGCCAGTTGCCGTGGTCGTAGCTCGGCTTGGACACGACGCAGACGTCGCCGTCCAGCGGCCGCACCAGCGCCCAGGCGGCGGCCCAACCGAAGTCTGCCTTCGGCGCCGGTGCGTCGTGGTGGATCAACTCCACCTCGGGGCGGCGGTCCCAGTCGTGGCGGGCGTACTGGTCGGTGCCGTAGGTCACGAGCGTGACGCGATGGCCGCGCTCGGCGAGGCGGTTCGCGAGCCCCGCCGTCTGGACCTCGGCGCCGCCCCACGCGCCGCAGCTGGTGATAATCGTCAACTTCATGGAGGGAATCACTTCGTTTTCATTACCCAGCGGCCGTCGCGGTCGATAAAGTGCAGGGCGTCGGTGATGCCGCGCGTGTGGAAGAACTCGTCGACCGCCTTCTTACAGCCTTCCCAACTGCCGTAATCGTCGAACTGCACGACGCCGCCCGGCGTCACCTTGTCCCACAGGTGATTCAGGCAGACCATCGTCGACTCGTACCAGTCGGCGTCCAGGTGCAGGAGGGCGAGCGGCGGCACGTCGAGCGTCGGCAGCGTGTCCTGGAACTTGCCCTTCACGAAGACGGCGCGGTCGAGGACGCCGAAGCGCTCGTACATCGCCGCAATCTGGTCGAGTTCGCCCTTGAAGTCGCCGGTGAACGCGACGGCACGGTCGTAGTCGGGGTCCGCGCGCGTCGGCGCCGGGATGCCCTCGAAGGTGTCGAGGATGTAGATCTTCTTCGGCGTATTGAGGCGCTTCAGCCACAGAGCCATGAGCGCGCCGGAGCCGCCGCGCGCGGTGCCGCACTCCATGACCTCGCCGGCGACGCCGCGGCGCACCACCGAGCGGACGCCGCGCTCCAGCGCCGCCAGGCGGCTGGGCGACATCATCGTGTAGTCCTCGACGTACATCTGCATCGAGCCGTTCGGCAGCTGCGTCATGGCGCGGCGCATCGCCTGGCGCGCCTCGTAGCCCGGCAGGCGGTAGTGCAGCCGCCGCAGCTTCTTGTGGATCGTGTTCAGCAGGTCGCCCATCTTATCCCTCAAACCTTGTCTCCCCTCTCCCCAAAGGGGAGAGGGGGGAATTCGTCAAACGCGCTCCGTTTTCCACGGCATCATCGGCCGCAGCGGGCCGGGCCAGACGCCGACGTAGCCGCAGCGCAGGAAGCCCGTGTCCCGCACCGTCACCGTCAGCGCCTCCTCGTGCGCCACCGGCTTCTGGTCGCGCACCAGGAAGACGTCGAGGCGGTACGTCCCCTCGTTGAGGAAATTCCCCGGCACCGTGCAGACCGTCCGGTAGCGGCCCGGCTCCAAACCGCCCTCCGGCAACTCCAGATTTTCGCGATTGTTATTCACCGCGAAAGCGTAGGCGTGGCCGCCGTGAAAGGCGCTCAGCGCCACGTTCACCTGCTGCCGGTTGCCGACGACCTCGTACTCCACCTCAACGTCCAACGGCTCCTCGATGGAGACGCCCGACGCCGCCGCGCCGTCCGCACCGAGAGTCCGCACGGCGAGCAGCCGCAAGCGTTCGTCGCCCGGCGCTGCCTCGGCGGGCCAGACGCGCTCGCCGGAGAGGCTCGTCTGCTGCTTCAGGTAGCACTCGATCATCTCCGGCGGCGTCCCGACGCCCGCCAGCCGGCCCTGGTCGAGGAGGACGCAGGTCCGCGTCAGCTCGGCAACGGCAGCCATGTTGTGGCTCACGAACAGCACCGTCCGGCCCGACGAGCTGACCTCCTGCATCTTGCCGAGGCAGCGCTTCTGGAACTGCGCGTCGCCGACGGCGAGGACCTCGTCGACGATCAGCACCTCCGGCTCCAGGTGGGCGGCGACCGCGAAGGCGAGGCGGACGTACATGCCGCTGGAATAATACTTCACGGCCGTGTCGAGGAACTTTTCGACGCCCGAAAAGTCAACGATGGCGTCGAACTTGGCGGTGATCTCGCGGCGCGTCATGCCGAGGATGGCGCCGTTCAGGAAGATATTCTCGCGGCCGGTCAGCTCGTGGTGGAAGCCGGTGCCGACCTCCAGCAGACTGCCGACGCGACCGCGGATCTCAATACGGCCCGAAGTCGGCTCGACGATGCGGCTGATCGCCTTGAGCAGCGTACTCTTGCCGGCGCCGTTGCGGCCGATGACGCTGACCGCCTCGCCCTGACGGACCTCGAAGGAGACGTCCTTCAGAGCCCACAGCGTGTTCGCCGCCTCTCCCTCTGCGGGCCGGGCGCGGCGCAGGCGGCGCGCCCACGCCAGCGGGTTGACGGCCCCCGCCAGACTCTCGCGCAAGGTGTTATAGCCCTTGCGGCGCGAGCCGAGGCGGTACAGCTTCGACAGGTTCTCGACGCGGATCGCGGCGGGCATAAGGTCACACCGCCCCCGGCAGGGGCACGAGTTGGCGCGGCGCCTCCGGGGCCTTCTCCGCCGCGCGGACGGAAGACACCTTCAGCACGCCGGCGCCGAGCAGGGCCACATAATAGGGAATTTCCAGGAGTTTCAAACTCACAAACTGCGCCGACACGCCGAAGCCGACGAGGGCGGCGATGACGGCGCAGGCCAGGTAGGAGAGCCAGGGGTCGGCGCCTTCCGGCAGTCGGCCGCGCGCCAGCGGCCAAAGGCGAAAGACGCAGATCCCGTAATAGCTCACGAGCAGGCCGAGGCCGACGACGCCAGTCTCGGCGCCGACCTGGAGCCAGAGTGTGTGCGCCTCCTTGCCGGCGGTGAAGCCGTAGCGGTGCGACTGCGACGCCCAGTGGTCGGGGCCGACGCCGAACACCGGGTTTTTGTTCATCACGTCCCAGCAGGCGCCCCACAGCTTGATGCGGCTCTCCGCCGAGGCGTCGCGCTCCTCGGCCGAGGCGAACAGCGTGAAGAAGCGCTCGCGCACCTCGGCCCCGGCCAGGCGCAGACCGATCAGAACGGCGACTAATAGGATCGCGTAGTGCTTCGTCGTCTTGCGGATGAGCAGGAAAGAAATCACCCCCGTGATGATGAGGGCGAGCATGGCGCCGCGCGACATGGCGAACATGACCGAGTGCGCCAGCAGGACGGCGCAGCCGAACGCCAGGAGTTGCTGCCACAGCCGCGGCGAGTAGAGCCCCAGGAAGAAGGCGAGCCCGAAGCCGGTCACCATGCCGATGCTGGCGCTGTTGTTGTCCATGCCGCCCATGCCGTCGTAGAGCAGGCGGTTGTAGCCCTGGTAGTACGACAGGTTGGCCTCGAAGGCGATGTACGCCTGACTGAGCATAAGCGTCCAGGCGAGCATCCGCAGCTTGCCGACGCTGTCGATCAGGCAGATGCCGACGATCACCGGCAGGAAGATTTTCGAGAAGATGTCGATGAAATTGTCGGCGATGACCTGGTCGCGCGCCAGGGCGCCGCTCAGGATCACCCAGAACCAGAAGCCGGCCAGGCAGGCGATGACGGCACGCGCCTTGCCGAACTCGCCGACGCGCGTGCCGGACACCAGGCCGGTCAGCGCCAGCAGCGGGCGCAGGGCGAAGCCGGCGACCGACGCGGACAGGCTCGCCTGCGGCTCGCGCTGGCGCGCGGCGAGGAACTCCTTCATCGCCCACCCCAGGAGCATTCCGCCGGCGACGACGCGGCTGTAGTTGCCGTTGGGCGGCACCGCCCAGAACCAGATGTACTCCGGCCGCAGGTTGGCGAGCATGACGTAGGCCAGGAAGCCGACGAACGGCTCGAACAGGCCGACGACCGCGCCGCCGTAGCTGAGCGCCAGGGTGAATAGGAGGCCTTTCATGGGGGAGATCGTCCTCGCTGCGGTATCAGATGATGTCCGCGAAGCCGCGCTCCACGCGGCGGAAATACGCGAAGCCGGCGGCCACCAGCAACAGGCTGACCAGGCCGGAGACGGCGAGCGACGGCAGGTCCAGGGGTCGGCCGAGCATCGCTTGGCGGAAGTTCAGGATCAGCCCGTAAGCGGGGTTGAGCGGCAGCAGCAGCCGCGCCGCCCACGACGCCGACACGCCGGGGTGGTAGATGCTCGGCGTGGCGAACAGGCCGAACTGGACGAGGAAGGGGATGACGTGCTTGAAGTCGCGGTAGGCGACCGTTAATGCCGCCAACAAGGCGCCGACGCCGACCGCCGCCAGGCCCAGGAGCAGCACGAACAGCGGCGCCAGCAGCGCGCCCCAACCCGGCCCGTCGCCCGGCGAGAAGGGCAACATGCCGACGAAGACCAGCGTGCCGACGAGGAAATCGACGAAGCCCGCCGCGACCGCCGCCATCGGGATCAGCATGCGCGGGAAATAGACCTTGGTCACGAGGTTCTGGTTGGCGACGACGCTCTGGCTGGCCGAGCTGACCGCGTTGCCGAAGAACATCCACGCCCACAGGCCGGTGAAGGCGAACAGCGGGTAGTTGACGACGTCGTCGCCGCCCGGCTTGAGGAAGACGGCGAAGACCGCCATTGTCGCCAAGGGCTGCAAGAGCGCCCAGGCGGCTCCGAGCGCCGTCTGCTTGTAGCGCACCTTGATGTCGCGCCAGGCGAGGAACACCAGCAGTTCGCGGTAGCGCCACAGCTCGCGGAAGTCGACGGAGCCCCAGCCGGTGCGGCGCTCGATGACCGTCAGCGCCGGCTCGGGCGCCGCCGGGGCGGCCGGAAGGCCGTCTTCGAGGAGCGTCTTGGCGGCGGTGCTCATGCGGCCTTTCCCATCGCGGCGACCCCTGGGGCGAGGGCGGCCAGAACGTGGCGCGTGACGACGTAGCCCGACGCGGCGCCCAGGACACCCAATAGTAGATCAGTAACACTCGGGTGGTGGGCGGGGTGGTAGTACTGCCCGGCTTCGACGACCGCCCCGATTAACAGAGCGGCGCCGGCGGCAGCCAGGCCGACGCGCGCGCCGTGCCGGCGCAGCGGCAGGAGCGCGGCCAGCAGACCCAGCGGGGCGAACGCCAGCGACTTCTTCGCGAACTGGTCGAGGGCGTTGTACTTATCGTTCCAGTAGTAATCGACCAGCGGCGCCCAACTCATTCGCCTGAGCCCGAACGCGGGCAACTCCTCCTCCTCGGACTGAAACGCCTTCGGGTCGGCCGTGAACGCGCCAAGTGGGTGCCACTCGATCAGCAGCAGCGCCCCGAGCCAGGCCGACAGCGCGGCCGCGCACAGCCCGACCCGCAACGCCGCGCCGGGCCTCGCCGACGCGCGCCGCCCGAGTCTTTCGGCGAACGGCCCCGCGCCCCAACCCAGCAGCGCCCCCGCCGTTCCCGTAATGATGTCCGTGACGTCACAAGAGCGCGAGTAGACGAAGAATTGCAGCACTTCGATGCCCGCGCTCGCGCCGAGGCCCAGCACGAAAGCGGTACGCCACGTCCGCCATTTGTTCGCCTCCGCCAGCGCCAGCGACGTCAGGAAGGAGAGGACGCCGAAGCAGAAGGCGTTCGACAGCGTCTTGACGGCAAACGGCACCGCCCCTTCCGCCAGCCGGGCGAACGGCACGAGGACGACGCGGCCGTCGTCGAACTTCGCCGCCAACTCCGCCGAGCGGATCACGAAGTCGAACGGCATGAGCAGGACGACCAGGAGCGCCGCGACGTAGCCGGGCAGCGCCAGCCGGGCGAGGTTCGTCAGCCCGCGAACCGCGTACAGCCGCCGGAACCACTCGGTCAGCCGCCGCCCCGCCGCGAGCCAGGCGAGAACGCCGACGGCCGCGCCCGCCGACTCCACGACGAGGTCGTTCACCGACACGGTGCGCGGCGGGAAGTAGCACTGCAAGAACTCGACGAAGACCGCGAGCAGCCCGCACGAGGCGAAGCAGAGAAACGCGACCTCCCAACCGCGCCGCGCCCCCCGGTCGACGGCGAGGGCGCCCATCGCCAGGAAACTGAGCGTCGCGTAAAGGCAAACGCTGACGACCCAGTCGCCGCGCGCCTGCGCGGTGCCGGGGTCGATGACGTCGGGCCGCGTGAGGCGCGTCAGAGCGCTGTCGAGCGCGACGTCACGGTAGTTGAGCGGGATGATGCCGCCGTAGACGGTCAGCAGCACCGTCGCCAGCGTCAGTCCGCCGTAATGGCGGGCGTTCAGCACGGCCGGCGGGGGCGGCGGGAAGAACGGGAAGGCCGGATTCACGGGACTCCCCTCGCGCACGTCGCCGGCTCGTCCAGCCCCAGGAGCGTGAAGAAGGGTTGCAGGCAGCGTTCCCAATCGTGATTCTCCTCCGCGTAAGAGCGGCCAGCGTCGCCGAGGCGGTGACGCAGGGCGGCGTCGCCGAAGAGTCGGCTCAGCGTCTCGACCCACTCCGCCGGCGCCGAGGCGGACAGCAGCTCGCGGCCGGGCCGCAGCGAAAAGCCGGCGAGCGATTGCGGCGAGGCGACGACGGCCTTGCCCATCGCCAGCGCCTCCAAAACCTTGTTCTGCAAGCCGCGCGCGATGCGCAACGGCGACACGACGGCGGTGGCGGACGCGACGTGCGGCCGGACGTCCGGCACCTGGCCGACCAGTTCGACGCCGCGCCGCGCCGCCAGCGCCCGCACCGCCGGGGCCGGCCGACGGCCGACGAGGCGGAAGGTCGCGCGCGGGTGTCGTTCGCGCAGCGCCGGCCAGACCTCGTCGCAAAACCAGCAGGCGGCGTCGACGTTCGGCCGGTAGTCGAGCGCGCCGACGAACACACAAGAGGGCGGGTCGTCTCTCTCCGCGGCGCGGTCGGGGCGGAAGGTGTCGAGGTCGACGCCGTTGGTCACGGCGGCGACCTGGCCCGCCGCGGCGAAGCGGCGGTAAAGAGCCGTTTCCGCCTCGCTGACCAGGGTCACGGACCGCGCCCACGTCGGCAAGCCCGCCTCGACGCGGCGCAGGCGTCGCCCCTCGGTGCGGTACAGCCACGCCTTCGGGCCGCCGCCCGCCTCGGCGTAGTCGAGCCACTTCTGGCTGTCCACGTCGACGAGGTCGACCACGCCGGGGACGTCGCGCAGCTCGGGCAGGCGCAGGTACGCGACGAGACTCGACGCCGACACCAGGGCGGCGCGGAACGGCGTCCGCCGCGCCCACTCGCGCAACGTGGCCCGGAGCGCCGGCGAGCTGAAGGCGCCTTCGCTGACCGTGCCGCCCCGCGCCAGCGAGCCGAGGCCCCGCGCCCAGCGGCCGGCGCGGCCGACGGGGACGACCGCGACGTCGGCGCACAGGCCACGGAGGGCGGCGACGTCTTCCTCGGAGGCGGGCTCGTCGGCGAGGCAGGCGAGGTGGACCGCGGCGCGGCGGGCCAGGCAACGCACGGTGTGGTAGGAGCGAATGCGGTCGCCCTTGTCGGGCGGGTACGGCAGGCGATGGGCGATATAGAGGATCGGCGGTCGAGGCCAATCGGTCACGTCGGGGTCCTCCGCGGGGCGGCCGGGGTCGCGCCCCTCGGGACCCCTGAATCAATGGGCCTTGGCGTCGGCGCCCCGCACTTCGAGGCCGTCGGCCGGCGTGTCACGCAAGATCTCTACGTCACACAGAGTGTCGTGGCGGCCGTGGCGCGAGACGTCGTGCGGGGCGGACAGGACCGCGTAGCCGACGAGTCGCTCGTAGTGCCCTTCCACGGGCCGCCCGCCGGGGACGTCGAACAGGTCCCAGAGCCCGCCGAAGTAGTTGCGCAGGACGTAGCGGGCCGTGCCGAAGGCGACCCGGACGTCCATCCACAAACCCAGATAGCGGATGTAGTAGACGTCGTAAGCGACCTTGCGGCGGACGCTGCCCAGGTCGGTGTCGGGCGGCAGCTGCACCTGGGCCAAGCCGGTGATGCCGGGGCGGACCCGCAGCCGCTCACGGTACAGCGGCACGACGTTCTCGAGCTTCGCCACGAACTCGGGCCGCTCCGGGCGCGGGCCGATCAGACTCATGTGCCCCGCCAGCACGTTCCACAGCTGCGGCAGTTCGTCCAGGTGCGTCTTGCGCAACACACGGCCGACGCGCGTGACGCGCGGGTCGTTCTTCGTGGCCCACTTGGGGCCGCCGGAGCCCTCGCAATTGTGGTACATGCTGCGGACTTTGTAAAGCGTGTACAGCCGGCCGCCGAGGCCGACGCGCAGCTGGGAGTAGATGGCCGGCCCGCGCGACGTCAGCTTGACGACCAGCGCGACGACGGCCAACAGAGGCGCGGTGAGCACGATCAGGGACAGGGCTCCGGCCACGTCGGCGACGCGCTTGGCCGCGCCGTACCAGGACGGGGGTGCGAGCGGCTCCGGCTCGGCCGCCCGGCGGTGGGGCGGGTCGTAGCGGAAGTGATCGGCCTCAAGACAGTTGGCGTGTGCCTCTGGCATACCTTGCCTCGCGAAAAAAACAGTGACGGTGCCGCGTGGAATCGCGCCGCGTTGCGCCATCCCGCACGGCGGGCGGACTCAGAGTCTGTGCCGTAAGCCCCCCTCGCCCCTGTACTCAGGGGAGAGGGGCCGGGGGTGAGGGGTTTTTCCGGGCGTAAAGGCACCCTCACCCCAACCCCTCTCCCCTGAGTACAGGGGCGAGGGGCTTCCGGAACCGACTCTCACCGGGCCGGTCGGAACGGGTAGGCGTGCCCCGTGGCGGTGTCGTCGGACGCCCCCTGCATCACGGCCCCCAGGACGCGCGCCCCGAGCGAAGTGAGGCGCTGCCAGCCGGAGAAGACGGTCGGCATGCGGCTCACTCCGGCCAGGACGGAGAGGATCACCGCGTCCGCCCGCTGCGCCAGGAACAGCGAGTCGGCCGTGGGCACGACCGGACTCGTATCGACGACGATGTACTCGTAGTCCCTCTTGAGCTGCTCCAGGAGCGAGACGACGGTCTCGCGGGCCAGCCCCTGGACGGCGCGGAGGTCGCCCTGCCCGGCAGTCATCACCCACAGGCGGTCGAGCGGCGCCGCGCGGATGACCGGGGCGGCGGCCGTCTCGCCGCGCAGCACCTCGCTGAGGCCGGCGGTGTTCTCCAGGCCGAACGGCCGGTGCGCCGACGGCTTGCGGAGGTTGGCGTCGATGAGCAGCGTGCGCCGCCCGGCCCGCGCCAGGCTCGCCGCCAGGTTGGCCGCGGTCGCGCTGGTCCCCTCGCCGCCGACCGCGCTGGTGACGACCACCGTCTTCGAGGCCGGCCCCGCCCCCGGCTGGACCAGCAGCGCCCGCGCGGCGTCGATGCCGTCGTTGGGCAGGTCGAACCACGGCGCCTCCTTGGCGCCGAACGAGGCGGCCGAGGCGGCGGATCCCTGCGTGCCGATCACGGGGATTTCCAGCCCGTGCGTCAGGTCGTCGAGGCGCTGGACGCGCCGCGCGTGGAACTCGAGGAAGCCGACGCCGAACAGCGTGAAGGCGAACGCGGCCAGGCCGATCAGGCCGGCGAACTTGGTGCGGCGCTCCTCGCGCTGCGTCGGCGGCTCCGCCTTCTCGATCAGCGTCACGCGCTCGGGGGCGAGGATCTCCACCTTCATGTTCTCGAGCAGCCTCTTGACGTTCTTGTTCATGTCGTCGGACACGGCGAGATCCTTTTGCAGCTCCTGAATCTCGACGATATCCACCTTGACTTTCTGGATCTCGGCCTTCTTCTGCTCGATCTCATCCTCCAGGATCTTCTCGATCTGCGTGTTAGCCGCCTGGCGTCTTTCCAGCTGCTCAAGCGTGCCGGCGAACTCCGTCGCGGGCGGTTCGTTCGGCAGAGTCGGCTTCGCGGCTCCTTGCGCCCCCTGGAGCGTCCGCCGGTTGTAGTCCTGCACGGCGGCTTCGAGCATGGCAAGTTCGCGGTACAGCCCGCGCTGGGCGATCAGGACGTCCGCCGCCTTCTTGTCGCTCGAGATGCGGTGAAAGTGCTGAATTTCGGCCTTCAGCTGGGCGATGCGGGTGAGATTTGACTGCACCTCGGCCTCGTTCCGGATCGCCTCGTCGGGGGTCGGTGTCGGCCTCTCCGGCTCGACGTCCGTCTTCTTGTCGGGGTGCGCGCGCTTCTGGTCGAGCTGCACGCGGGTCTCGCGGATGCGCGACCGGACGGTTTCCAGCTGCCCCTGCTTGATCTCGAGACTGGCCCGCGCCAGGTTGTTCGACAGCAGGGCGATTTCGGGGTTCTCGGTGGTGCCGACGGTCTTGGCCACGGTGACGAGGCGCTCTTTCTTGCTCTGGAGCATGTCCTCGTACTGCTTCTGGATGACCAGGAGCTTTTCCAGGCTCTGCTTCTTGTCGCGCGTTTCGCGGTCGCCGATGCGGTCGATGGCGGCGTTCGTCACCGCGTTCACGATCGCGGACAGGTCGTCGGGGTTCTCGCCGCTCAGGGCAATGCGCAGCACCTCCGCCCCGAGGTTGGAGTCGATCTGGATCTCGTTACGCAGGAAATCGACCGGGTCGCTCACCTGCATCGTCGGCAACTCGAGGATGTGCGGCTGGCGCAGCACCTCGTCGATCACGACGCGGCTCTTGATGAGCGTCGTCAGGGTGGCCCGGTAGATGCCGAACTCCATCTGCTGGCCGGCCTGGCCGACGATCGTCGGCTCGATGGCCTTGACGCGGACCAGCGAGCGGGCGGTGAAGGCACTGTACTTGGCGGGGGGCATCAGGCGCCAGGAGACAACGGCGGCCACGACCCCCACGAACAGGCCGAGACTTACGGCCGGCACCCAGCGGCGCCTCAGCGCCTGCACGAGGGAGAGGACCGACACCGGCCTGGCCAGAGCCGGCGGTAAGGCGAAGGGGCGCGGGGTCGGCGCCGGCGGCCCCGACGTCGCGGGAGGCACCGGCGCGCGCGGCGCGGGCGGGACGTCGGAGGTACGGCTGCTCACCATGGGTTCGCGTCGCGTGGTCTCACGGGATAACATGGCAGGGGGCCCAATACGCCAGTCCGGGTTCCAGGTTCCTCGCCGCCTTCAACGTCGAAGGCGGCGCCGCCGCTTCCTGGGGTCCGGAGGACCGGCGAGCGCGGCGGCAAGCCTGGCACAATAATAGCCCCCTCCGGGCCACGCTGAAAGCCCCGGACAAAACAACCCTGCCGGCCGGGTCACGCGCGACCCGCCCGCGGCTTCTCCCCTGAATCGCCGTAAGAATCCCTGGAAGAACTCACCACAGAGGCACAGAGGACACAGAGGAAAGACAAAGGTAAGGCCGGGCGCCGGGTTTCGCCCCGGCGGGATGAAGGCGGAATCCCCCCGCCGAGATCGGAGGGTTATCCGATCCGTCATCGCAAACGACTTCCCAATCCCCAAAACCGGTCAAGGAGGAGAAGAGATGGTATCGCACTCTTCATGCCAACGGCTCGGAAAACGCCGCGCTAGCGGACGTTAACACGGATCTTCGTGCCGGCCCGACGAGTTCCCCCCCCCTTCCCTGTCCTCCCCGCGAGAGGCCGCCGGGCCGAGAGGCACGCGAACCCGGTTAATAACGCGGACTTAGGCCCCTCGTCCGTGAAGAGCCGTCTGCACCGAGGGAGGTGTTCGGCCTGCTCGCGCGGCAACGCCAAAGATTGACGCAAGGCAAGGAATCACGGTGAGAGGCTGTATCTCTTCGGAAATAACGATGATATCGGTGTTAACGGGGTGCAACGCCCTAAGCGCGCGGAGGCCGGCGGCCTTTGCGACGTGTGGGGAAACTTTGCGGATCGAAGCGCATTTCCGTTATTTGTCAAGAAGAATCTCCTTCCGCACCGATTCCAGTAGTGCGGCGGATTGTGCCGTCCGCGCGGAAGAGTCCGCGAAGAGCGATCCTCACGGCGGGGGTGCGGCGCCTTGTGCCGCCGTTGCCATGCCTGGCCCACGGGCCGCTAAGGAGTAATGCACATGCGCGGTAGCAGCCGAAGTCCTCTGGTCGTGGCCCTGAGTGTCGTGGCGGTCAGCGGCATGTTCGGGGCGGGCTGTCAGTCGCAGGCGCCGGGCCTGGCGAATCCGCTGCTCGGGAGCGGCTTCGGCGCCGGCGCGGGCGGCCTGACGCCGTCGCCGAGCCTGACGCGGGCCGCGGAGCCGGGACTCGCCGGCGGGCGGGCGCTCGCGGAACTGGGCACGCCCCTGGCGGAAGCGCGCGGCGACGAGGACGGCATCCGGCCCGTCGTCTGGCGGGCATCCTCGCGCGGCGTGGAGCGCGAGGAGAAGCCGCCCGTCGAGGCGGTGGCGTGGAAGGTGCCGTTCCACCAAGTGCCGGTCGGCCCGGTCCGGAACGAGTTGCCCAGGGAACTGGACAAGGTGACGATGCCGCCCTACCGCATCGAGCCGCCGGACGTCCTCCTGATCGACAGCTTCCGCGTCGTGCCGCGGCCGCCCTACCACATCGAGCCGCTCGACGAATTGTTAATATTTGGTGACCCGAAATATCTTCCTCTGAACGAGCCGATCAACACGATCTACCCGGTCGACAACGAGGGCCGCGTCGACCTCGGGTTTCGCTACGGCAAGTTCCAGGTGGCGGGCCTGACGACGGACGAGGCCGTCGAAGCCCTCCGCAAGGAGATCACCAAGCGGAATAGCCTCAAGGAGCCGCAGATCGTGGTGAGCCTGGCGCGGACGCGGGGCTTCCAGCAGGTGCGCGGCGAACACCTGGTGCGCATGGACGGCACGGTCAGCCTCGGCGTCTACGGCGACGTCTTCGTGGCCGGCAAGACGCTGGAAGAGGTCAAGGCGGCGGTCCGCGCCCAGCTCTCCAAGAAGCTGCTCAACCCCGAAGTGACCGTCGACGTGGCCGCCTACAACAGCAAGGTCTACTACGTCATCTTCGACGGCGGCGGGCTGGGTCAGCAGCTCGTCCGCCTGCCGGTCGTCGGCGGCGAGACGGTCCTCGACGCGCTCGCCCAGGTGTACGGCCTGCCGCAGTCGTCGTCGGACAAGCGCATCTGGGTCGCCCGTCCGGTGCCGGGCGGCGCCGGCCACCGGCAGATTTTGCCGGTCGACTGGCAGGCGATCACCGAGGGGGCGGCGACGAACACGAACTACCAGCTGTTCCCCGGCGACCGCATCTACGTCAAGGCGGACCACTGGATCGCCTTCAACAACCGCCTCAACAAGTTGCTGACGCCTCTCGAGCGGATGTTCGGCGTGACGCTGCTCGGCAACGCGACGATCCGGGCGGTGGACGGTCAGAGGAATGGCGGCCTGTAACGGCCGGCGGTAAAATTGAGAGTGCCCGGAACCCTCCGACCTTCTGAGGAGATACGCGACGATGAGGACACGCAAAATCGCTCTGACGGCGTCCTTCGGCCTGCTCGCCTCCTTGGCGGCCGGCGAGGCGTCGGCCCAGGGGTATCAGGCGCCGCGGCCGTTGGTGAGCCCGTACATCAACCTCCTGCGCCGGGGGAGCGACCCGGGCGTGAACTACTACGGGATCGTGCGGCCGCTCAACGACCAGAACCAGTTCAACCAGTCGGTGGTCGACCAGCACAACCAGCTGCGGCAGCAGGTCCTCACGCAGCAGTCGCCGAACGAGGACGCGCCCCTCGCCGAGCCGGTCTACCCGACGACCGGCCACCCGACGGGGCTGTTGAACTACCAACGCTACTTCATGAACCGCGGCAGCGGCGCCGGAGTCGTCGCCCCGGCCGGGGGCGCGCTCGGCTTCGCCAATCGCACGCCGCAGCAGGGCGGCGCCTCGCGCGGCGTGTCCTCCCCGCGAGGCGGCGGCGTGCCGCCGGGCGGCGGAGTCCCGCGGTAGAAATTCACGGACAAACTCGGTCCTCATTGCGCGGAAAGGAAGCTGGTCGCATGGTCAGTTCACGCTGGAGCGGAGCCCTGTGTGCTGTTCTCGCGTCGTCCGCCCTGGCCTGGGGGCAGGCGCCGCCGCCCGCGGCGAACGCGCGCAAGGGGAACGAGAAGATCGTCGGCGTCCGCGAGTTGGACGGGCCGGAGCAGAAGGCTCGGCTCCTTCAGAACTGGACGACGCCGACGGGGCAGAAGGCGTGTCAGGTGCAACTCCTCGAGACCGGGGAGATGCTGACGATCGTCGAGAGCGGCCGCGCCGCCAACGGCAAGACGGTCGGCGCCCAGATTTACCACTGGGGCAACAGCACGACGTCGCCCGACGGCGTGCCGACGCCCGGCGGGACGGCCGGTAAGACGGTGGTGCAGGCGCTGGCGCTCCAACCGAGCCCGGCGGCGATGCCGCAGATCGTCCAGGGACCGGAGGCGGCCAAGCTGCCGGCCTCGACTCCGCCGACGCCGTCCGGGCCGACCGGGGAGAGCGCGCCGGCCTGCGCCCCGCCGCCCTGTCCTCCGACGGGGTGTGCCACCGGGGCGTGCGGCCAGGGCGAGGGCTGTCCGGCCTACGTCTACCGCTACGAGCGCGTGCCGCGCATTCTCTTCAAGCCGGGCTGCTGCGTGCCGGTCATTCCGCCCTACCACGCCCCGAACTACGGCTATCATCAGACGCAGTGGCGCACCTACCCCGGCGCGCCGGCGCCGGCGACTTCGGCCGACGAGTTGCCGATGGAAGCGTCGCAGATGCCGATGGTCTTGCCCGCGCGATATCGCTACTGAGTCCCGGTGCGGCCGGCGCAAAGAATGGCGACGCACCACGGGATCGCTTGGCCTCGCCAGGCGGCCCCGCGGTGCGTCGCCATTCCCCCGCTATTACCGGCCTGGCTCAGCGGTCAGTCTGACATCACTACAACGCCGCAACGAGATCCTCTTCGGCCTTTCGCACCCACTCCTTCGTCAGCTTTGTCATAGAGGACTTTTCCTCGTGACACGATCTCGCGCAAGAACGAGTCCCCTTCCTCCAGGCGCCAGGCTAAGTTCTTGGGCGTCCGCACGATGAGATCCAGAGGAAAAGAGGGCTCGACCGCCCGATCAATACGCACCGCCTGGTCGATCTGATTCCGCGCCGGCATGACGACGAGGAGATCGACGTCGCTGTCGGCGTGCGGCGTGCCGTAGGCGTAGGAGCCGAACAGAATAATCTTTTCGGGGTGAAACTTCTCCGCCACGGCGCGCGCGAACTCGCGGATCACGCGCAAGGGGATATTCGCGCCGCGATACCAGCGCTCGGCCTTCCGTTTCGGCGGCGGGGGACGTTTCGTGGACATGCCGTCATTCTACCCGACGAGGGGCTGACGGGGGAGCGGGAAAAGCGGCGCGACTACCACGGCGCCTCCATCAGCGACACGATCTGCACCGCGAGGCGGTCGACGTTCCGCTTGTAAGCGGTCGCCGGCGACTCGCCCAGCTCGGGGACGAAGTGCGCCTCGGAGAAGACGGAGAACGGGACCGGCTTCGGCGGCGGGACCGGCTCGCCGTCGGCGGGGGGGCGGGGCGCGTCGCCGCGCCGCGCCGGCTGCGTCAGGTACTCGCCGCTGCGCAGGTCCTTCCAGACGACGTCGACGCGCAGGTTCGTCATCCCCTCGCGCACCTCGTTGAGCTGGTTGCGGTTGATGGCGTACTTGTTGAGGAAGACGACGGTGCCGGTCAACTCGCTGTCGGCGTCGCAGTCCGGGCCGACCACGCGCATCCGCGTCTTCTGCTGGATCTCGCGGACGAGGGCGCGCGTCAGGTCCATTTCGAGGCCCTGGCGCGTCTCGTCGCGGTAGGTGAGGTTCTTGAAGATCGGCACGCGCACGGTGCGGACGTCGCAGCGGTACTGCGGCCGCGTCGTGTAGCCGGCGACGGTGAAGTGGCCGCCGTTCTCGCACGAGGGCAGCAGCAGGGCGCAAGCGCCGACGAGGATTCCGATGCGGTGCGCGGCGGCCATGTCCGTTTCCTCTCCGTGCTTCGGGCGGACGCGAAGCCGCGCGCGGCTACCGCTGTCCCAGGTCCGGCAACTGTCGCGGCGGCGCGGCGGCGCCCGGCGCCGCTTGCGGGGGGGGCGTCGGGTTGACCGCCCCCCGCACCGGCACTGGCAACGGACCGCCGTTCTCCTTCTCGGCCCGCGCCTTCAGCGCGAGCATGCGCTCGGTGGCGAGGTCGGCGTACTTCGTGCCGGGGTAGCGGCGACGCACCACTTCATACGTCCAGTAGGCCGAGCACGGCTTGCCGGTGTGGCGGTAGAACTCGGCGGTCTTATAGTCCTTCTCCGCCTGCTGGAGGGTGATGCCGACCAGCTGCCGCTCCAGGAACTCGCGCTTGTCCGGGTCGCCGGAGAGCTGCGGATAACTGACCTGCGCCTTGTGGACCAACTCGCGTGCCTCGGCGACCTTGCGGCCGTCGTAGTCGGAGCCGCCGGTACACATGTGCTTGCTGATGATGCCCAACTCCGTCGCCTGGGCGGCGAAGGAGCTGTTCGGGTGCGACTCCACCAGTTGCGTGAAGTGGTAATCGGCCTCGCGGTAGTTCTCGTTGAAGAAGTGGACGCTGCCGAGCAGGAAGAGCGCCTTGTCGGCGAGCGGGCCGTTGATGTCGTTGTAGCGCACCGCCTCCAGCGCCTCGAGGGCGCGGCCTTCCTCGTCGAGGAACGGCTTGGTCTTGTCGACGTGGAACGGGTTGGGCGGCGCGAACCAGCGCTTGCCCTCGCGCACTTCCTTCGCGAGGCGCATCCCCTCGCGAGTGTCTTCGAGCCAGTAGTTGCCGATGTCGAACAGGCGCTGCACGGCCTGCTCGCGGTAGGCGCTGGAGCCGAAGTCGCCGAGCAGGCGGACGTAGGTGTCGGCGGCCTTGGGGTAGTTCTTCTGGGCGTGGAGGCACTCGCCCTCGTAGAAGCGAGCCTCCTCGGCGACGACCGCGTTGACCTCCGGCTTCTTGCCGCTGAAGCGGAACACCTCGTCCCAGGCGCTCTTGCGGTCGGCGCCCTCCTCGGCGAGGCGGTGGAAGATCTTTTCCGCCTTGGCGTAGTCCTTTTGCCGGAACAACTCGCGGGCGGCGGCGAGGTCGCGGCTCCCCTCGGCGCCGGCGATGCTCGGGGCGGCCTCCAGGTGGCTGGCGCGGAGGATGACGCTCTCCTGCTGGCCGGCCGCGGCCGCGGGCGGGGCGGCGGCGAAGGGGTTCAGCTGGTCCCAGGAGCAGCCGTTGGCGCAGAGGGCCAGGGACAGAGGCGCGAGGAGCAGCCGGAGCTTCCTCTTTCCCGGATTCTTGACCTTCGTGCGTCGTCCTTGACTGTGAATGGTCACGGCCTCAACTCCCCTGAAGGTAAGGCAGCAGGCGCGGCCGTCGGCCGAGCAGGTACGTGACGTATCCGCCGAGCGCCTGCCGCACCTCGCCGCGCACCGCCGCGCCCCACGGGCGCCGCCATGCGTCCCCCGACTCCCCCAGCACCCGCAGCGCCTGCCACGCCGCGGCGGACAGCGGCCGTCGGTCGCGCTGCTGACCCTGACAGCCCGCGCAAACCGCCCCGCCCGCCACCGCGCTGAACGCCGTCCTCTCCCCCGTCACGGGCGCGAGGCACGACGCGCAGGCGTCGAGCAGCGGGCTATAGCCCAACTCGCGCAGCAGCACCAGCTCGAACCGCGCCAGCCTCGGGCCGGCCTGCTCGCCCGCGCCTTCTTCGAGGTCCGCGACCGTCGCCAGGGCCTCGTCGAAGAGGCCGGGGTGGGGGTCGTAGTCCTGCGTGAAGTCCGCCAGCAGCTCGGCGACGTAGTAGGCGCCGTACAGCGCCTGCAAGTCGCCGGCGAGCCGCGGGAAGCGGCGCTCCACCCGCGCCTCGGTCAACAGGTCGAGCCCCCCGGACGATTTGCGGAGCAGGACTATACGGCAGACGGTCAGGAGATCAAGGGCACTTTCAAAGGCGGACTTGAGGCGGCGGCCGCTCTTGGCCACGACGCGCACCTTGCCCAACTCGCGCGTCCACAGCGTCGCGATGCGCGACGTCTCGCTCCAGTCGGTGGTGCGCAGGACGAGGGCCAGGGCGTTTTCGGCGGGCACGGCGATCCCTCCCGAGAGGTGCGGGCGCGGAGGGCA
The DNA here is from genome assembly GCA_038229635.1 of Gemmatales bacterium. Lineage (GTDB taxonomy): Bacteria > Planctomycetota > Planctomycetia > Gemmatales > Gemmataceae > DATFNV01. Next base: position 40,748 of record JBBROG010000038.1, read on the forward strand.
TTCTGACAAGGGGGTCTCCGGGGGGCAAGCCGGGTTGCCGCGCGGGCGCGCATCGCGGGCGGCTCGGCTGACGTGCCGCCGCGCAAGAAGACCGACAGCCGCCCGCTTTTCCGTCTTAGCCCCGTAGGGGCGGCGGATCGTAGCCCCGGGTGGAGCGCAACCCGCGGAGCGGGTGGAGCGCAACCCGGGGACAACGGCCGGCGACGTGAGATTGTTATTGAACCCGCGTAGCGGGTGACGGATCGTAGCCCCGGGTGGAGCGCAACCCGCGGAGCGGGTGAAGCGCAACCCGGGGAATCCAACCGGGGACGTGAGATTATTATTGAACCCGCGGAGCGGGTGACGGAGCCGTGACCATCCGCGCTTCCGTCACCCCCTTCGGGGGTTCAATACATCGACACGGCCCCGGATGTAATCCCCGGGTGTTCCCCGGGTTACGCGCGTTCCCCGGGTTACGCGCGTTCCCCGGGTTACGCGTGTTCCCCGGGGTACGCGTGTTCCCCGGGTTACGCGTGTTCCCCGGGTTACGCGTGTTCCCCGGGGTACGCGTGTTCCCCGGGTTACGCGTGTTCCCC